>NZ_AQOH01000059.1 GCF_000364705.1 Pseudomonas fuscovaginae SE-1 | reverse complement strand
AATACTGCATACTCTTCAGGGGACAATACGCTTTGCGCTTCCCAGTTTTGGGTTTCTTGGCGTGCTGCTTTTTCCTCGGTTTTCTGCTGTATTCTGTTCTTGCGACCATCAAGTCCAGAATTATAGCGTGCTCTCCTAGACTCCAGGTTTTCACTTTTGGACTGGCTGAGTTTCACCGATCCCCAGTATTTTGCGAAGTCCGCATAAGATTTTCTGTTCTCTGTGCTGGACTCTTCGAATTTGGTTGCAGTCAGATGAGCATGATAGCCATCAAGCAGGCGTGCTTGGTCAGGACTTACAATCGATGGATATTTTTTTGCGAACAGGCGAAGCCAGGATAGATAGGAAAAATCCAGACATTTGCTACCCTTTGTCGCTTTGCTCTTGATTTCACGTTGTTTGTCTACAACTAGAGGCGCTATCTCCCACAATTCTTCAAAAACTATGTCTTGAGGGCTTTTCCAATTCACGCGGTACTGAAAGCGTCGCGCGTTACGCTGCGGATTCAACTCCCCTAGCCCAGCGATCTCGTCAATGAAACCCTGAGAGCTTTGTATCAACTCCGGATACTTAGCCCATACGCCACTCAAGTTGAAGCTGTGGGGGAGGGTAACTTTTCCTTGGGCCCACAAGAGTACGAACATCGCCCGGATGGGGATGCGAACTCCGCTAACGTCTTTCAGTTCTGGCGTACATTCGCCCGTGAGCTCCGTATATAGGGGCAATCCGACCTCGAGTTGTTTGTCGGGTACGAGGCAGAGATCGTAGAGGGTGCTCAGCTCTGGATAGGTTAAGGCCCGACCTTTACGATGCCGCAGGAAGATGGACACGGCCAGGCGATGCCTGGCCTGCTTGTCTTTCAGAAGCTCAGGATTGGCCTTCCCTGATACGGTCTCGGCATCCATGGCTTTTTGAGCCAACTCTTGCAAGATAGCCGCTGCACTACTCAGGACATCGTCGCCGTGCAGGGTAAAGCTGTCAGTAGTATTGATCACGCTTCTGGGCCCTGCTCAAGCAGTTGCTCGCCCAGTCGTGTATAGGCCTGGCCACGGTAGTAGTCGATGCTTACCCCGGCGCCTCGGTGGTAGATGAGTTCATTTGCAGCGTCTACCTCCACAAGGGTGTGAATACCCAAGTCAGCGGCATAGATTTCAGTGCTTTTGAGGTCGGCATGGCCCATCAACAGCTGAATTTCAGGAAGGTCGAAGCCCGGCTTAGGCCGGCCCGGCACCACTACATAGTTACGTGCCCACACGCCGAAAGTATGGCGGAAATCGTGGGACGAGTAATTCCCTTGAGGCGCTACGAACTTCAGTTTCTGCTGAGTGGCTTGAATGCTGCGGTTGACTGCTCTGTTTACGGTGTTGGCTTTGCGCTCGCAGAGAGGGATGCCATAGGTGTCCTCATCAAGCGACAACAACAGCCAAGGGCTATCGGAGCAAGGCCGCACGGCCATGTACTCCGCTAGCTTCTGCCAGAAGATCGACTTGAATGGCTCGAACATTGTCACAACAGCCGTCTTACGGCCTTTGAAGCCAAAGCTTTCCTTGTTCGTTGTGTCACGCAAACCATGGGGGTCTTCGACGCGTATGATCCTCTTATGGACGTCAATGTCCTCCAAGCGTATCCCCATCGCTTCCGATAACCTCAAACTCCCGAGCCCAAAGCTCCAGATCAGGCCGTCCAGTGGAGTTGGGGCGTTTTCAAGCATCGGCAGAATGTGCGGGATGCCGATGTGTTTCGCCTCCTTCTTTTTCTTGACTTTAGGAGCGCGCAATCCGCCCTTGGCTTTCTCTGCACCGGCGCCAAGAGTGGGTTTGACCTGCAGCGTGTTGGCATGGATTTGAGCCAATTCCTGAGGGCTGCGCACCCTGGGCTTGAGCTCTGGCAATGCATGCACCTGTGCCTGGGGAGGCTGGCCAGCGAGAACTGAGGCTATTTCTGCCTGTTCGAACGTGATTGTGCTGCAGACCTCCAGCATCAGATTGGCACCTGCGATGTATTGGCCTGCTGATGCGGCAGAGATCGTTTTGCGGCCCGTTCGAATGGCTGCCTGCCGGACAATCGGATCTTTGGCGTTCGCACCGTCGATGAGATAGGACGGGAAAAGCTTCATGGTTTTCGAAGCCGTAGCAGGGTCAAGGCGGCCAGAGAGGGCGCCTGTTTCATAAAGGAACTCGGTAAAGACACGCCCACCCCTCTCAAAGCCGATGATTGAGTTCCTTGCGTAGCTGGTGCCAATCTCGCCCCAGAGGTGCTCAGTGAACTCGTTGTAGAAATCCAACGGGGCACCGGTTGCCGTCTCGTAGAGCCTGGGTGGCTCGCACTTGACCAGAGTGAGGCTGTTCATTTCTTGGATGGTGCTGTTTCGGGCCGGCTGCTTTTGCGAGTCTTTCGGGGCAGAATGTAGGCCTTGGCCCACCAAGGCAATCGTCGATTTATTCATATATTGACAAAGGTTCCGGCTTGTGGTGTAATGTTGGGCGCCGGATGGTATTTACTGTAATGTAAAATCTCAAATCACAAAATGTTCTTTGTGATTGATTTTTTATGCCTTTTGGTTTTGTTCCTCCTGTAGAGGTCAGATTTCCATAGCGACTTGAGGTCAGTCCTCACACCGCTCTAGGCCCCATGATTCAAGGCTTTCAGCCTCTCTAAGCACTTCTAAAAATGGCGTGGGCGGACTGTCCAATCGCTGACTCTCCCTAGCGGCCAAATCCCTGAATCCTCGTTTGTTTTCGCCCCTGAAATTGATTCGAGTGTGCTGTCGCAACCCCGACGAGCGGCACAAGCTTGGAAGGGCTCGCGGTGGTGATGCTCGCCATTTTCGGGTAGCTTGTGCTGGCATGAAGCCATCTTTACTGCAGGACGCATCTCATCGGCATGGGCCAACGATCCCCTGCTGTCACCGTTCCTGCGCATTCATTTCGTGACGGGAACAACCATGTCAGGCGGCGAAACCGAAAAAATTGCGAGGCTTGCTGAGCTCGTTTCCAATGACATCTTCAGCTTCTTCCGTTGGAAGAAAGAGGGGCCTGCGAACCTCAATTTCGTCTGTGTGAAGCCGGAAACGCATGCTCCTCAGAAGAAGTCTGAGCACACGCATCCCACCGACGTGGTGTTCAAGTATGCAGACCCCTATCTGAACAAGGCTGTCTACCTTCACACTGATTTGAAGAGCTATGCGGTGGGTTCGATCACCCTGGACTCGATCAAAAAGGCCTTGAAGTCCTTGGGGAAGAGCATCGACTGTGCCCGTTCCTCGGGGGAATGGCAGGCGCGGTACCATTTGGCAAAACGTGAAAAGTACGAAGTGCGTGGGATGCTGTTCGTCTTCAATCATGATGACGAATACGACAAGGATTTTTACGACCACTTCAAGGATTACAAGGGTGAGAACCTGCACATCAAGGATGGTCAGCAGGTTCATATCGTTGAACCTTCCCTGATCAATTACCTGAACACGCTGCAGGTCGATGTGAACGCCCTCAGGGCCAAGGGGACATTCCCGAAGGACAACTACACCTTCTATTACCCTGACCTAGTTTTGCACAAGGCCAGTGGCGAATACTGGGAGCGTGCGGCCACCGCTGAACTGATTGCCTCGCCATATATGATCATCCACCACAAAGAGGTGATCTCTTACTGCGAGAAAGCCAAGGCGTTGGCCGAGACGTATGGCGAGGGTTATCTGATCTATTATCGCCGCGACGGTAGCTCCGAGATCGAGTTCAGATATCTCTTCGATGCGCTGTCTAGGTTCCAGATTCTTAACGCCAACAAGGACTTGAAGATCCGGATCAGGGTTGCCAATCGCTACCATCACCCCAGCATCCTCAGCAACTTCAATGCTGCCATCAACAGCTATGTGACTGAGTGGGGGGAGGACGAAAATCGCAAACGCAAACTGCAGGCGATCGAGCTGGACATCGTGAATCACGCAATTCCGAACTATAAGCCCGAAGCGATCGGATGGGAGCGAGCTAAAAATGAGAATGGGTAGTCTGTACTTCGCATCCGACAAGGCAATTTTCGATGCGCTCACGCAGCGAAGCCTCACGAGCGCCGAACTCAGAAAGGTCTTTCTCTCCAGGGGGATCGTGATCTCGAATGAGTCGGACAAAAAATTCCTGGCCAATCGCTTCAGTGCTTTGTTCCACGATTACTACGACTATCGGAACCTATCGCTCTTGGTGGGTGGCCGTGACAGTCGTGAGAAAACTACCAATGTGGTCGTCACCTCCGCTGTTCCCAAAGAAAAGCTGGCGGACGCCCTCAACTCCGTCAAGGAGTGGTTGATTGATGATCAACACGAACAAGCTGAGGTTGCCATCCATGGTGATCAACTCAAGCTCACCGTCAAATACCAGAAGCTTGATCTAAGCCAGGCGGAGTTCCGCCAGGTGGTTGAGAAGACGGCAGAGGTGATCATTGAGAAGCAAGGCAGTGGTTGGAAAATCACTGGGCCGATGAACGACAAGTTCAAGGACATCACGGATCAGTTGTACTCCCAGATCGAGATCGCCACTGATCAAGATGTGGCGACCCGAACCATTTCCTTGGAGGCGATCTCGGACGCGGGCATCAGGACGAACTTCCTTCGCAGCCTGATCCGTAACCTCAGGGATATGGAGGTGGTAGATGTGGTCGACGTGTCCACGTTCAACCCGAAGGATCGAGAGGATGATGACCTGGATCTCAGTGATGAGGCGCTGGTGATCGAAGATTCGATTGAGGTCGACTCTGATTATGAGGGCGAGGAGGGTGAGGGCGACGATCCTGAGGCTGAACTGGCCAAGCCGCAACCCGAAGCCAAGAGTCACAAGATCATCCGCATCGACAAGGCGTCTTTGAAAGGCAAAGGCGTTTTGGAGTCAAAGCAGCTCATGGAGCTTGAGGGCCACGGTTTTTATCTGTGGAAAATTCGATGGACAGCTCGCGAAAAGCTCGTCGGGTCGGAAATCGTGCAATTCGAGGCCCAGTTTGGCAACCAGGCTAAGTACTGCGACTTCTCCTACATCGTTAAAGGTGTCTACAACTACCACAATGGAAAGTACGCCAAGAACCTCGTGCGTGCCGAGCCTGTGTTCGAGCAAAAGCTCAAACTACGGCTAGAAGAGGCGGCGCAGAAGACATTGGATGACATCGAAAGGAGCTTGAAGGTATGAAGTCAAAGCGGCTGAAACTCTGGGTTCTGACCGCTCGAATCGACTTTCAGACCCTTGTGCATGGACTTCGTCGGCAACCGTTCAACGACCATAATCGCGTGGGTGTTGAGCCGATCGAGATTCTGGACGACCAGGCCACATTCCGGTACCACGAGCAGCGAGACATCACCCAGTTGTTCACAAACCCTCTGGGTGAGACGGTGGAGTCGAGTTACTCGATGTTCATCAGCTTCGATATGGTTATCGAGGTATTGGGCCAGGATCGATTTTCGATTTGCATGAGTTCGCCTGCCAAAGATCTGAAACCGTTCGTGGAGCTGATCCGGGCCGCGACGGGGACTAATTTCGCGCTGGAGATTGTGAAGCCAGACATTTCCTCGGTTTATCAGCAGCTCAAGGCTGACAAGCGTTTCACCAGAGTGATGGCCAAGCGAATCGTGTCAGGGGCAGTAACCTTCGATATTGAAAGCAGCTACCGGGTCGACATTGCTTCCACCGGTAACGCGATGACGAAGCTATTGGAGATCACAGGTGGGCGGGCTGCGCCGATCGACAAAATCAAAATTGTCTACCAGTACGACTCCAAGCCCGTCCAGGTTGAGATGTCCAGGTCTGGTTCCATAGCTGTATCGTTGGATGATGAGGAGCATCTGCACCTACTGACGAACCTGTTGATCCGGTGATTGGTCAGCAGTGCCTTGTAGGTCGAGCAGGCAGGGAGGCATCGGCAAAACCGATTCCAAGGGGGGGCTGCCGACCACTTTGTTCGTGCCCCAATCCTTATTAGTGCGGCGGTAGATCCGTGAAGGGCAGCCTAGGATAGATCCGCTTCTCCTCAGCGCATTTGGAAATCCGGTAGCACGCTGACAGTAATTCATCCTCCGAAGGGCAGTGCCGAGTCATGACCTCGAACTCGTCGTAATCAAACGCCAGGACGCGTACAGGCGCCAGTTGAGAAACCTTTGTCCGTACTTATAGACGTATCAGAGGCCGATCAGGCTAGAAGCACCGCACTCCAGCGCTAAATACATCATGTGCTGTGACACGTTCGTTGTAGCGCTTCATGGCCTGGCGGTTCGTCCGTAACCATTGTTCAGGCGTCTGCCGCTCGCGCTGAAGCCCTTTCTGATCAACCTCTGGGGGCGCCGCAATCGAACAATCATCCCCAGCAATCCGCTTTGGATCAGTCATCATTCTCGTTCCTTTGAAATCAAAAGCGAAGTCTACCTGCCAGTTCGCAACCTGCCTCGTCGAAGGCCACAACTTCGTATTCCTCAATGGGCACCTAGCCTATTTAAGTCGGGAGCGCTTTCTTGGCCGTTGGGATTGTTCTCTGTTTAGGGTATGAATACCTACCTTGGAAGGTAGTGGGCAGCTTTTCGCCCACGCATTGTCATCGTGGGGGAGGTCGTTTTTGGCAAGGGAATATGTATGGAGACCATCGTTTTTTGGCCGCCTGTTTACCGGATCGTCGCCGTGGTCGTTGCGTTTGATAAACGGGCGTTTCGAATTACACGTGAATGATGAGAGAGTCGAGATCAATCTAGATCGAGGTGACCGCATCAGCGTGCACCGAGGTGTTCTCTGGGGCCGCCTGTCCTTGTTGGACGGTATGTTAAGGGGCCTGCCTAACACGGCTGTGGTGAGCCTCAACGAAGTAATCACGGGCGTGATGGATGATCACCAGCGTCTTGTAGCAGAGAGACTGGCGGAGGCCGAGCGGCTCAAGCTCGCGCGAGTCGAGCGCTTCAGGGCTGCATATGCGCTCGTCACGACGTGGTTGGCCGATGCAGAGCGCCTGCTGACTAATTCCAGAGCCCAAAGACGCTGGGTTACTCATGAACAGCAAATGGCACTGCAGGCCATCAGGCCTGTGCTCTCTATGCCTGAGAAGGAGCTGAACACCCTGCTGGAAGACGAAGACCTGAGAAAGTCTTTGGGGCTACAGCACTTGGATGTACAAAACTCATTGGTTGCCTTTCGAAAGGATTGGACGGCTCACTGGGTAACGGAGAACAAAGCGCATACCGAGAGAGAGCGGGTCGCCTCCAGCAAGTTGCTCTCGAACGTGGAAAAGCGCGCGTTGAACGACGAACAGGCCGAGGCAGTTATTTGTTTCGATAACCGTGTTCAAGTGGCGGCGTCCGCAGGGTCTGGCAAGACGTCCACCATGGTCGCGAAGGCAGCCTACGCTATTGACCGTGGCTTTTTTCAACCCAAAGAAATCGTGATGTTGGCGTTCAACAAGGACGCAGCAAAAGAGCTGGCTGAGCGTGCGGAACAATCGTTCAAGCGCCTGGGAATGGACGGAGTCAAGGTTCGTGCTAAGACCTTCCACAGGCTAGGCCTCGCCATCATCGGCTACGCCACTGGAAAGAAACCGCGTGTTCCCGATTGGGTGGTCAAGGAAAAACTGGCATTCGAGAAGCTGGAAACGCTTGTTGATGGGTTAAAGGACAGTTCTATCGCATTCCGCAGCCGATGGGACTTGTTCCGGCTCGTATTCGGTCGTGATCTTCCAACCTTCAAGGCAATGAAGATACCTCCAAAGACCGGCTCCAAGTCTGGCCGTCTCGTCCCTCTGCAGGGCGATCCGGTCAAAAGCCTGGAGGAGTGCATGATCGCCAACTGGCTGCACTACAACGGCGTCGAGTATGTGTATGAACGCTCATATGAGCATGAGACCGCCACCGCGACCCACAGCCAGTACCACCCAGATTTCTATTACCCAGCGATTGGGTTGTACCACGAGCATTTTGCCTTGGATGGCAATGGGAAGCCCCCGGATCACTTTGAGGGGTACCTTGAAGATACCGTGTGGAAGCGCGCGCTGCATCGACAGCATGGCACGCAACTCATCGAGACAACCTCTCACCAGATCCGTGATAACACCTGGATTGAGCACCTGACACGTGAGCTCACGAGCCGAGGGATCCAGCTCGCCCCAAACCCTGATCGCCCCTTACCTCCAAATCGTCAGCCACCGCTATCGGAGATGAAGTTGATTGGGCTGATCCGAACCTTCATCGCTCACGTGAAAAGCAACTGCCTGACCCAGGAAGATTTGCGGGCTCGTGTCGGCGGGCTGTCGTCGGGGCTATTCACACATCGCTACAATATGTTCCTGGATATCCTCTGGCCTGTGATGGATGCCTGGAATCGAGCACTGGAAGACGTTGGTGGACTGGATTTTGAGGACATGCTTGTGCAGGCCGCTGAGCACGTGGAGCAGGGACGCTGTAAGCCGAAATTCCGACTGGTTATGGCTGATGAGTTCCAGGACGCATCCAGGGCGCGAGCGCGGCTGTGTAGAGCATTGGTAGGTGAGCCAGGACGCCATTTCTTTGCAGTTGGCGATGATTGGCAATCGATCAACAGATTCGCCGGCTCTGATGTTTCGATGATGACGGACTTCAAGAGGTTTTTTGGTTCCGGGCAGTTGCTGAAGCTGCAGCAGACCTTCAGATGCCCGCAAGACCTGTGCGACGTCTCGAGCCGGTTTGTCAGCAAAAACCCTGTGCAGCTCACTAAAACAGTTGTCTCGGCAACACCTGCGGTGGGCCCGGTACTTCGGGCCGTGATGGTACAGGCCAAAAAAGAGATCGGGCCTGCCATCGTCACATTCCTTGAGAGTCTGCTTGCAGGCCTGAAGGACGGTTCGATCCCGAAAGCGAGCGATCGCTTGATTAAGGTATGCATCCTCGGGCGTTACAACGACGAGATAGGCTACGTTCCTGAGAACTGGCAGGCGAAATGCCGAGGCCTTGTTGAACTCTCGTTCTTGAGCGTTCATCGATCCAAGGGTACCGAAGCCGACTACGTGATTTTACCCGCCATGGTGAGTATGAAGCGTGGTCGGAGCTTCCCAAGCACGATGACAGATGACGCTGTCCTGAGTCTGGTAATGCCGGCAGGAGATTCATACCTGTTCGCAGAAGAACGGCGTCTCTTCTATGTCGCCCTCACGCGTGCAAGGCGGACAGTGGTGATGTTCACGGTGGACAAGCAGGTGTCGGTATTTTTGAAGGAACTGGTGCAGGAAGGCGCTCTTGAGGTCGAGGACATCCACGGGACTCCTATCAAACTCTATCCATGCCCTAGCTGTAACGTGGGTGACCTGGTGGTCAAGGACGGAAAGCACGGGAAATTCGTCACCTGCAGTAACTATCGAGAATGCGATTTCAAGCCGAGGCCTGCGAAGAAGCCAGCCAAAAAGGCATTTTACTCGGGGCGACGATTCTCTAGGCGTAGGTTTGGCGTATAGGTTGAGTAGTCGAACTTACTAGGTTTTAGGATTAAGAAGGGATATTTTTGCAGTTTGCAGAAATCGAGCTTAGGGAGTCAGAATGCTCAGTGATATTGGATTTAATGAAGGCATCGCGGATGATGATGCTGTGGCGATCATTGTAGGGCCTAATGGCTCGGGAAAGAGTTTTTATTTGCTGGATGTAGCTAATGCGTATAGGAATAAAAGAGATGTTACCATTCTTTCCAATACGCCTTACGGTCGACTAAATAATCTACGGGGTATTAATAAATTTGCGGTGGGAAGGTTCGCTGCTTCACCGCAAAAGATTATAAAGAAGGCTGTTCTGACTGCTCTTGGCGAGGAGGGGGCTGCTTTTTATCACATAAGTTCTATACTTGATTATTGCGGATATTACTCGCGATTCGGTTTCCGACTG
>NZ_AQOH01000058.1 GCF_000364705.1 Pseudomonas fuscovaginae SE-1 | reverse complement strand
GGATGCCGCAACCTGGCTGAATGAAAAGCGCTCCCGGTCGAAAGGCTGGGGGCGTTTTTGGGAGAGAGGTGTCGCGGGCAATGCCGATCGCCTCACAACACAAATGAAAACGGCCTCTGGGGAGAGGCCGTTTCCGGTGCAGCAAAGATGTTACGCGAGGCAGACCTTACTTGCGGTCTTCCAGCTGCGTGATGTCACGCGACTCATAGCCGGTGTACAGCTGGCGTGGACGGCCGATCTTGTACGGGCTGGAGAGCATTTCCTTCCAGTGGGAGATCCAGCCGACGGTCCGCGCCAGGGCGAAGATCACGGTGAACATGCTGGTTGGAATGCCGATCGCCTTGAGGATGATCCCCGAGTAGAAGTCGACGTTCGGGTACAGCGAGCGCTCGATGAAGTACGGATCGGTCAGGGCGATCTCTTCCAGGCGCATGGCCAGTTCCAGTTGTGGATCGTTCTTGATGCCCAGTTCCTTCAACACTTCGTCGCAGGTCTGCTTCATCACGGTGGCACGAGGGTCACGGTTCTTGTAGACGCGGTGACCGAAGCCCATCAGCTTGAACGGATCGTTCTTGTCCTTGGCCTTGGCGATGAACTTGTCGATGTTCGAGACATCGCCGATTTCATCGAGCATGGTCAGTACCGCTTCGTTCGCACCGCCGTGGGCAGGGCCCCACAGTGCGGCGATACCGGCGGCGATACAGGCGAACGGGTTGGCGCCCGAGGAACCGGCCAGGCGCACGGTGGAGGTCGAGGCGTTCTGCTCGTGGTCGGCGTGGAGGATGAAAATCCGGTCCATGGCCTTGGCGAGCACCGGGCTGATCGGTTTGATCTCGCACGGGGTGTTGAACATCATGTGCAGGAAGTTTTCCGCGTACGACAGGTCGTTGCGCGGGTACATCATGGGTTGGCCCATGGAGTACTTGTACACCATCGCTGCCAGGGTCGGCATCTTGGCCACCAGGCGGACCGCCGAAATTTCGCGGTGCTGGGGGTTATTGATGTCCAGGGAGTCGTGGTAGAAGGCCGACAGTGCACCGACCACGCCGCACATCACGGCCATCGGGTGGGCGTCGCGGCGGAAGCCGTTGAAGAAGCTCTTCAACTGCTCGTGAACCATGGTGTGGTTCTTCACGTTGCTGACGAACTTGGCCTTTTGCTCGGCAGTCGGCAGTTCGCCGTTGAGCAGCAGGTAGCAGGTTTCCAGGTAATCGGATTTTTCGGCAAGTTGCTCGATCGGGTAGCCACGATGCAGCAAGATGCCGTTATCGCCGTCGATATAGGTGATCTTCGACTCGCAGGAAGCGGTCGACATGAAGCCAGGGTCGAATGTGAACCGGCCCGTGGCCGTCAGGCCCCGCACGTCGATTACATCGGGACCAACGGTGCCGGTTAAAATGGGCAGCTCGACGGGGGCTGCGCCCTCGATGATCAACTGCGCTTTTTTGTCAGCCATGTGGCCTCCTATTTATGCTTGAAATCATCTGACAGGCCCCCCACGCAGGGCCCGCATCACTATAGAGAGATAAATTCGAAAGTCAATTTGCCAAAAGTCTTACGCCAGAAGGCTTTGAGCAGTGCTTTTCCTCGAAATTGACGGCTATTTACGCCTTTTGCGCGGCTAACGCAATGCACCATTGGGGGTAGTCCTTTGCGTTGTCATTAGTAGCCTAACTGTCTATACTCGGCGTCCGACCGCCAAGGGCTTTTGGGCCTGATTTATTGGGGGTCGTCACTCCCTGGGTGGTGGGTACCTGACCAGTGCACTTGCCCAACAACTTTGCCCTGATTGTTAGGGGCTCTTCAGTGTGAAAAAAGCCGTGAAAAGCCAACGACCTGTAAACCTAGACCTAAGGACCATCAAACTCCCAGTCACTGCTTACACGTCCATTCTTCACCGTATTTCCGGTGTCATCCTCTTTGTCAGCCTGGCCATCATGCTCTACGCATTGGACAAGTCGCTGAGCTCCGAGGAAGGCTTCGGTCAGGTGAAAGCGTGTCTGACCAGTCCGCTAGCCAAGCTAGTGATTTGGGGCATCCTGTCCGCCTTGCTGTATCACCTGGTCGCCGGTGTGCGCCATTTGATCATGGACATGGGCATCGGTGAGACGCTGGAAGGCGGCAAGCTGGGCTCGAAAATCGTTATCGCCGTTTCCGTGGTGGTAATCGTTCTGGCAGGAGTTTGGATATGGTAACCAACGTCACGAACCTCTCGCGTTCGGGCCTCTATGACTGGATGGCACAGCGCGTGTCGGCGGTTGTTCTCGCGGCATACTTCCTGTTCCTGATCGGATACATCATCGCGAACCCAGGCCTTGGCTATGGTCAATGGCATGAGCTGTTCTCTCACGGCTGGATGCGCATCTTCAGCTTGCTGGCCCTGGTGGCCCTGGGCGCTCACGCCTGGGTCGGCATGTGGACCATCGCGACCGACTACCTGACGCCGATGGCGTTCGGCAAGTCCGCGACTGTTGTGCGTTTCCTTTTCCAGGTGGTATGCGGCGTTGCAATGTTCGCGTACTTCGTCTGGGGTGTGCAGATTCTCTGGGGTATCTGATTCATGGCTAACATTCCAACGATTTCTTTCGATGCCATCATCATCGGCGGCGGCGGTGCGGGCATGCGCGCCGCGCTGCAGCTGGCTCAGGGCGGTCACAAGACAGCCGTGATCACCAAGGTGTTCCCGACCCGTTCGCACACCGTATCCGCCCAGGGTGGCATCACCTGCGCCATCGCTTCGGCCGACCCGAACGACGACTGGCGCTGGCACATGTACGATACCGTCAAGGGTTCCGACTACATCGGTGACCAGGACGCTATCGAATACATGTGTCAGGAAGGCCCGGCTGCGGTCTTCGAACTGGACCACATGGGTCTGCCGTTCTCCCGTACCGAATCCGGCCGTATCTACCAGCGTCCGTTCGGTGGCCAGTCCAAGGACTTCGGCAAGGGCGGCCAGGCTGCACGTACCTGCGCGGCGTCCGACCGTACCGGTCACGCACTGCTGCACACTCTGTACCAGGGCAACCTGAAGGCCGGTACCACCTTCCTGAACGAATACTATGCCGTTGACCTGGTGAAGAACCAGGAAGGCGCGTTCGTCGGTGTGATCGCCATCTGCATCGAAACCGGCGAAACCAGCTATATCCGCTCCAAGGCCACCGTCCTGGCCACCGGCGGCGCCGGTCGTATCTACGCTTCGACCACCAACGCCCTGATCAACACCGGTGACGGCGTTGGCATGGCCCTGCGTGCTGGCGTACCGGTACAAGACATCGAGATGTGGCAGTTCCACCCGACCGGTATTGCCGGCGCCGGTGTACTGGTGACCGAGGGTTGCCGTGGTGAAGGTGGTTACCTGATCAACAAGCACGGCGAGCGTTTCATGGAGCGTTATGCTCCGAACGCGAAGGACCTGGCGGGTCGCGACGTGGTTGCCCGTTCGATGGTGAAGGAAATCATCGCCGGCAACGGTTGTGGCCCGAATGGCGACCACGTGATGCTCAAGCTCGACCACCTCGGCGAGGAAGTGCTGCACAGCCGCCTGCCAGGTATCTGCGAACTGTCCAAGACCTTCGCCCACGTCGACCCGGTCGTTGCTCCGGTTCCGGTCGTTCCGACCTGCCACTACATGATGGGCGGCGTTGCCACCAACATCCATGGCCAGGCCATCACCCAGAACGCCGACGGCGAAGACACCATCATCCCTGGCCTGTTCGCAGTAGGTGAAGTGGCTTGCGTATCGGTTCACGGCGCCAACCGCCTGGGCGGCAACTCGCTGCTCGACCTGGTGGTCTTCGGCCGTGCTGCCGGCCTGCACCTGGAAAAGGCGCTGACCGACGGTATCGAGTACGACGACGCCACCGAAGCCGACATCAACGCGGCCCTGGCCCGCCTGTCCGCGCTGAATGCGCGTACCGATGGCGAGGACGTGGCGACCCTGCGTCGCGAGCTGCAAAGCTGCATGCAGAACTACTTCGGTGTATTCCGTACTGGCGAATACATGCAGAAGGGTATCGCCCAGCTGGCCCAGCTGCGCGAGCGTATCGCCAACGTCAAGATCAACGACAAGTCGCAGGCGTTCAACACCGCCCGTATCGAAGCACTGGAACTGCAGAACCTGCTGGAAGTGGCCGAAGCCACCGCCATCGCTGCCGAAGTGCGTAAAGAGTCCCGCGGTGCCCACGCCCGTGAAGACTTCGAAGATCGCGACGATGAAAACTGGCTGTGCCACACCCTGTACTTCCCGGGTGAGAAACGCGTTGCCAAACGTGCTGTTAACTTCTCGCCAAAAACCGTACCGGCTTTCGAGCCTAAAGTCCGGACTTACTAAGGGTGGCCGCCATGTTGCAAGTCGAAGTTTATCGTTACAACCCCGACACCGACTCGGCCCCGAAAACCCAGGTATTCCAGGTCGATACCGGTGGCAAGGACCTGATGGTCCTGGACGTGCTGGCGCTGATCAAGGAACAGGACGAGGGTTTCTCCTATCGTCGTTCCTGCCGTGAAGGCGTTTGCGGTTCCGATGGCATGAACATCAACGGCAAGAACGGCCTGGCGTGCATCACGCCGCTGTCCTCCGTGGTCAAGGGTAACAAGCTGGTCATTCGTCCGCTGCCAGGTTTGCCGGTGATCCGTGACCTGGTCGTCGATATGAGCATCTTCTACAAGCAATACGAGAAGGTGAAGCCATTCCTGCAGAACGACACGCCGGCTCCGGCCATCGAGCGTCTGCAGTCGCCGGAAGAGCGTGACAAGCTGGACGGTCTGTACGAGTGCATTCTGTGTGCCTGCTGCTCGACCTCCTGCCCATCCTTCTGGTGGAACCCGGACAAGTTCCTGGGTCCGGCCGCTCTGCTGCAAGCCTACCGCTTCCTGGCAGACAGCCGCGACACCAAGACTTCCGAGCGCCTGGCTTCGCTCGATGATCCGTTCAGCGTATTCCGCTGCCGCGGCATCATGAACTGCGTCAACGTATGTCCCAAGGGCCTGAACCCGACTAAGGCCATTGGTCACATCCGTAACATGCTGCTGCAAAGCGGCGTGTGACTCAGCTGTTGTAACCGTAGGACCGCAACACCCGTAGAGGCTGTGGCGCAGGCTTGAACCGGCGCCGCAGTTTAACCAGAGCAATGGCTTACAAGGCTGTTGCTCTTATTTTGAAGAAATGAAGACCAGCAGGGGCATCCGGGCTGGTACCCGGACTATCAGCGTGATTCTGAGTGGCTTGTTTTGGTCGCTGTATTCCGACTGCTTCAAGCTTGCTTGGTGTATTCGCCGGTGGTGTCCCCTAACCGAGGGTGACCAAGCATGCAAGAAAGCGTGATGCAGCGCATGTGGGAAAGCGGCTATCTTTCAGGTGGTAACGCAGCCTATGTGGAAGAGCTTTATGAGCTCTACCTGCACGACCCTAACGCTGTGCCAGAAGAATGGCGCACCAAATTTCAGACGTTGCCTTCCGACGGCAACTCTGCCACTGATGTATCGCACTCGACAATCCGCGATCATTTCGTGCTGCTGGCGAAGAACCAGCGCCGCGCTCAACCGGTTTCCGCCGGCAGCGTGAGCAGTGAGCACGAGAAGAAGCAGGTTGAAGTGCTGCGATTGATCCAGGCCTTCCGGATGCGTGGCCACCAGGCGTCCCAGCTCGATCCGCTGGGACTCTGGCAGCGTCCTGCACCTGCTGACCTGTCGATCAATCATTACGGCTTGACCAATGCCGATCTTGATACGACCTTCCGTGCCGGCGACCTGTTCATCGGCAAGGAGGAAGCGAGCCTACGCGAAATTCACGAAGCCTTGCAGCAGACATATTGCCGCACCATTGGCGCCGAGTTCACGCACATCGTCGACTCCGAGCAGCGCCAGTGGTTCCAGCAGCGGCTGGAAAGCGTTCGCGGCCGTCCGACCATCTCCCCAGACGTCAAGAGCCACCTGCTCGAGCGCGTCACCGCGGCGGAAGGTCTGGAGAAATACCTGGGCACCAAATACCCGGGCACCAAGCGTTTCGGTCTGGAAGGTGGCGAAAGCCTGATCCCGATGCTGGACGAAATGATCCAGCGTTCCGGTTCCTACGGCGCCAAGGAAATCGTTATCGGCATGGCCCACCGTGGCCGTCTGAACGTACTGGTCAACACCTTCGGCAAGAACCCGCGCGAGCTGTTCGACGAGTTCGAAGGCAAGAAGAAGGTCGAGCTGGGCTCCGGTGACGTGAAGTACCACCAGGGCTTCTCCTCCAACGTAATGACCACCGGCGGCGAAGTCCACCTGGCCATGGCGTTCAACCCGTCCCACCTGGAAATCGTTTCGCCGGTGGTCGAAGGGTCGGTTCGCGCCCGTCAGGACCGTCGCAACGACGCCAGCGGTGACAAGGTACTGCCGATTTCCATCCACGGTGACGCGGCGTTCGCCGGTCAGGGCGTGGTCATGGAAACCTTCCAGATGTCGCAGACCCGCGGCTTCAAGACCGGCGGCACGATCCACATCGTGATCAACAACCAGGTCGGTTTCACCATCAGCAACCCGCTGGACTCGCGTTCCACCGAGTACGCCACCGACGTTGCCAAGATGATCCAGGCGCCGATCCTCCATGTGAATGGTGACGATCCGGAAGCCGTGCTGTTCGTGACCCAACTGGCCGTCGACTACCGCATGCAATACAAGCGCGATGTGGTGATCGACCTGGTCTGCTACCGCCGTCGCGGCCACAACGAGGCCGACGAGCCAAGCGGTACCCAACCGCTGATGTACCAGCAGATCACCAAGCAGCGCACCACCCGCGAGCTGTACGCCGAGCGTCTGGTCCAGGCCAAGGTACTGGACGAAGCCCGCGTCCAGGCCAAGGTCGACGAGTACCGCAACGCCCTGGACAACGGCCTGCACGTGGTGAAGAGCCTGGTCAAGGAACCCAACAAGGAACTGTTCGTCGACTGGCGTCCATACCTGGGCCACGCCTGGACCGCGCGTCACGACACCCGTTTCGACCTGAAGACCCTGCAGGAACTGTCCGCCAAGCTGCTGGAAACCCCTGAAGGCTTCGTGGTTCAGCGCCAGGTCGCGAAAATCTACGAAGACCGCCAGAAGATGCAAGCCGGCGGCCTGCCGATCAACTGGGGCTACGCCGAAACCATGGCGTACGCGACCCTGCTGTTCGAAGGTCACCCGATCCGCATGACCGGCCAGGACATCGGCCGTGGTACGTTCTCGCACCGTCATGCCGTACTGCACAACCAGAAGGATGCGACCACCTACATCCCTCTGCAGAAGCTGTACGACAACCAGCCACGTTTCGACCTGTACGACTCGTTCCTGTCGGAAGAGGCGGTGCTGGCGTTCGAATATGGCTACTCGACCACCACGCCGAACGCGCTGGTGATCTGGGAAGCCCAGTTCGGCGACTTCGCCAACGGTGCACAGGTGGTTATCGACCAGTTCATCACCAGTGGCGAGCACAAGTGGGGCCGTCTGTGCGGTCTGACCATGCTGCTGCCGCATGGTTATGAAGGCCAGGGTCCGGAGCACTCCTCGGCCCGTCTGGAGCGCTACCTGCAGCTGTGCGCCGAGCACAACGTCCAGGTCTGCGTGCCGACCACCCCGGCCCAGATCTACCATCTGCTGCGTCGTCAGGTCATCCGTCCGCTGCGCAAGCCGCTGATCGTGCTGACGCCAAAGTCGTTGCTGCGTCACAAGCTGGCCATCTCCACCCTGGAAGATCTGGCGGAAGGTTCGTTCCAGACCGTTATCCCGGAAGTCGACGCCCTGGACCCGAAAAAGGTCGAGCGCATCGTGCTTTGCAGCGGCAAGGTCTACTACGACCTGCTGGAGAAACGCCGCGCCGAAGAGCGTGACGATATCGCCATCGTGCGTATCGAGCAGTTGTATCCGTTCCCCGAGGACGACCTGGCCGAAATCCTGGCGCCTTACACCAACCTCAAGCATGCGGTCTGGTGTCAGGAAGAGCCGATGAACCAGGGCGCCTGGTACAGCAGCCAGCATCACTTCCGCCGTATCCTCAGCGGTCACAACAAGTCCCTCGTACTCGAGTACGCCGGACGTGACGCCTCCGCTGCACCGGCGTGTGGTTATGCCTCGATGCACGCTGAGCAGCAGGAAAAACTGCTGCAAGATGCCTTTACTGTTTAACGCCTCGCGCACCTGAAACCGAATTTAAGGAACCACAGATAATGGCTATCGAGATCAAAGCCCCCCAATTTCCGGAATCGGTTGCCGATGGCACCGTTGCCACCTGGCACAAGAAGCCGGGCGAAGCGGTCAAGCGCGACGACCTGATCGTCGACATCGAAACCGACAAGGTCGTACTGGAAGTCCTGGCTGAGGCCGACGGCGTCCTGGGCAGCATCGTTGCCAACGAAGGCGACACCGTGCTGTCCGCGCAAGTACTGGGCACCATCGAGGAAGGTGGTGTAGCCGCCGCTCCTGCTGCTGCCGCTCCAGCTGCCGCCCAGGCTGCCGCTCCTGCCGCCGCTGACGGCGAAGATGACCCGATCGCTGCACCGGCTGCCCGCAAGCTGGCTGAAGAGAACGGCATCAACATCGCTTCCGTTGCCGGCACCGGCAAGGGCGGTCGCGTGACCAAGGAAGACGTGGTGGCTGCCGTTGCCGCGAAGAAGGCTGCTCCTGCTGCCGCTCCGGCCAAGGCTGCTGCTCCGGCTGCCGCCGCACCGGTCTTCGCCGCTGGCGACCGCACCGAGAAGCGCGTACCGATGACTCGCGTACGTGCCACCGTGGCCAAGCGCCTGGTCGAAGCACAGTCGAACATGGCGATGCTGACCACCTTCAACGAAGTGAACATGAAGCCAATCATGGACCTGCGTTCGAAGTACAAGGAACTGTTCGAGAAGACCCACAACGGCGTGCGCCTGGGCTTCATGTCGTTCTTCGTCAAGGCGGCCACCGAAGCGCTGAAACGCTTCCCGGCGGTCAACGCTTCCATCGACGGCGGCGACATCGTCTACCACGGCTACTCCGACATCGGTGTAGCCGTGTCCAGCGACCGCGGCCTGGTGGTACCGGTTCTGCGTAACGCCGAGCTGATGAGCCTGGCCGAAATCGAGAACGGCATCGCCACCTTCGGCAAGAAGGCCCGTGACGGCAAGCTGTCCATCGACGAAATGACCGGCGGTACCTTCACCATCACCAACGGTGGTACATTCGGTTCCCTGCTGTCGACGCCGATCGTCAACCCGCCCCAAGCGGCCATCCTGGGCATGCACAACATCAATGAGCGCCCGATGGCGGTCAAGGGTGAGGTCGTCATCCTGCCGATGATGTACCTGGCACTGTCCTACGACCACCGCCTGATCGATGGCAAGGAAGCCGTGTCCTTCCTGGTCACCATCAAGAACCTGCTGGAAGACCCGGCTCGTCTGCTGCTGGATATCTGATTTCAGCCGACGGAGGCGGGGTGCTAGGCCCCGCTTTCGTGCGGATATCAGCTCCATCCCACGACGGTTCCCAAAAGGAGCCGTCCGGTTTGATTCGATAAGGAATGACACATGACTCAGAAATTCGACGTGGTAGTGATCGGTGCGGGTCCTGGCGGCTACGTGGCTGCCATCAAGGCCGCGCAACTTGGCCTCAAGACTGCCTGCATCGAGAAGTACCAGGACAAAGAGGGCAAGCTGGCCCTCGGCGGTACTTGCCTGAACGTTGGCTGCATTCCTTCCAAGGCGCTGCTGGACAGCTCCTGGAAGTACCACGAGGCCAAGGACTACTTCGGCGTCCATGGCATCACCACCAGTGACGTGAAAATCGACGTCCCCGCGATGGTCGGCCGCAAGGCCAACATCGTCAAGAACCTGACCGGCGGTGTTGCCACCCTGTTCAAGGCCAATGGCGTGACTTCGATCCAGGGCCACGGCAAGCTGCTGGCTGGCAAGAAAGTCGAAGTGACCGGTCCCGATGGCGTCGTCCAGGTGCTGGAAGCCGAAAACGTGATCCTGGCTCCAGGTTCGCGTCCGATCGACATCCCGCCTGCTCCGGTTGACCAGAACGTGATCGTCGATTCGACCGGCGCCCTGGAGTTCCAGGCCGTGCCAAAGCGTCTGGGCGTGATCGGTGCTGGCGTGATCGGTCTGGAGCTGGGTTCCGTGTGGTCCCGCCTGGGTGCCCAGGTGACCGTTCTGGAAGCGCTGGACACCTTCCTGGTCGCTGCCGATACCGCCGTTTCCAAGGAAGCGCTGAAAACCCTGACCAAACAGGGCCTGGACATCAAGCTGGGCGCCCGCGTCACCGGTTCGAAGGTCAATGGCGAAGAAGTCGAAGTGACCTACACCGACGCCAATGGCGAACAGAAGATCGTTTTCGACAAGCTGATCGTGGCCGTTGGTCGCCGTCCGGTGACCACCGACCTGCTGGCGGCCGACAGCGGCGTGACCATCGACGAGCGTGGTTTCATCTTCGTTGATGACCACTGCGCCACCAGCGTACCGGGCGTCTACGCCATCGGCGACGTGGTTCGCGGCATGATGCTGGCGCACAAGGCCTCGGAAGAGGGCATCATGGTCGTCGAGCGCATCAAGGGCCATAAGGCCCAGATGAACTACGACCTGATCCCTTCGGTCATCTACACCCACCCGGAAATCGCATGGGTCGGTAAAACCGAACAGGCCTTGAAAGCTGAAGGCGTTGAAGTTAACGTCGGCACCTTCCCGTTCGCCGCCAGTGGCCGTGCCATGGCAGCCAACGATACCGGCGGTTTCGTCAAGGTCATCGCCGATGCCAAGACCGACCGTGTCCTGGGCGTCCACGTGATCGGCCCAAGCGCTGCCGAGCTGGTTCAGCAAGGTGCGATCGGTATGGAATTCGGTACCAGCGCCGAAGATCTGGGCATGATGGTCTTCTCCCATCCGACCCTGTCCGAAGCGTTGCACGAAGCGGCGTTGGCGGTGAATGGCGGTGCCATCCACATCGCCAACAAGAAAAAACGCTAAGCGAATAATAAGAAACCACGGCGGATCGCCCGTCGTGAGCCTTGTGCGCAAGACTCACCGCGGAACATCCGCTGGACGCAGTCTTGCGTCGTTGCACCGGGCAACCGGAAGGCGATGCAAGCAGCAGTCACAGGTGGTGCGGCCCTGGTCATCAGAGCAGCACCGAACGCGCAGTACCTAAACGAAGACGGTAAAAAGCATGAATCTTCACGAGTATCAGGGTAAGCAGCTGTTCGCTGAATACGGCCTGCCAGTATCCAAAGGCTACGCGGTAGACACCCCGGAAGAAGCAGCAGAAGCTTGCGACAAGATCGGCGGTTCCGAGTGGGTAGTCAAAGCCCAGGTTCACGCCGGTGGTCGCGGTAAAGCGGGCGGCGTCAAGCTGGTTCGCAGCAAGGAAGACGCCAAAGCCTTCGCACAGCAGTGGCTGGGCAAGCGTCTGGTGACCTATCAGACTGACGCCAATGGTCAGCCGGTCACCAAGATCCTGGTTGAATCGTGCACTGATATCGCTAAAGAGCTGTACCTGGGCGCTGTCGTTGACCGTTCGAGCCGTCGCATCGTGTTCATGGCTTCCACCGAAGGTGGCGTGGACATCGAGAAAATCGCTCACGACACCCCTGAGAAAATTCTCAAGGCCACTATCGATCCACTGGTTGGCGCCCAGCCATTCCAGGGTCGCGAGCTGGCATTCCAGCTGGGTCTGGAAGGCAAGCAGGTTGCTCAGTTCGCCAAGATCTTCGTCGGTCTGGCCAAGCTGTTCCAGGACCACGACCTGGCCCTGCTGGAAGTCAACCCGCTGGTGATCAAGGCCGACGGCGACCTGCACTGCCTCGATGCCAAGATCAACATCGACGCCAACGCCATGTACCGTCAGCCCAAGCTGAAAACCTTCCACGATCCGTCCCAGGACGATCCACGTGAAGCCCACGCCGGCAAGTTCGAACTGAACTACGTCGCGCTGGAAGGCAACATCGGCTGCATGGTCAACGGTGCCGGCCTGGCCATGGGTACCATGGACATCGTCAACCTGCACGGCGGCAAGCCAGCCAACTTCCTCGACGTAGGTGGTGGCGCTACCAAAGAGCGCGTGACCGAAGCGTTCAAGATCATCCTGTCCGACACCAACGTCGCTGCAGTACTGGTCAACATCTTCGGCGGCATCGTTCGCTGCGACATGATTGCCGAAGGCATCATCGGCGCCGTGAAAGAAGTCGGCGTGAAAATCCCGGTTGTTGTGCGCCTTGAAGGCAACAACGCTGAACTGGGCGCTAAAGTACTGGCAGAAAGCGGTCTGAACATCATCGCTGCTACCAGCCTGACCGACGCTGCTCAACAAGTTGTCAAAGCTGCGGAGGGCAAATAATGAGCGTCCTGATCAATAAAGACACCAAGGTTATCTGCCAGGGTATCACCGGTTCGCAGGGTAGCTTCCACACCCAGCAAGCCATCGAATACGGCACCCAGATGGTCGGTGGCGTCACTCCGGGCAAAGGCGGTACCGAGCACCTGGGCCTGCCAGTGTTCAACACCGTGAAAGACGCCGTGGCTGCCACTGGCGCCACCGCCAGCGTGATCTACGTTCCAGCTCCTTTCTGCAAGGACTCGATCCTGGAAGCGGCTTTCGGCGGCATCAAGCTGATCGTCTGCATCACCGAAGGCATTCCTACCCTGGACATGCTGGATGCCAAGGTCAAGTGCGACGAGCTGGGTGTTACCCTGATCGGCCCTAACTGCCCAGGCGTCATCACTCCGGGCGAGTGCAAGATCGGCATCATGCCAGGTCACATCCACTTGCCAGGCAAGGTCGGTATCGTTTCCCGTTCCGGCACCCTGACCTATGAAGCCGTCAAGCAGACCACCGACGCCGGTTTCGGCCAGTCGACCTGCGTGGGCATCGGTGGCGACCCGATCCCGGGCTCGAACTTCATCGACATCCTGAAGCTGTTCCAGGAAGACCCGAAGACCGAAGCGATCGTCATGATCGGCGAGATCGGCGGTTCGGCTGAAGAAGAAGCGGCTGCCTACATCAAGGCCAACGTGACCAAGCCGGTTGTTTCCTACATCGCGGGTGTGACTGCTCCTCCGGGCAAGCGCATGGGCCACGCAGGTGCAATCATCTCCGGCGGCAAAGGCACTGCGGACGAGAAATTCGCGGCCCTGCAAGACGCTGGCGTGAAAACCGTGCGTTCGCTGGCCGACATCGGCAAGGCCCTGGCCGAGCTGACCGGTTGGGAAGTGAAGAAGTAAGCTTCGGCTGACTTTGAGCTTCAGCAAAGGCCACCTTCGGGTGGCCTTTGTGCTTTCTGGCCTACCTGGCCAGCAGTGGTGCGGGCATGCCATGGCGGCCATTCACTGCCTGACGCGATCCCGGCCGTCTCCTGCAGGACCGTGTGGGGAAATGTTTGCGGTCTCATATGAAATCGCGACAGCGAAGTGTCGCTTATCGGACAACTCGCCCTCAAACAGTGCGTTTTTTTCCCAAATTCGGTACTCTGACGGCCATTTTGCGTTTGTGCCCCAAAAGGGTGGCTGCGCGCTAAACGGGTCGACCCCATACGGGTCGACAGCATTTCCCTGACCCTACGGGAAATCCCTCTCTAAATTCCGATTCAGCAGTGTGGTATTTCCTTAAATGAAAGTGTTGAAAGGTCAGGACATCCTGGCACTTGGCTTTATGACGTTTGCGCTGTTCGTCGGCGCCGGCAACATCATCTTCCCGCCCATCGTCGGCTTGCAGTCGGGGCCCCATGTCTGGATGGCGGCGCTGGGCTTTCTGATCACCGCGGTCGGCCTGCCGGTCATCACCGTAGTCGCACTGGCCAAGGTCGGCGGCGCGATGGACGACCTGAGCAGCCCGATCGGCAAGATCGCTGGCGGCCTGTTGGCAGCGGCCTGCTACCTGGCGGTCGGTCCGTTGTTCGCCACGCCACGCACCGCCACCGTGTCCTTCGAAGTGGGCCTGGCTCCGCTGACCGGCGAGAGCCCGCTGGCGCTGTTCCTCTACAGCTCGGCCTACTTCCTGCTGGTGTTCTTCATCTCGCTGTATCCGGGGCGTCTGCTGGACACCGTCGGGCGCTTCCTCGCACCGCTGAAGATCATTGCCCTGGCCATCCTCGGCATCGCCGCGTTCGCCCTGCCGGCCGGTGACATCGGCAGCGCCACGCCCGAGTATGTCGCGGCGCCGTTCTCCCAGGGTTTTATCAATGGCTACCTGACCATGGATACCCTCGGTGCGCTGGTGTTCGGTATCGTCATCGTCAACGCGATCCGCTCGCGCGGCGTCGAGTCGCCACGGCTGATCACCCGCTACGCGGTGATCGCCGGCCTGATCGCCGGTGTGGGACTGGCACTGGTGTATGTCAGCCTGTTCCGCCTGGGGTCGGGCAGCCATGAAGTGGCGGCTGGCGCCACCAATGGTGCGGCGGTGCTGCATGCCTACGTTCAGCATACCTTCGGCTCGCTGGGCAGCGGTTTCCTCGCGGTGCTGATCTCTCTGGCGTGCCTGGTGACCGCGGTTGGCCTGACCTGCGCCTGCGCCGAGTACTTCAGCCGGGTCCTGCCGCTGTCCTACAAGACCCTGGTGATCATCCTGGCGGGGTTTTCGCTGTTGGTGTCGAACCTCGGCCTGACCAAGCTGATCGCCTTCTCGATTCCGGTGCTGACCGCTATCTATCCACCGTGCATCGCGCTGGTGGCATTGAGCTTCTGCCAGTCGTTCTGGCATTCGCAGGGTCGTATCGTTGGCCCGGTGATGCTGGTTTCGCTGCTGTTCGGCATGATCGATGCGCTCAAGGGCGCAGGCTTGGCCGATTGGCTGCCCGGGCAGCTTTCCCACCTGCCGCTGAGCGAGCAAGGCCTGGCCTGGCTGGTGCCGTCTGTGGTCATGCTGGTGGTGGCGGTGGTCATCGATCGGATGCTGGGCAAGCCGAGCGAAGCGCTGGCCTGAGCTGAGGTTTTTGTCCGCCCGTCATGAGCGGGTTGTGGATGAAATGAAAGCCCCGTGTCGGATACGACAGGGGGCTTTTTGTTTGGGCGTATTGGATATGTACAGCTACCCGGTTATCCGTCTGGGCAAATGATCCACCGGGCACCCAACTCACTCTTTCCGCACTTATCCACTGTTTTCCCGGCAGTTCGAAAACAGCCAGGTTATTGGCAGGACAAAAAGTAAAGCCCACGCCAGGCGGGCTTTACTTATGCAACTTGAGTTCTTTCGTGGAAAGAAGGAACTTCAGTCACTCAGGAGCCGGTGGCTTCCTTGGCGCTTTCCTCGGCCGCAGCCTTGTTCGATTCAGCCTGAGCTTTGGCAGCTTCGGCGTTTTCCTTGGCGGCCTCGTTCACTTTATCCTGAGCTTCGTTCATTTTTTGCTGAGCCTGCTCGGCGTGCTGGTTTGCGTCTTGAGCTTTGTCCTCGGATTTCTTATCGCAGGCAGCGAGACCCAGGGAAGCGGTCAGCATCAAGGCAATAGCTAAAGTCTTACGCATGGGGGTATTGCTCCTTTGTGGAAATAGTGACTACTGGCCTTTTGAACGCTGGCCAATGGCTTAAGTTCCTTTATTTCCAAAGATATATAAGTGCTTGAGCTACGGAACTTTTTTCGGTGTCCAGAATTTGTCGTTGCCAGTTCCCCGATGAGGATTGTCATTCATGAGCCAAACCGCCGCCTTTGAGCGTGCCACGCGTTTTCTCGGTGCCCTCAGGCATTGCCAGGTTCTCGGCCTGCAACTGCACAGTATCGATGAGCGCGGGCTGACCCTGGTCCTGCCCTATAGCGCCGAGATCGTCGGTGACCCCACGAGCGGCGTGATCCACGGCGGAGCGCTGAGTTCATTGATGGATACCGCCTGCGGCATGACCACGTTGTGCGTGCTGCCCGAATTCGAAGTCTGTCCGACCCTCGACCTGCGCATCGACCACATGCACCCGGCCGAGCCCGGCAAGGCTGTCCACGGCTTCGCCGAATGCTACCGGGTGACCCGCGACATCATCTTTGCCCGCGGGCACGCCTATCAGGACGATCCGGCCAATCCCATCGCCCATGTGGTCGGAACCTTCATGCGCATGGGCAAGGGCATCAAGGGCAGTCGCGGTTTCGGCCATTCGATCAGTGGCGGCGCGGCATGAGCCAGGATTTCAAGGAGCAGCTCCAGCAAGCCCATCAGTTGGGCGACTACGGCCAGCTTCTGCAGCGGATCCCCTATGCCCGGCTGATCGGCATCGAGTGCTCGCGCCTGGGTGACGAGTTGCTGTTCCGCCTGCCAGCCAGCAAGGACAATATCGGCAACCCGCTGTTGCCGGCGATCCATGGTGGGGTCATTGCCGGGTTCATGGAGCTGGCGGCGGCGTTGCATCTACTGGTGTTCACCGGCTCGCCGGGCGTGCCCAAGGTCATCGATTTCTCCGTCGATTACCTGCGGGCCGGGCAGTTTCGCGATACCTACGCCAAGTGCCAGGTCTGCCGCCAGGGGCGGCGGGTGGCGAACGTTGCCGTTACCGCCTGGCAGAGCACCGAGGCCGAGCCGATTGCCACCGCCCGTGCCCACTTCAAGATCGAGGAAGCGTTACCGGGCTCTTGAAATCCCCGACACAGTCCCCAACTCTGATGACAACCCGCCGCCAACGCCTGAACGGGCGGCCATTGCCATCCAATTGGAGTTTGATGACCATGAGTGTGGAAACTCAAAAGGAAACCCTGGGCTTCCAGACCGAGGTGAAGCAACTGCTGCACCTCATGATCCATTCGTTGTATTCGAACAAGGAGATCTTCCTGCGCGAATTGATCTCCAACGCCTCCGACGCTGTCGACAAATTGCGTTTCGAAGCCCTGTCCAAGCCCGAGTTGCTGGAAGGTGGCGCCGAACTGAAAATCCGTGTGAGCTTCGACAAGGACGCCAAGACCGTCACCCTCGAAGACAACGGTATCGGCATGAGCCGTGACGATGTGATCACCCACCTGGGGACCATCGCCAAATCCGGCACGGCCGACTTCATGAAAAACCTCTCCGGCGACCAGAAGAAGGACTCGCACCTGATCGGTCAGTTCGGCGTGGGCTTCTACTCGGCCTTCATCGTTGCCGAGCAGGTCGAAGTCTTCAGCCGCCGTGCGGGCCTGGCGGCCAGCGAAGGCGTGCACTGGTCCTCGAAGGGCGAGGGCGAGTTCGAAGTCGCCACTATCGACAAGGCCGACCGTGGTACCCGTATCGTCCTGCACCTGAAGTCCGGTGAAGAGGAGTTCGCCGACGGCTGGCGCCTGCGCAACATCATCAAGAAGTACTCCGACCACATCGCCCTGCCGATCGAACTGCCGAAGCAAGCCGCGGCCGCCGAAGGCGAAGAGAAGCCTGCGCAGGAGTGGGAAACCGTCAACCGCGCCAGCGCCCTGTGGACCCGTCCGCGTACCGAGGTCAAGGACGAGGAGTACCAGGAGTTCTACAAGCACATCGCCCATGACTATGAGAACCCGCTGAGCTGGAGCCACAACAAGGTCGAAGGCAAGCTGGAATACAACTCGCTGCTCTACGTGCCGGCCCGTGCGCCGTTCGACCTGTACCAGCGTGAAGCGCCGAAGGGCCTCAAGCTCTACGTGCAGCGCGTATTCGTCATGGACCAGGCTGAATCCTTCCTGCCGCTGTACCTGCGTTTCATCAAGGGTGTGGTCGATTCCAACGACCTGTCCCTGAACGTCTCGCGGGAAATCCTGCAGAAAGACCCGATCATCGATTCGATGAAGTCGGCACTGACCAAGCGTGTGCTCGACATGCTGGAAAAACTGGCGAAGAACGAGCCCGAGCAGTACAAGGGCTTCTGGAAGAACTTCGGCCAGGTCATGAAGGAAGGTCCGGCCGAAGACTTCGCCAACAAGGAAAAAATTGCCGGCCTGCTGCGTTTCGCCTCGACTCAGGGTGACGACGGTGAGCAGGTGGTGTCGCTGGCCGAGTACCTGGCGCGTGCCAAGGAAGGTCAGGACAAGATCTATTACCTCACCGGCGAAACCTACGCTCAGGTCAAGAACAGCCCGCACCTGGAAGTCTTCCGCAAGAAAGGCATCGAAGTGCTGCTGCTGACCGACCGCATCGACGAGTGGCTGATGAGCTACCTCAACGAATTCGATGGCAAGAGCTTCGTCGATGTCGCCCGTGGCGACCTGGATCTGGGTAGCCTGGACTCGGAAGAGGACAAGAAGGCTGCCGAGGAAGTCGCCAAGAGCAAGGAAGGCCTGGTGGAGCGCCTCAAGACCGCCCTGGGCGACGCCGTCAGTGAAGTGCGGGTTTCCCATCGCCTGACCGATTCGCCGGCGATCCTGGCGATCGGCGAGCAGGACCTGGGCCTGCAAATGCGCCAAATCCTCGAGGCCAGTGGGCAGAAGGTGCCGGATTCCAAGCCGATCTTCGAATTCAACCCGAGCCATCCGCTGATCGAGAAGCTCGACGCCGAGCCGGACGAAGACCGTTTTGGCGATCTGTCGCACATCCTGCTCGACCAGGCGGCCCTGGCGGCCGGCGACAGCCTGAAGGACCCGGCGGCCTACGTGCGCCGACTGAACAAGCTGCTGGTTGAGCTGTCGGTCTGATAACGCTGTAGAAAAACCCGCTTCGGCGGGTTTTTCATTTTTGGGATGTCCTTACGGAGTATGTAATGAGCCAAATCACTGTCAGTTCCGTGGTCTATCAGGTCGATGGCCAGTCCTATGAAGGTCGCCTGGCCTTCGATGCCAGCCACCAGGGCGCGCGTCCGGGCCTGCTGATGGCACCGAACTGGATGGGCGTGGGCGCCGGCGCGGAAAAGATCGCCCAGTCGGTGGCGGCCAAGGGTTATGTGGTGTTGGTCGCCGACCTCTATGGCCAGTCGGTACGTCCGCAGAACGGCGATGAAGCCGGTGCGGCGATGATGCCGCTGAAGAACGATCGGGCCGAGCTGCGCAAGCGCATGCAGGCCGCGTTCAAAGCGCTGCAGGGGCAGGTGCTGGCGCCGGTCGACACCTCGAAGCTGGCCACCTTCGGTTTCTGCTTCGGTGGCTGCTGCTCGCTGGAACTGGCCCGTACCGGTGCGCCGCTGAAGGCCGCCGTCTCCTTCCACGGTACGCTGGACACGCCCAACCCGGCGGATGCCCACAACATCAAGGGCTCGGTGCTGGTGCTGCATGGCGCTTGCGATCCGCTGGTGCCGCGGGAGCAACTGCCAGCGTTCGAAGAGGAAATGAATGCCGCCGGGGTCGACTGGCAACTGCTCAGCTACGGCGGCGCGGTGCATTCATTCACCGATCCGCATGCCAATGTGCCGGGCAAGATGATGTATGACGCGAAGACCGCCAGCCGGTCCTTCATGGCCATGCACAATCTGTTGGAAGAAGTATTCGCGGGCTGAGATCCCCGTCTCGCTCCCAAGGGGGCGCCATGCCTGTGGGAGCGGACACCTGCCAAGTGACCACAGTCGTACTTCCGGCTGCCACAATACCGGTGCCCGGCACTGTATCGTGGCAGCCAGCTTGCTGGCGATAGCGCTCCCGAGAGCAGCCAAGGGGGTTGTTGGTAGGGCGGGGCGGGCCTTAAGGCCGTACAGGCAACTCGATCCGCCCGTTTTCCCCCGGCACCTGCGGCCAGTCTCCGGCCGCCCAGCGTGCGCGAGCCTGGTCGATCAGTGCCGGATCGCTGGCGACGAAGTTCCAGTTCATCCTTCTCGGCCCATCCAGCGGCGCACCACCGATGAGTACCAGGTGCACCTCGCCCTCGGCCGCCAGGGTCGGGCTTGCGCCCCTGGGCAGCACCACCAGGCTCAGAGGGTCGAGGCGTTCGCCATCGAGCTCCACGTCACCTTCGAGCACATACAGCGCCCGCTCCTCATGCTCATCGGGGACCAGCAGCGTGGTCGCCGGCTCCATCTGCACCTCGGCATAGATCGTGGGCGACAGCACCGGTACCGGAGACCTCAGGCAGAAGCCGCTGCCGGCGATCAGTCGGATTTTCACCCCCAGGTGCTCGCTGGTCGGCAGACTGGCGGCCGGGTGATGGCTGTAGTGGCCGGTTCCCTGTTCATGCTCCCGGGGCGAGGCCAGCCAGACCTGCAGGCCATGCAGCACGGAGCCGCTGGCGGTGAGGTCGGCCGGCGTACGCTCGACATGGGCAATGGCGCTGCCGGCGGTCATCCAGCTCACTTCGCCAGGGCCGACCCGCTGGTCGGAGCCCAGGCTGTCCTTGTGCTGCAACTGGCCTTCGAACAGGTAGGTCAGGGTCGACAGGCCGATATGCGGATGCTGGCGGATATCCATGCCGTTGCCCGGTGCATAGCGGGTCTGCAGCATGTGATCGAAAAACACGAAGGGACCGATGCTGCGGCACTGGGCCGAGGGCAGGGGGCGCAGTATGGGTTGACCTTCGACATCCTCGGCACGAGGACGAATCACCAACGGTGTACTCATGGGGTTTCCAGGCTGGGCGGGTAATGCACAGAGCATAACCCGCTTTGGCTCGGTTGCCCCTACTGGCTGAAGGCACCTTCGGCCAGCAGCGTCTCGATGTTGACGTCAGTGGTCGTCATCAGTTTGTGGATCGGGCAGCGGTCGGCGACCTTGTGCAGTTCCTCGCGCTGGGCGTCGCTCAGCACGCCCTTGAGGGTGAGCTTGACCTGCAGGCCATACTTGCCTTTCTGTTCCTGGCTGCTGTCGCGCTTGACCTCGACGGTGACACCGGTCAGCGGGATGCCTTTCTTCTGTGCGTACAGCTTGAGCGTCAGCGCCTTGCAGGTGCCCAGCGCGGTGTCGAAGTAGTCGTGGGGTTCCGGCGCGGAGCCTTCGCCGCCGACGCTTTTGGGCACATCGGTGAATAGAAGGTGGTCATCGATCTGCACGCTGTGGCGAAAACCTTCGCTGGATTCGGTGTTGATGGTGATGGTCATGATGAACCTCCTGAAGAACGTGACGGGAAAGTCCCTGAATCTTAATAGAACGCTGCGCGATGATGGTGTTCAGCTTCATTTCGCGGTGAACCGTGTCGCGGCGCTTGCATCGGTGCTCTCAAGCGTTTTGACCCGGCGTAAAACTACAGATTGTCCGGTTTGAGGGGGCAGATATCACGGGCAAAAAAAACGCCCCGAACCAGTCGGGGCGTTTTTCAGATCGCGATCAGGCCGGGCTTACTTGCCCTGCCAGCGCTTCAGGACCAGGGTGGCGTTGGTGCCGCCGAAGCCGAAGCTGTTGCTCATCACGTTGTTCAGCTTGACGTCTTCGCGAGTCTTGGTCAGTACCGGCAGGTCGGCGACTTCCGGATCCAGCTCTTCGATGTTGGCGGAGCCGGCAATGAAGTTGCCTTCCATCATCAGCAGGCAGTAGATCGCCTCGTGCACGCCGGCAGCGCCCAGCGAGTGGCCGGACAGGCTCTTGGTCGAGCTGATCAGTGGTGCCTTGTCGCCGAAGACTTCACGCACGCCTTTCATTTCCGCGACGTCGCCGACCGGAGTCGAGGTGCCGTGGGTGTTCAGGTAGTCGATCGGGCCATCAACGGTGGACATCGCCATCCGCATGCAGCGCACAGCGCCTTCGCCGCTTGGCGCAACCATGTCGTAGCCGTCGGAGGTTGCGCCGTAGCCGACGATTTCGGCGTAGATCTTCGCGCCACGGGCGAGGGCGTGTTCCAGCTCCTCGACCACCACCATGCCGCCACCGCCGGCAATGACGAAACCGTCACGCTTGGCGTCGTAGGCACGGGAGGCTTTCTCCGGGGTCTCGTTGTACTGGGTGGACAGGGCACCCATCGCGTCGAACAGGAACGACTGGCTCCAGTGCTCTTCTTCACCGCCGCCGGCGAAGACGATGTCCTGCTTGCCCATCTGGATCTGCTCCATGGCGGTACCGATGCAGTGGGCACTGGTGGCGCAGGCCGAGGAGATCGAGTAGTTCAGGCCCTTGATCTTGAATGGAGTGGCCAGGCACGCGGAAACGGTGCTGCCCATGGTGCGGGTCACGCGGTAGGGACCGACACGCTTGACGCCTTTTTCACGCAGGGTGTCCAGCGCTTCCATCTGGTTCAGGGTCGATGCGCCGCCGGAGCCGGCGATCAGGCCGGTGCGCGGGTTGGAAACCTGCTCTTCGCTCAGGCCGGAGTCGGCGATTGCGTCCTTCATGGCCAGGTAGGCGTAGGCCGCCGCGTGGCCGACGAAGCGATAGATCTTGCGGTCGATCAGTTCTTCGAGGTTGAGGTCGATGGAGCCGGAAACCTGGCTACGCAGACCCATTTCGGCATATTCCGGGTTGTAGCGGATGCCAGGGCGGCTTGCACGCAGGTTAGCGGAGACGGTCTCTTTGTCATTGCCCAGGCAAGAAACGATGCCCAGACCAGTGATAACGACGCGGCGCATGCGGATAACCCTTAGAAATTGTCAGTGGAGGTGAACACGCCGACCCGTAGGCCTTCGGCAGTGTAGATTTCGCGTCCGTCGACACTGACCGAACCGTCGGCGATGGCCATGTTCAGCTTGCCTTTGAGGACGCGCTTGATATGAATGTTGTAGGTGATTTTCTTGGCGGTCGGCAGGACCTGGCCGAAGAATTTCACTTCGCCCGAACCCAGGGCGCGGCCACGGCCCGGCAGGCCCTGCCAGCCGAGGAAGAAACCGACCAGTTGCCACATGGCGTCGAGGCCCAGGCAGCCTGGCATCACCGGATCGCCTTCGAAATGGCAGGCGAAGAACCACAGGTCCGGAGTGATATCCAGCTCGGCGACCAATTCACCTTTGCCGTACTTGCCGCCCTCTTCGCCGATATGGGTGATGCGATCCACCATCAGCATGTTCGGGGCGGGCAGTTGCGCGTTACCTGGGCCGAACAGCTCACCGCGACTGCAGCGCAGCAGTTCTTCCCGGGTAAAGGCGTTTTGTTTGGTCATGCGAGCTCCTCAATAGTTCCATGCGGCAGGGTGGGGTGTAGCTCCCCGGCCGATCGAAGCCCTCATGCCTCGAATCGACAGCCTACCCATAGACTATTGCGTTGTAGTGAAAGTCACAGCACAAGGGACATGAATGTACACTTGTGCACTGAAATTTTGAATCAAGCCGCTCTCACGGCTCGTTCGGGTGCCTAAGACTGCCGCACTTTCGCCTTTCACGCCAGTCGCACGTGGCATTCAGGGCACCCAGCGCTGCAGAATCCGCTGCAGGTCGGTGCGTTTGAAAGGCTTGGCCAGATAATCGTTCATCCCCGCCTGCAGGCACTGTTCGCGGTCGCCCTGCAGGGCGTTCGCGGTCAGGGCGATGATCGGCAACCGGTCGGCGTCGTGGAGTTGGCGGATCTGTCGGGTGGCCTCGTAGCCATCGACGAGCGGTAGCCGGCAGTCCATCAGAATGGCGGCGAAACTGCCGTTCCTGATCTTCTCGACCGCCTCGACACCGTCATGGGCCAGGCTGACCTCGAAGCCCAGGCTGCGCAGCATGGCTTCGATAACGGTCTGGTTCACCGGGTTGTCCTCGACCAGCATCACCTTGCGTCCTTCGCCGTGCCCGGCCAGCAGTTGCGGGAGTTTTTCCGGTTCGGCCACGCGGTGCAGGGCCAGCGGGATTTCCAGGGTGAACACCGAGCCCTGGCCCTCTTCGCTGCGCGCGTGCAGGGTGCCGCCCATGCGCTCGGCCAGGGTCCGCGCGATCGGCAGGCCGAGGCCGGTGCCGCCATAGCGCCGGGAAATCGAACTGTCGGCCTGCTGGAACGCGTCGAACATCAGTTCCAGGCGTTCGGCGGAGATGCCGATGCCGCTGTCGCGCACCGTGCAACTGAACCAGATCACCTCGTCGTCCAGGCTCTGCCAGGCCGGTTCGATGCTGACGCTGCCTTGCTCGGTGAATTTCAGAGCGTTGCCCACCAGGTTGACGAGGATCTGCCGGATCCGCGTCGGGTCGCCCTTGACCTGCAGTCGCTCCAGGCCCGGCGGCAACTGCAGGTTCAACTGCAGTCCGCGCTGCACGGCACTGTGCTGGAAAGCCTGGACGCAACTGCTGATCAGTTCGCCGAGGCCGAACGGGATGTGTTCCAGTTCCAGCGCCGAGCGCTCGATTCGCGAGAAGTCGAGAATGTCGTTGATGACCTTGAGCAGGTGCTCGGTGGACTCCGAGGCCAGTGCCGCATACTCGGCCTGTTCCTCGCTCATGTCCGTGGTTTCGAGCAGTTGCAGCATGCCCAGTACGCCGTTCATCGGCGTGCGCAGCTCATGGCTCATCATCGCCAGGAAGTCGGACTTGGCGTTGTTCGCCCGTTCCGCTTCCTCGCGGGTCTGGATCAACTGGGCAATGGCCTGATGCTGTTCACGGCTGGCCTGTTCGAGGCCGCTGGCGAGGTTGTTGATATGGCGTGCCAGGTCGCCCAGTTCGGTGTCGTCCGGCACCGGCAGCGGGGTCTTGTAGTCGCCCTGCTGGATGGCCTTGACCGCATGGCCCATGGCGCTGATCGGTTGCGACAGGTTGGCGGCCAGGCGGCGGGCCAGCAGGAAAGTGAAGAGCAGAGCGAACAGGGCGAGGATCCCGGCCTTGAGCAGGATTTCCTGCTGGCGCTGGTTGAAGGCGCCGTTGGACATGCCGACGATCACCCGGCCGAGGTAGTCTTCGCCGGTCACTGTCGGGTTGGGGTAGGTGCCCTGCAGGAAATCGCTGTCGAGCTTGATCCGCTGCAGACGGACCGGTGCCTGGAAAATCTCGACCTGCTGGGAACGGCTGTGGCCCTCGGCCGGTTGTTCGACATACACCAGGATGTTGTTGCTACGGTCCTGGACCTCGAGGAAACGCACGTGAGGGGTGGTCAGGCTGGCCTTCATCAGGGTTTCGAGGACGTCATTGTTACCGGATATGACGCCGTACTCGGTCGCCGGAGCCAACTGGTTGGCGATCAGTTGACCGGTATGGTTGAGCTCCTGGCGCAGGTCCTGGATCCGCACGAAGGTGAAGAAACTGATCAGCAGCAGGGTCAGCAACAGCGCCGGGCCGAGGCTGATCATCTGGGTACGGGCGTTGATGCCCCAGTGCCGGCGAAGTTTCATGGGCGGTGTTCTCCTTCGGCCAGCCGGGTGGCGATGGACGCTTCGTCGATCACCTCGAGACTCAGCGAACGGGCAACCTGTGGGTTGCTCAGTACCTTGAACCGCGCCGGGTAGAGGGTGCGCGGCCAACTGGAGGGCGGCTTGTCGAGCAGGCTGTCGAGGATCGCCAGCCAGTCGTTCTGGTCGCTGTAGCTGCTGGCCAGGCTACCGGCCCTGACGAAGCCGGCGTTCGGGCCGATCAGCGCCAGTTGCCGGGCATAGCTGCTGAGCAACAGGTTTTTCGCGGTCTTGGGGTTGTACAGCGTCGGATCGTCGATCCCCAGCAGCACGTCGCTGCTGCGCAGCAGGTTCTGCAGTGGGCGGCTGTCGGCGGTGTTGTTCCAGCGTTCGGCGACGATCTCCAGGTCCAGTGGCCGGGCCGCCTGGCGCAGTTCGTCGAGCAGGAACTCGCTGTCCGCGTCATAGAGCACGCCGACCCGGCGGGCCTGTGGCAGCACGGCGCGGATCAGGTGCAGTTGCCGCCACGGTGGCGGGTCGCTCCAGAGCAGGCTGAGCGTATTCGGCTGTTGTTCGCCCAGACGCTGGCGGGCCTGCAGCCGGCTGATGCGCAGCACCAGGGTCGGTGGCCCCTGGTGATCGGCCAGACGCCAGTCGAGGCTGGGCGGATCGAGCAGGATCAGCCGCGTGCCGGCGGGCAGCTTGCTCGGGGCCGGCAACTGTCCGAAAGGCACGAAGCGCACCCGGTCCTCGGGGCGCTGCCTGGCCAGCGCGTTGGCGAAACCTTGCACGCCGGGGCTGTCCTCGGCGCCGGTGAGCAGCACATCGGCGGCCCGCGCCTGCGGCAGGGGGTGGCAAACCAGCAGGGCCAGCAGGCATGCCGCCAGCCTGGACAGCCAGCCCATGCAGACCCGTGTCATCCTTGACCGACTATCGCTCATGCTCAGAATTCCAGCTCGGCGCTGAAGTAGAGGACCTGGCGCTGGTCATAGTTGTTGTCGGGCCAGGTGAGGGGCTGGTTGTCCAGGCGCTGCTGCATCACCCCGGCCAGTTCCAGGCTGGCCCTGTGCAGCGGAATGCGCTTGGCGACGCGCAGATCGACCCGCTCGAAGCGGTACTGGTTGATCGCATCGTCGCCGTAGTAGAACAGCGAACTCGACCAGCCGGCGCCCCAGTCACGCATCCAGCCGGCCGAGCCGCTGTTGCGGGCGGTGAACCTGGCATCGGCGGAGTTGCTCGCCTGCACATCGACGTAGGCGTAGGTCAGGCGCAGCCGGTCGGCGCTGCCCAGGCGCCAGTCGAGCTGGGTTTCGCTGCCGGTGAAGCGCGCATTGTTGGCGTTGCTGGCGATGAACTGGTTGTTGCGCAGGGGCGTGCTGACCATCGAGGTGATTTCGTCGTAGAACAGCTTCACGTCGACGTTCAGCCCGATGTCCACGAAATAGCCGTTGTAACCCAGCTCGCGCGAACGCATCAGCTCCTTGTCGAGGTCGCCCGGGCCACGGGTCTTGACGAAGTACTGGCCGCTGTTCCGGCCGTAGGTCGGCGAGTCCAGGTTGGTCACCCGGTAGCTCCAGTTGACGTTGTTCTCGAACATGTCCGGCGAGCGGATGGCTTCCGAATACACGGCGCGCAGGCCATGGCGCGGGTTGATCAGGTAGTTGACGGCAAAACGCGGAGTCAGCGAGTCGCCCGTCAGTTGCGTGTATTCGTACATGGCGCCGCCCTGCAGCAACCAGTGTTCGCTGGCGCGCCATTCGAGCTGGCCGAACAGGCGCCAGGTGTTGTCGTCGAGCGTGCCGTTGAAATAGGTTTCGGAGTCCGCCCGGTCATAACGATAGTTCATGCCGCTGACCAGGCGCAGGCTGTCCGACAGGCTCAGGGTGTCCTGCAATTCCAGGTCATAGCGGGTTTCGCGGGTGCTCTGGTCGATGTTGCCGCAGACCGTGTCACTGCCGCCGTTGCTCCATTGATCCAGTACCTGGCTGGCCAGGGCCTGCTCGGCGGCACTGCCGGCCGGTGGGCTGCCGGCCGAATAGTTGGTCATGTGACGTGCGAGGTTTTCCGCGTAGTTGGGGTTGAGCTGCCACAACTGGGTCAGTTGCGGGCTGAACGACACCTTGGCATCACAGGCGCGCCAGACCTGCTGGCGATCCCAGTGCTGGGCCGAGCCCTGGACGTACAGGCTGTGCCGCGGGCTGAGGTCGAGGTTCCAGCGCAGGGAGGCGGCGTAGTCCTTGGCCACCACGTCGGAGTTGTTGCCAGCCTTCTGGATGCCGGGAAACACCGCCTGGTAGGTGTAGGGCCGCTGGTTGGTACCTTCCTTCGCATTCAACTGCCAGTCGATGCTCTGGCTTTCGTCGAGCATCTGGCTGACCGACAGGTTGAAGCGGTTCAGGCGCCGGCTGTCGCGGTAGTCCGCACCGACGCGATCGCTGTCGAAACCATCGTCCTGCTGGCCGGACATCGACAGGCGCAGGTCGCCGGTGTCCCAGCCGAGGCCCTGGCTGGCGTACCAGTCATTGATGCCTCGCTCGCCACGGGTGACCTTGAGCCGTGAACCGTGGGTGCTGCCGGGCGACTTGGTGAGAATGTTGACCACCGCCATCAGCGCATTCGCGCCATAGCTGACGGTGTTCGGGCCGCGGAACACCTCGATGCGCTCGATATCCTCCAGGGCCACCGGAATGTCGCTCCAGTCCACGGTCGCCAGGCCCGCCCGGTACACCGAGCGGCCGTCGATCAGCACCTGCATGCGCCGCGCGTTGCTCGCGTCGGTACCGTGGTAGTTGATCGCCGCCTGGTTGCCGTTGGTGTAGCCGACCATCATGCCCGGCACCAGGCGCAGCAGTTCGGCGATATCGCGGGCACCGCTGGCCTTGATCAATTCGTTGTCGATCACCGTCATGCTGCCGGGGACCGAGGCCGGGGATTGTTTCAGCCGCGTGGCGGTCAACACCTCGGGGAGCGGCTGGTTTTCCAGGAACAGATCGTCGGCCAGCACGGGAGTGCTGAACATCAGCGCCAGGAGGACGAAGGCGTGGTGAAAGGGCGGGCCAGAAGACACGGATCAACCTTGATCGCAGGTAATAGCCGCCCATGTTAACCGAGCTGGACGGGTTTGCCATGGCACAGAGCCTGCATTCCGTCCGCGAGCGCGGAAAAATCCTCGCGTCAGAGCGTCGCGTGCCGAATGCGTTTGGGACTGGCTGCCGCCCGGTGGCTCCGTATAATGCGGCCATCGCCATTGGTAAAAACGGATTGCATATGACTGAACAGCACCCTATTGCGGTCCTGGGGGGCGGGAGCTTCGGAACCGCCGTGGCCAATCTGCTGGCCGAGAACGGTCATCGGGTGCGCCAATGGATGCGTGACCCCGAGCAGGCCGAGGCCATTCGTGTCAATCGCGAGAATCCACGCTACCTCAAGGGCATCAGGATTCACCCGGCGGTCGAGCCGGTGACCGACCTGGCCGCGACGCTCGATGGCTGCGAACTGTTCTTCGTCGCGCTGCCGTCCAGCGCCCTGCGCAGCGTGCTGGCCGAGCATGCCGAGCGCCTGCGCGGCAAGCTGCTGGTCAGCCTGACCAAGGGTATCGAGCCCCAGACCTTCAAGCTGATGAGCGAAATCCTTGCGGACATTGCCCCACTGGCGCGGATCGGCGTGTTGTCCGGGCCGAACCTGGCCCGTGAAGTGGCCGAGCATGCCCTGACCGCCACCGTGGTCGCCAGCGAGGATGAGGAACTCTGCAGCCGGGTCCAGGCGGCCCTGCACGGCAGCACCTTGCGCGTCTATGCCAGTGCCGACCGCTTTGGCGTCGAGCTGGGCGGAGCATTGAAGAACGTCTATGCGATCATTGCCGGGATGGCGGTGGCGCTCGGTATGGGCGAGAACACCAAGAGCATGCTGATCACCCGCGCGCTGGCGGAAATGACCCGGTTCGCCGTGAGTCAGGGCGCCAACCCGATGACTTTCCTCGGCCTGGCCGGGGTCGGTGATCTGATCGTCACCTGCTCCTCGCCCAAGAGCCGCAACTACCAGGTCGGTTTTGCCCTCGGCCAGGGCCTGAGCCTGGAAGAGGCGGTCAACCGCCTGGGCGAGGTCGCCGAAGGGGTCAATACCCTCAAGGTGCTCAAGGCCAAGGCCCAGGAACTGAATGTCTATATGCCGCTGGTGGCCGGTCTGCATGCCATCCTGTTCGAGGGGCGCACGCTCGAGCAGGTGATCGCCCTGCTGATGCGCGGCGAGCCGAAGACCGACGTCGATTTCATTTCCACCAGCGGTTTCAACTGATTCCACGCAACAGGAGCAAGACATGAATGAAGCCAAATATGAATCCATCGTGCTGCGGGTGCTGTGGATGCTGGTGTTCCTGCTGGTCTGGCAGGTCGCGCAGTTCATTCTCGGCGCCGTGGTGCTGATACAGCTGGCCTACCGGCTGTTCTACGGCGCGCCGAGCGGCAACCTGATGAACTTCGGCGACAGTCTCAGCCAGTTCCTTGCCCAGATCGGCCGTTTCGGCACCTTCCACAGCGACCAGAAGCCCTGGCCGTTCGCCGACTGGCCGGCCCCGCGCGCGCCGGAAGGCGAGGCGCCGCACAGCGTCCCGCCGGCGTCGCATCCGGTGCGTGACGAGGAACCCAAGCTATGAAACTCTGGGTGTTGCGCCATGGACAGGCCGAGCCCCAGGTGAGCAGTGATGCCGAACGCAGCTTGACTGTCCATGGCCGGCAGGAAGTGTTGCGCAGTGCCGCTCACCTGATCGGTCAACCCTTGGCGGCGATCTATGCCAGCCCCTACGTGCGAGCCCAGCAGACCGCGCAACTGGTGCGCGATGTGCTGGGGTTCGAGGCGCCGATCATCACCGCGCCCTGGTTGACTCCGGACACTCACCCGGCGCGGGTGCTGGAGCAGCTCGATACCGCCGACAACCTGTTGCTGGTCAGTCACCAGCCGCTGGTTGGCAGCCTGATCAGCCTGTTGGAAGCGGGCCACCTGCGCACCCCGCAGCCGATGAACACCGCCAGCCTGGCGGAGCTGCAAGGCGATTGGCCACTGGCCGGGGCGATGACGCTCAACGGCGTTCATCACGTCTGAGCGTCTTCACGGGGTCAGCACGGCCCCGTTCAACTCGCTGCGAGCCTGCCTCAGTGTCATCGTGTTGACCTTCGCGCCCTTGAAACTGCACTGCTCGAAATAGCCCGAGAGCATGGCGTGTCGCAGGTCGCAATGGTCGAAGTTGTTGCCCTTGAACCCGCTCGAGAGCATGGCGCCCTTGAGATTGGCCGCCATGAAATTCGTCTCGTGATACTGGCCGAAGAAGCGCACCCCGGCCAAGTCGCCGCCGCTCAGATCGACACCGGTCATGTTGACGTTGGTCACCTGCAGGGTGCGCAGTACCTCACAGATCGCATGCTTGTTCCATTCCTTGAACGGCCGACGGATGTCGATATCGTCGAGGAGCCGTTCAGCGGTGCCGTCGTCGAGATTCGCCGCGATGTTCAGGGCGCAGTGCTTCAAGGCCTTGGTCAGCGGTGGAGAGAGCGTGGTCGATACCCGCAGGTCGAACAGCTTCTTCTGGACATGCAGCGACACCCGGCCGCCGCCCTCCAGCGGGACGCCGTCCCAACTGCGCAGGATATTGGGGAAGCGCAGGGTGCTGGCCACCATCAGTTCGAGCAGGCCGCCCAGAGGATAGGCGCGCAGCGTGGGGCTGGCGCCGAGAAAGGCCCGTGCCGAGTCCAGCGAGTCCTTGAGCCCCAGCAGGGTCATGTCCCTCTCGATCCTTGACGGTTCCGACGCCGGGGATTGTCCTGGCCAGGGCTGCCGGGGGCGCTCCGTTCCGGCCGCGGCAGGGTGCTGTCCCGCCGGTATGCGGCGACCGCGCAAGGGAATGAAGCTTCGCAAGAGATTGCCTATCGTCGACATGGACGCCTCTCAAAGGGCTGGGAAACCGGGAATTCGACCCGAGCCCGAACCACCCGGCTATCAGATTCCACCCTTGTTTCGTGCCGTCCGGCACCCCTGCGGGAGGGGATGGACTTGCAGTGCCGTCCCGCCCGTGAAATAGTGCACCAAGCAAGTGCTTGGTTGGTTCGTCTCCGGAATAAAAACAAAAGGGAGGGAGTCTCATGTCTGCCGCTTTTCGTTTGCCGCTGGAAGTCTTCTACGAGCGCGAGGCTCGCCATCCCCACCAACCGTACCTGGTCCAGCCGGTCGGCGGCGGCCAGGTCCAGACGCTGAGCTGGTCCGAGGTCGGCCGCCAGGCCCGCTGCGCGGCCCATTGGCTGCGGGCGCGGGAACTGCCCGCCGGCAGTCATGTGGCGATCATTTCGAAGAACTGTGCCCACTGGATCATTGCCGACCTGGCGATCTGGATGGCCGGGCATGTCTCGGTGCCGCTGTACCCCAACCTGACCGCGGAATCCGTTGCCCAGGTGCTCGAGCACGCCGAGGTCGTGCTGGCGTTCATCGGCAAACTCGACGATTGGCCTGGCATGTCGGCCGGGGTCAGGCCGGGCTTGCCGACCATCAGCCTGCCGCTGTGCCCGCCGGGAGCGTTCGATTCGCGCTGGAGCGATCTGCTGGCCTGTCCGCCGATCCAGGACGATCCGCGGCCCGCGGCGGAGCAACTGGCGACGGTGATCTACACCTCCGGCACCACCGGCCAGCCCAAGGGCGTCATGCACAGTTTCGCGACCCTGTCGTTCGCCGCCAATAACGCCATCGGCCTGTTCGGCCTGGGGGAGGGCGATCGGGTGTTGTCCTACCTGCCGCTGTGTCATGTGGCTGAGCGGATGTTTGTCGAGCAGGCGTCGATCTTCACCGGGCAGACGGTATTTTTCGCCGAAAGTCTGGAAACCTTTCTGGTCGACCTGCGGCGCGCGCGGCCCACGGCGATGTTTGGGGTGCCGCGGATCTGGAGCAAGTTCCAGATGGGCGTCTACGAAAAAGTCGCTCCGGCGCGGCTGGATTTTCTGTTGCGCCTGCCGCTGCTCGGGCGGCGGGTCGGAAACAAGATACTGGCCGGGCTGGGGCTCGATGCCCTGCGCATCGCCCTGTCCGGTGCGGCACCGGTGCCCCGTGAGCTGCTGCACTGGTACCGGCGCCTGGGACTGGAGGTGCTCGAAGTCTATGGCATGACCGAGAACAGCGGTTACTCGCATATCTGCCGGGTGGGCCGGCACCTGCCGGGATGGATCGGCGAGGCGTGCCCGGGCGTCGAGGTGCGTATCGACGAGCGGGGCGAGGTGCTGGTGCGCAGCGGGGCGACCATGCTGGGTTATTACAAGGAACCGCAGAAAACCGCCGAAGCCCTCACCGCCGATGGCTTCCTGCGCACCGGCGACAAGGGCGAGCAGGATGCGGGGGGCAACCTGCGCCTGACCGGAAGGCTCAAGGAGATCTTCAAGACCAGCAAGGGCAAGTATGTGGCTCCGGCACCGATCGAGAACCGCCTGGCGGCCAATGCCTGGCTCGAGCAGGTCTGCGTGGTCGGCGACGGCCTGCCGGCGCCGCTGGGGCTTTGCGTGCTCTCGGCCAGCGCCGGCCAGACGCCGCGGGCGAACCTGCAGGCGGGGCTCGCGGCCCTGCTGGAGGAGGTCAACCAGGCCCTCGACAAGCATCAGCGCTTGCGCGCGCTGGTGGTGGTGAAAGATAGTTGGACGGTGGAAAACGGTTTTCTCACGCCCACGCTGAAGATCAGGCGGCCGGTGATCGAGCAGCGCTACGGTCCGTGTTTCCAGGGCTGGAGCGAGCGCGGGCAACCGGTACTGTGGCAGGAATGACAGACAAGAACAGAGGGATTGCAAGATGGCCTTGTGGCGCACCGTTCCAAATATCGACCAACTCAATGCCTCGGCGAAGAACACCATCAGCGAGGTGCTGGACATTCGCTTCGAGTCCTTCGACGAGCAGTCGCTGACTGCCAGCATGGTGGTCGACCATCGCACGCACCAGCCGTTCGGCCTGCTGCATGGCGGCGCCTCGGTGGTGTTGGCCGAGACCGTCGGTTCGATGGCCAGCTACCTGTGCGTCGATACCAGCCAGTACTACTGCGTGGGCCTGGAAATCAACGCCAACCACCTGCGTGGCGTGCGCAGCGGGCGCGTGACGGCGGTGGCGACGGCGATCCACATCGGCCGCAGTACCCACGTCTGGGACATCCGCCTGAGCAGCGACGACGGCAAGACCAACTGCGTCTCGCGCCTGACCATGGCCGTGGTGCCTTTGGGCCAGACTCCGCCGAGCCGCTGAGCGGCGCCATAGGCTTGACCGGACTGTCATCATTCCTGGCAGTTACGGTCATTGCTGGCGGCGGGTGTCCTGTCGACAATGGACATCTGTTCTCCCTGAAATGGTTCCGGTATGTCGCAACACGTGTTCTTCGCCCACGCCAACGGCTTTCCCTCGGGTACTTACGGCAAGCTGTTCGCCGCCCTGTCACCGGAGTATGAGGTTGCCCATTTGCAACAGCATGCCCACGACCCGCGTTTCCCGGTGGACGACAACTGGCGCAACCTGGTCGATGAACTGATCCACCACCTCGAACGGCAGCCCGGCCCGGTCTGGGGCGTCGGTCATTCCCTCGGCGGTGTGCTGCACCTGCATGCGGCCCTGCGCCGCCCGCAATTGTACAAGGGGGTGGTGATGCTCGACTCGCCGGTGCTGACCCGTACCGACCAGTGGGTGATCCGCGCGGCCAAGCGCCTGGGCTTCATCGACCGGCTGACCCCGGCCGGGCGCACCCTGGGCCGGCGCGAGGAGTTCAGCGACCTGGAAGCCGCGCGCCAGTACTTTGCTGGCAAGCGCCTGTTCCGCGAGTTCGACCCGGATTGTCTCGACGCCTATCTGCAGCATGGTCTGCGTGCCGAGGGCAACCGCCTGCGCCTGAGCTTCGATCCGGATACCGAAATCAGGATCTATCGCGGTGTGCCTCATACCAGTCCGGGTCTGGCCCGTCACCTGAAGGTGCCCTTGGCCGTGGTGCGTGGCCGTTCGAGTCGTGTGGTGATGCGCCATCACACCCGCGCCGTGAGGCAACTGCCCCAGGGTGAGTCCCTGAGCATGCCCGGCGGCCACATGTTTCCGCTGGAACGTCCGCAAGACACCGCGCAACTGCTCAAGGACATCTTCACCCGCTGGGAGCGGCGTGCCAGCGAAGGGCGGCAGCCATGAGCGCGGCGGTCGAGGAGGTGCGCCTGAGTCTGCCGCATATCGAGTTGGCGGCCCATCTGTTCGGCCCGGAAGATGGGCTGCCGGTGATCGCCCTGCACGGCTGGCTGGACAACGCCAACAGCTTCGCCCGCCTGGCGCCGAAGCTGAAGGGGCTGCGCATCGTCGCTCTCGACATGGCCGGTCACGGGCACTCCGGGCATCGCCCGGTCGGTGCCGGTTATGCGCTCTGGGACTACGTGCATGACGTGTTGCAGGTGGCCGGGCAACTGGGCTGGCAACGTTTCGCCCTGCTCGGGCATTCCCTCGGCGCGATTGTCTCGGTGGTGTTGGCCGGCGCCTTGCCCGAGCGGGTTTCGCACCTGGCGCTGATCGATGGCGTGATTCCGCCGACCGCCAGCGGCGAAAGCGCGGCCGAGCGCCTGGGCATGGCCTTGCAGGCGCAGTTGCGGCTGCCAGACAAGCGCAAATCCGTGCACCCGAATCTGGACCAGGCCGTCGAGGCGCGCATGAAGGGCCTGGTGGCGGTCAGCCGCGAGGCTGCCGAGTTGCTCGCCCAGCGCGGGCTGATGCCGGTTCCGGGTGGCTACACCTGGCGCAGCGACAATCGCCTGACCCTGGCCTCGCCCTTGCGCCTGACCGAAGAGCAGGCCATGGCCTTCGTCCGTCGGGTGGCCTGCCCAGCGCAACTGGTGGTGGCCGAGGAGGGCATGCTGGCGCAGCACCGCAGCCTGCTGGAGCAGCTACCCTTCAGGCAACAGGTGCTGCCCGGTGGCCATCACCTGCACCTGAACGACGAGGCCGGGGCAGCCCTTGTTGCAGACTGTTTCAATCGCTTCTTCGCCATGCCTTGACTTGCGCCCGGCAACTGTCGAGGCTGGGCGGGTTGAAAGGGAGACAACCATGCCAGACCTCGCTACTGCCACGACTTCGTGTCGTTCCGCTCCGGCACTCGTGCCGCCTGTTCAGGCGCTGCCGATCCGATGAAGTTATCCACAACCCTGGCCGGGGCTCTCGGCCTGGCCTGTTTCAGCGGCGTACTGCTGGCCGCTGATGTGCCGGGCAGCCATGATCTGCCGCTGGTGCCGCGCCTGGCCGATGCGCAGATCGTCGACTACCGGGCACCGACCGAGCTGGAGCGCATTTATCCACAAGGCTCGATTCGCAAGATCAGCAATCGGCTGCGCAGCGAAGGCCAGGTCAACGCCCGTGGGCTGATGACCTCGGTAACCTACGAGCTGCCACCGGAACATACGGCCAACGAGGCCTTTACCGTGGCGCGCGAAGCCTTGCAGAGGCAGGGCGCGCAGTTGCTGTTCTGGTGCCAGGCCCGTGATTGTGGCGAGAACAGCCTGTGGGCCAACGAGGTCTTCGGCAATTCGCTGCTGTCCGGGGCCGATGACCAGCAGGCCTACCTGTTGCTGCGTCTGGCGGCGCCACAGGAGGATTCGCTGATGGTCCTGTACAGCATTACCCGCGGCAACCGGCGGGCGTACCTGCATGTCGAGCAATTTGCCGCGAACGCGCCGCTGGGCGAGTTGCTGCCAACCTCGGCAACCCTGTCGCGCGAGTTGCGCGACACCGGCAAGCTCGATCTGCCGGCACTGGTCGGCGCGCCGCAGGTCACCTGGATCACCCTGATATCCCGGGGCCTGAACCTCGACACCACCTCCCGCATCAGTCTTTCGGGCGGCTCCGCCGAAGCCTGGCGCCAGGCGCTGGTGGCCGCGGGCGTCAGGGCGTCGCGGCTGGAACTGGGCGACAGCCGCACCGCTGGCCTGCATCTGGAACTGTTGCGCTAGTCGCGGCAGGGGCGAACGCACGCTCGTGGGTTCGCCTAAGCTTTCCTTTCTGACCTTTTTGTGGAATCCCCATGCTCAATAATGATCGGCTGTTGGTGCAGATACTGCTCCTGGTGCTGTTTGGTGCCAGCCTGTGGGTGATGGCGCCGTTCTGGTCGGCGCTGTTCTGGGGGGCGGTGCTGGCGTTTGCCAGCTGGCCGCTGATGGTGTTGCTGACGCGCCTGCTGGGTGGGCGTGAATCGTTGGCTGCCGGCTTGCTGACCCTCGGCTGGACGGTCCTGGTGGCCGCGCCGCTGGTGTGGCTGGGACTCAACCTGGCGGACCATGTGCGCGATGCGGTGACGTTCGTCAGGGATGTGCAGGTCGATGGTCTGCCCGAGGCGCCGGCCTGGCTGGCGGGGGTGCCGATCGTCGGTGAGCGGCTGGTGGGCTTCTGGAACACCGTCGACCAGCAGGGGGCGGCGCTGATGGTGGCGGTCAAGCCGTACCTGGGGCAGGTCGGCAACTGGCTGCTGGCCCGTAGTGCGCAGATCGGCGGCGGGATTCTCGAGTTGACCCTGAGCATCCTCTTCGTGTTCTTTTTCTACCGGGATGGTCCACGGCTGGCGGCGTTCGTGCTCAGCCTGCTGGAGCGGCTGATCGGCGAACGGGCCGGTTACTACCAGGAACTGGTGGCCGGCACCGTGCAGCGGGTGGTCAACGGCGTGATCGGTACGGCGGCGGCCCAGGCCGTACTGGCCCTGATAGGCTTTCTCATCGCCGGGGTGCCCGGCGCGCTGGTGCTGGGGCTGGCGACCTTCCTGCTCAGCCTGATTCCCATGGGGCCGCCGCTGGTATGGATTCCGGCCACGGCCTGGCTGGTGTGGAAGGGCGAGTACGGCATGGCGGTGTTCCTGGGCATCTGGGGCACGTTCATCATCAGTGGCGTGGACAACGTGCTCAAGCCCTACCTGATCAGCCGGGGGGGCAACCTGCCATTGGTGGTGGTATTGCTGGGTGTGTTCGGCGGATTGATCAGTTTTGGTTTCATCGGCCTGTTCATCGGTCCGACTCTCCTGGCAGTGGCCTACAGCCTGCTGCTCGACTGGAGCGCGAGCCAGGGGCGGCGCGAGGAGAAAGTCTGACATTTATCGGTAGCGTATTCCGCAGTTGCGCAAGCCGCACCGCCAGCTCCTACAGAGCCCCCGTTGCACGTCTGTTCTGTGCACGATTAAAGACCTGTAGGAGCCGGCTTGCGGGCGGCCATCCAACACAACCCGCAGCGCTGTAAATATCGCTATCGCCAGCAAGCCGGCTCCCACAAGGTGGGCGGTGTCTGCAAGTATCAGGCCGCAGCCGCGGTGCTGCTGGTCGCGGTCACGGTATTGCGGTTCTGATACTGGGTATTGAGGTTGACCAGCAGCCGGCTGAGAGCTTCGGCAATGTTTTCCTGGGCCGTCTGAGTCGTGGTGCGGGTGGTGCCGCTGGCGTCTGCCAAGGCCTGGAGCAGTACGGCACTGGCGGTGTTGCTGGTGTTGGCCGTCGTGGTGCTGCTGGCAGTGTTGGCGCTGCTCGCACAGTTGTCAGTGGTGCCCTGCAATGCGCTGGCCAGTTCGGCCTGGCTGATGCTGCCATCACCATCGGTGTCCAGTTGACTGAACAGCTGGCTGCTCGACAGTTGTGTCGGCGGCGGTGGTGGCGCGAAGGCCGCGGCCAGTTCGTCGACACTGAGGCTGCCGCTCGAGTCCTTGTCCAGGGACGAGAACAGCGAGGCGCTGTCAGTGCTGATGCCCGCATTGGTCAGGCCGGTGTTCAGTTCGTCGTTGCCGAGGGTACCGTCAGCATTGGTGTCCAAGGCCTTGAGCAGGGCATCGGCCAGTTGGGTGTCGGGGGCGCGATCAGCGCGTTCCGGGCGCTTGAGCGCGGCCAGTTCGTCGAGGCTGATACCGCCACTGCTGTCGCTGTCGAGCGAGGTGAAGTTCTGGCTCAGGTCGGCGAGCAGCTTGTTGTCGCTGTCCTTGGACAGGGCGCTGCTCAGTTCATCCTGGCTGACGGAACCGTCGCCGTTGGTGTCGAGCTTGGCGAGCAGTTGCTTCTGGAATTGTTGCTGGCGTTGCGTGGCCGTCGTCGTGCTGTTGTAGCCGACGTAGCTCAGTAGACTGCTGACGCTACCGATCATGGTGCTCACTCCCTAAGTGTTGGCTGGGCCGGTGACGGTGCACCGGCTCATGCAGACTCCCAGGGACAGGTGTCGAGGGTATGTAGGCTTTGTACCGGTCGGTACACAGGGCGCTCAGGCGCGGGGCAGGGTGACCACGGCGGTCAACCCGCCGCCTGGGGTTTCCTCCAGTTGCAGCTCGCCACCCAGGCGCTGCGCGGCCTCCCGGGCGATGGTCATGCCCAGGCCGACGCCGCCGGAGTTGCGGTTGCGCGAGCCTTCCAGGCGGTAGAACGGCTCGAACACCGCTTCGCGCTTGTCGGCGGCGATGCCGGGTCCGTGGTCGATGACCCGGATGATCAGCCGTCGTCGGCTGTCCTCCAGGGTGATCAGGGCATCGCCGGCATAACGCAGGGCGTTGTCCATCAGGTTGTTCAGGCACGAGCGCAAGGCCATCGGCTGTACCAGCAGCGGCGCGCAATGACCGCTGGCGCGGACCTGGGCGCCCTGGTCCTGGGCGTTCTCGCAGAGCGACTCGACCAGGGCCTGCACGTCCATCCACTGCATGGCTTCGCTGGTGCGCTGTTCATGCAGGTAGCTCAGGGTGGCGTCGAGCATGCCGATCATGTCGTTCAGGTCCTGACGCATCTGCCCTTGCAGTTTCGCATCGTCGATCTGTTCCAGGCGCAGCTTGAGGCGCGACAACGGCGTACGCAGGTCGTGGGACACCGCACCGAGCATGCGCCCACGCTGTTGCACCTGCTCACGGATGCGCTGCTGCATCAGGTTGAAGGTGGCAGCGGCCTGGCGGGCCTCCCATGGCCCGGTTTCATCCAGCGGCGGACTGTCGAGGTCTTCGCTCAGGCGTTCAGCCGCCTCGCTCAGGCGCTGGATTGGCCGGGAGAGCAGCTTGGCGCCATACCAGGCGGCGATGATCAGCGCGATGAACTGGAAGGTCAGGGGCACCAACGGCCCTCCGAACCACGGCCGGGGCGGACGCCGAAAGTGTGGCGGTGGCGGCCCCAGGCGCGGATCGAAATTCTGCGCC
>NZ_AQOH01000057.1 GCF_000364705.1 Pseudomonas fuscovaginae SE-1 | reverse complement strand
CGCCGAGGACGGCGGTGGCGGGGGCGGGCCGCCGCCGTAAAGATGGAACCAGAGAAAGGCCAGCAGGTGAGCGAGGACGATCGCCAGCATCAACACGCCGAACAGGCGGCCGAACAACGTGTTGAAGCGTGGACGCATCAGCCGATGTCTCGCGCGTCGAACAGGTAGCCTTCACCGCGTACGGTCTTGATCAGTTGTGGCGATTTAGGATCGTCGCCGAGCTTCTGCCGCAACCGCGAGACCAGCAGGTCGATACTGCGGTCGAACGCCTCGATCGAGCGACCCCGGGCGGCGTCGAGCAACTGCTCGCGGCTCAGTACCCGACGCGGACGTTCGATGAACACCCACAGCAGGCGGAATTCGGCATTGGACAGCGGCACCACCAGGCCATCGTCGGCGATCAACTGGCGCAGCACGCTGTTCAGGCGCCAGTTGTCGAAACGGATGTTGGCCCGCTGTTCGGTACGGTCGTCGCGTACCCGGCGCAGGATGGTCTGGATGCGTGCCACCAGTTCCCGTGGCTCGAACGGCTTGGCCATGTAATCGTCGGCACCCAGTTCCAGGCCGATGATGCGGTCGGTGGGTTCGCAGCGGGCGGTCAGCATCAGGATCGGGATGTCCGATTCGGCGCGCAGCCAGCGGCACAGCGACAGGCCATCCTCGCCAGGCAGCATCAGGTCCAGGACCACCACGTCGAAGGTTTCCAGTTGCATGGCCTGGCGCATCTCCGCGCCGTCGGTCACGCCGATCGCCTGGATGCTGAAGCGGGCGAGGTAGTCGATCAGCAGCTCACGGATCGGAATATCGTCATCGACGATCAGCGCGCGGACATTCCAGCGCTTGTCATCGCCCGGCGATAGCGGTTTGTTGACGTCGGCCAGAGGAGCGGGAGTGTTCTGCATGCGTGTGATTATCTGCCGGTAAAGCCGCGTAACGCCAAGCGCTGCGCGAGGTTGTTGCACGTGGGGAAGGCCCGGCCCGCAGGCGGAGCATCCATTTCAAGTGTAGCTGCGGCAGGAAGCTACAGGCGCCGCATGTTGACTGGTTGTCGGTTATGTAACGACTTCGACACAAATCGGCGCGCGCCCCAGACCCCTGCTGGCGCCGTGGCCGGGTCAGCGTGCCGGGGATTCTAGGGTGTAATGCCTGTGTAAACCGACTCTTTACGCCTTCTTTACGTATCGCCCCGGGCATCGCTCTCGTTCCTTTACGGCCTTCCTTCCGACAATGGCTCCACACGCGGCAATTGCCGTATCACGGAGAAATCCCATGGGCATTCTGGACGCGGTGTCACTGCTGCTGGCGGTGGCGCTGTTCATCTATCTACTGGTCGCGCTGTTGCGCGCGGATCGGAACTAGGAGCGGCGGTTATGCATGGTTACGACTATTGGCTGATCCTGGCCTTCCTGGCGCTGGTGCTGCTGCCGGCACCTGCGCTGGGGCGCTTCTACTACAACGTGATGGAAGGTCGGCGCACCTGGCTGACACCGGTGTTGGGGCCAGTGGAGCGGGCCTGTTATCGCCTGTCCGGGGTGGATGAACAGACCGAACAGAGCTGGCAGAAATACACCCTGGCGGTGCTGGCCTTCAACTTCGCCGGTTTCGTCCTGCTGTTCGCCATCCTGCAACTGCAGCAGTATTTGCCGCTCAACCCGCAGCACCTGCCGGGTCAGGAGTGGACGCTGGCCTTCAACACCGCGGTCAGCTTCATGACCAATACCAACTGGCAGAACTACAGCGGCGAGGCCTCCCTCAGCTACCTGAGCCAGATGGTCGGCCTGACCGTGCAGAACTTCGTCAGCGCCGCCACCGGTCTGGCCGTGCTGGTCGCGTTGTGCCGGGGTATTGCCCGGCGTTCGGCGAGTACCCTGGGCAACTTCTGGGTCGACATGACCCGCGCCACCCTCTACGGGCTGCTGCCGCTGTGTCTGCTGCTGGCGCTGTTCCTGGTCTGGCAGGGGGTGCCGCAGACCTTCGCCCACTACGTCAATGCCGTGACCCTGCAGGGCGCCGACCAGGTGATCCCGCTCGGCCCGGCTGCCAGCCAGATCGCCATCAAGCAGTTGGGAACCAACGGCGGGGGCTTCTTCGGCGTCAACTCGGCGCACCCGTTCGAGAACCCGACCGCCTGGAGCGACCTGTTCGAGCTGGCCTCGATCATCCTGATTCCGGCGGCCCTGGTGTTCACCTTCGGCCACTACGTCAAGGACCTGCGCCAGAGCCGCGCGATCATGGGTTGCATGCTGGCCCTGTTGCTGATCGGCGGTGCGGTCTCGCTGTATGCCGAGTACCAGCCGAACCCTGCACTGAACAATCCGCTGGTGGAGCAGACGGCACCGCTGGAAGGCAAGGAGACCCGCTTCGGCACCACCGGCAGCGTGCTCTGGTCCGTCACCACCACGGCGGCCTCCAACGGCTCGGTCAACGCCATGCATGACAGCCTCAACCCGCTGAGCGGCATGGTCGCGCTGGTCAACATGATGGTCGGCGAAGTGATCTTCGGCGGCGTTGGCGCGGGCCTCTACGGCATGCTGCTGAACGTGTTGATCGCGGTGTTCCTCGCCGGCCTGATGATCGGCCGGACCCCGGAATACCTGGGCAAGAAACTCCAGGCCCGGGAAGTGCAACTGCTGGTGGTGACCCTGCTGGTGATGCCGGTCGGCACCCTGCTGCTGGGTGCGATCGCCGCCAGCCTGCCCGGCCCGGCCGGGGCGGTGAGCAACCCCGGCGCCCACGGTTTCAGCCAGTTGCTGTACGCCTACACCTCGGCCAGCGCCAACAACGGTTCGGCGTTCGGCGGTTTCAGCGGCAACACCGCGTTCCACAACCTGATGCTGGGCCTGAGCATGCTGATCGGCCGCTTCGGCTACATCCTCCCGGTCCTGGCCCTGGCCGGCAGCCTGGCGATGAAGAAGACCGTGCCGGTCGGCCAGAACAGTTTCCCCACCCACGGCCCGCTGTTCGTCACCCTGCTGACCGTGACCATCCTGCTGGTGGGCGGCCTGACGTTCCTGCCGACCCTGGCCCTGGGGCCGATCGCCGAGCACCTGAGCCTGGCTGTTACCGGCTTGAAGAATTGAGGATCTGATGATGAACATGCCGCTTCCCGCAACAAAACCGGCTGTCGTCGAACAGCCCAGGACCACCGTCGCCGACCTGTGGCGGCCGGCGCTGGTGCAAGCCTTCGTCAAGCTCGACCCGCGCCAGTTGCAACGGGCGCCGGTGATGCTGGTGGTGGAGCTGACGGCGGTGCTGACCACCATCCTCTGCCTGATCCCCAACAGTGCCGTGCCGACCTTCGTCGCGGTGCAGATCGCCATCTGGCTCTGGTTCACCGTGCTTTTCGCCAACTTCGCCGAGGCTCTGGCCGAAGGTCGCGGCAAGGCCCGCGCCGACAGCCTCAAGGCCGGCAGCGAGGGCCTCGGTGCCCGGCGCCGCAAGGCCGACGGCAGCTTCCAGGTGGTCCCCGCCAGCGGCCTGCGCAAGGGCGATGTGGTACGGGTCGAGGCTGGCGAGATGATCCCCGGTGACGGCGAGGTGATCGAGGGTATCGCCGCGGTCAACGAGGCGGCGATCACCGGTGAATCGGCGCCGGTGATCCGCGAATCCGGTGGCGACCGTTCGGCGGTGACCGGCAACACCCGGCTGGTCTCCGACTGGCTGCTGGTGCGCATCACCAGCAACCCCGGCGAGTCGACCCTGGACCGCATGATCGCTCTGGTGGAGGGCGCCAAGCGGCAGAAGACGCCCAATGAAGTCGCCCTGGACATCCTGCTGATCGGTCTGACCCTGATCTTCCTGCTGGTGGTGGTGACCCTGCAGCCGTTCGCCCACTTCGCCGGCGGCAGCCTGCCGCTGGTGTTCCTGGTGGCGCTGCTGGTGACCCTGATTCCGACCACCATCGGCGGTCTGCTGTCGGCCATCGGCATCGCCGGGATGGACCGCCTGGTCCGCCTGAACGTGATCGCCAAGTCCGGCCGGGCGGTGGAAGCCGCCGGCGACGTTCACGTGCTGCTGCTGGACAAGACCGGCACCATCACCTTTGGCAACCGCCGCTGCTCGGCGATCCATCCGGCGCCCGGCGTGGCGGTCCGTGAACTGGCCGAGGGCGCCTTGCTGGCGTCGCTGGCCGACGAGACCGCCGAAGGCAAGTCCATCGTCGAGTACCTGCGCGACCTTTATCCACAGACGGAGCCGGCGGCTGCGGAACTGACCGCGGTGCCGTTCAGCGCCGAGACCCGGCTGTCGGGTGTCGACCATCAGGGCCGGGTGTATCGCAAGGGCGCGGTGGATTCGCTGCTGGCATTCCTCGGCCAGAAACGTGCCGACCTGCAACCGGCGCTGTCGCGCGAGATCGACCGGATCGCCCAGAGTGGCGGCACCCCCTTGCTGGTCTGCGCCGACGGCAAGCTGCTCGGTGCCATTCACCTCAAGGACGTGGTCAAGCCGGGGATTCGCGAGCGTTTCGCCGAACTGCGCAAGCTGGGTATCCGCACCGTCATGGTGACCGGCGACAACCCGCTGACCGCGGCGGCGATCGCCGCCGAGGCCGGGGTCGACGACGTGCTGGCCGAAGCCACGCCGGAGAAGAAACTGGCGCGCATCCGCCTGGAACAGAACGACGGCCGGCTGGTGGCGATGTGTGGCGACGGCGCCAACGACGCCCCGGCGCTGGCCCAGGCCGACGTCGGCATGGCGATGAATGACGGCACCCAGGCCGCGCGGGAAGCGGCGAACATGGTCGACCTCGACAGCGACCCGACCAAGCTGCTGGACGTGGTGCAGATCGGCAAGGAGTTGCTGGTGACCCGTGGCGCGCTGACCACCTTCTCGATCGCCAATGACGTGGCCAAGTATTTCGCGATCCTGCCGGCACTGTTCGCGGCCATTTATCCACAGCTCGGGGTGCTCAACGTCATGCGGTTGGCCAGCCCGCAGAGCGCGATCCTCTCGGCGATCGTGTTCAACGCCCTGATCATTGTCGTGCTGATCCCGCTGGCGCTGCGTGGCGTGCGGGTGCAGGCGGCGAGCGCCGCGCACCTGCTGCGCCGCAACCTGCTGATCTATGGCCTGGGCGGCATCCTGGTGCCGTTCGTGGGCATCAAGGCCATCGACCTGCTGCTGACCGCGCTGCACCTGGTGTAGCCCATGCTGCCCGCTTCGCTGTGGAAGCGGGCCCTTGGCGGCTGGATTTGCAGGAGATGGCCCTTGTGGGAGCCGGCGGTCCGGCGCCCCGGTTTATCCGCGAAGACAGTATTCCAGTCACCACATAACCCGAATCGAGGAACTGAACATGTCTACCGTATGGCGCCCAGCCCTGAGCCTGCTGGCCCTGATGACCCTGATCACCGGCATCGCCTACCCGCTGGTGGTCACCGGCGTGGCCCAGGCCGTTTTCCCCGACCAGGCCAATGGCAGCCTGCTGCGCGATGCCGACGGCCAGGTCCGCGGCTCGTCACTGATCGCCCAGGATTTCACCGGCGATGCCTGGTTCCACCCACGGCCTTCGGCCGGGGCCTTTGCCACGGTGTCCAGCGGCGCGAGCAACCTGGCGCCGAGCAACCCGGCGTTGGCAACGCGGATTTTCGACGACGCGGCCAAGCAGATCGTGCCTGGCCAGGGCCCGGTACCGCTGGCGCTGCTCACCACTTCCGGCAGCGGTCTCGATCCGCACTTGCCACCGGCTGCGGTTCGCTATCAACTGGCACGGGTGGCGCAGGCACGCAACCTGTCGGCGGCGGCCGTGGAGAAGCTGGTAGAGGCGCATATCGAGCAGCCGCTGATTGGCCCACCGGTGGTCAATGTGCTCGCCTTGAATGCGGCGCTGGCCGATATCTCGAAGTAGTCCGCTGTTGCCAGGGGGATGTGGGTAAGGTTTGCTGGCCTCTTCGCGGCTTGCCCGCGAAGAGGCCCTGAAGGCCGACTCCAATCCATGAAATTCCCCGCATGATCGTTCCCACGCTCTGCGTGGGAATGCATCCTGTGGCGCTCTGCGTCGCCAAGGCTGGACGCGGAGCGTCCGGTGCGGCATTCCCACGCAGAGCGTGGGAACGATCAACACATCCTATGAGGGGGAGCCCCGTACATGAGTGATTCAGGTCGCGCCGACGCGCTGCTCGCCGAACTGCCCCGCAGCGATCGTGGCCGGCTCAAGGTGTTCCTTGGTGCCGCGCCGGGCGTGGGCAAGACCTACGCGATGCTGCAGGCCGCGCATACGCAGCTGCGCCAGGGCGTGAAGGTGCTGGCTGGCGTGGTGGAGACCCATGGCCGGGCGGAGACCGAGGCGCTGCTCGCGGGGTTGCCGCAACTGCCGCTGGTACGCTCCGAGTATCGCGGCGTGCTGCTTGAGGAAATGGACCTTGACGGGCTGCTCAAGGCCCGGCCGAAACTGGTGCTGGTCGATGAGCTGGCCCACAGCAATGCGCCCGGCAGCCGCCATCTGAAGCGCTGGCAGGATGTCCAGGAGCTGCTGGCCGCCGGCATCGACGTGTTCACCACGATCAACGTCCAGCACCTGGAAAGTCTCAACGACCAGGTCCGCGGCATCACCGGCGTGCAGGTGCGCGAGACCCTGCCCGACTGGGTCCTGCAGGAGGCCGACGAACTGCTGCTGATCGACCTGCCGCCACGGGAACTGCTCGAGCGCCTGCGCGACGGCAAGGTCTATGTGCCGGAGCAGGCCCGGGCGGCGATCGATGCGTTTTTCACCCAGACCAATCTCACCGCCCTGCGCGAACTGGCGATGCAGACGGCCGCCGCCCAGGTCGACAATGACCTGGCGCTGGGCTACCGGACCCTCGGCCAGGCCGCGCCGGCGATTCGCGGGCGCCTGCTGGTGGGAGTGGATGGCGATGCCCAGGCCGAGCGCCTGGTGCGTCACGCCAGTCGGGTCGCCCAGCGTCGGCACCTGCCCTGGAGCCTGGTGCATGTGGACAATGGCAGCAGTCGTGACGAACAGTCGCGACTGCGCCTGCAGAGCGCCCAGCAACTGGCCGAGCGACTGGGCGGTGAAGTGGTGCTGCTGCGGGCCGGTGAGGTCGCCAGGACCCTGATCCAGCATGCCGCCGAGCGGCGCGCCAGCCTAGTGCTGGTCGGCCAGTCGCGCCAGCGCCTGCGCCGCCGGTTGTTCGGCGGCGGGTTGGCGGCGCGTCTGTTGCGCAATGCCCGGGGCCTGGAAATCAACGTCCTCGACAGCCAGGAGGAACAGCGCCAGCCGCGGGTTCGTGAACCCCATGCGGTGGTCTGGCTCGACTACCTGCTGGCCGTGCTGGCGACGGTGCTCGCCAGTGCCCTGGCCTGGGGCGTGGCCAGTGTGCTGCCGTTGCCGAATATTTCCCTGGTGTTCCTCGCCGCCGTGCTGCTGGTGGCGGTGCGCAGCAGCCTCGGCCCGGCCCTGGCCTGTGCCGTCCTGTCATTTCTGACCTATGACTTCCTGTTCATCCCACCGAACTTTTCCTTCGCGATCCAGCGCGAAGAGGATGTGCTGACGCTGCTGTTCTTCCTGATGATGGCGGCGTTGACCGGTAACCTGGCTGCCCGCCAGCGCCGACAGTTGCAGGCCCTGCGCGATACCCAGGAGGAAACCAGCGAACTGCTCGACCTGTCGCGCAAGCTGACCGCCGCCACCGACCGCCAGGCGGTGATCAGCGCGGCGTCGCAGCACCTCAGCGGCTGGGAGGAGCTGGAGTTGTGCCTGCTCAACCGCGACGGCCAGGGCGGCTGGAAGGTCGAGAGCGGCGGCTCGCTGGCGTTTTCCGAGGCCGAGCGCGCCGCCGCCGACTGGGCCTGGCAACACGACCAGCCAGCCGGGATGGGCACCGGCACCTTGCCGTTCGGGCGCTGGTGGTGGTGGCCGCTGTCGGTGGAAGAGGGGCCGCTGGCGTTGCTCGGTGTGCGTCCTCGCGAAGGTCAGACGCTGACCGGCCAGCGCCGTCGCCTGCTGACCGCATTGAGCCAGCCCTTGGCCCAGGCCCTGGCCCGTGCACAACTGGCCGACGACCTGGAAGCGGCACGCCTGCACGGGGAGACCGAGCAGTTGCGCAGCGCCTTGCTGGCCTCCGTGTCCCACGACCTGCGTACACCGCTGACCTCGATGCGTGGCAGCATTGACAGTCTGCTGGCACTCGGCGAGGCGATCCCGCTGGCTGATCGTCAGGAACTGCTGGAGGGCACCCGCGACGAGGCCGAGAGGCTCGATCGCTACATCCAGAACCTGCTGGACATGACCCGCCTGGGCCACGGTGCCTTGAAACTGGCGCGTGACTGGGTGGCGCCGGCGGACATCGTCGGCAGTGCCCTGAATCGACTGCGAGCGGTGCTGGCGCCGCTGCAGGTCAGCACCCGGGTGCCGGAGGAACTGCCGTTGCTCTACGTGCATGCGGCGCTGATCGAGCAGGCGCTGGTCAACGTCATGGAAAACGCCGCGCGCTTCTCACCGAGCCATGGCCGCCTGCAGGTCGGCGCCGGGACAGTCGATGGCGAACTGTTCTTCGCGGTCAGCGACGAAGGTCCGGGGATTCCCGAGGAGGAGCGCGGCAAGATCTTCGACATGTTCTACACCGCCGCCCGCGGCGATCGTGGCGGTCAGGGCACCGGCCTGGGCCTGGCGATCTGCCAGGGCATGGTTGGTGCCCACGGCGGGCATATCACCGTGGCGCAGGGCATTGATGGACGGGGCACCTGTATCACCTTATTCCTGCCGCTGCGGGAGCAACCGGGATTTGAAAGTGAAGCCTGATATGCTTTGGCCCCTTCTCGCCAAGATGCCGCAACCATGAGCCAGATATCGACCATCCTGGTCATCGACGATGAACCGCAGATTCGCAAGTTCCTGCGTATCAGCCTGGCTTCCCAAGGCTACAAGGTACTGGAGGCGGGCACCGGAGCCGAGGGGCTGGCCCAGGCGGCGCTGAACAAGCCCGACCTGCTGGTGCTCGACCTCGGTTTGCCGGACATGGACGGCCAGCAGGTGTTGCGCGAGTTCCGCGAATGGTCCGCGGCGCCGGTGCTGGTGCTGTCGGTGCGGGCCAGCGAGGCGCAGAAGGTTCAGGCCCTCGACGGCGGTGCCAACGATTATGTGACCAAGCCCTTCGGCATCCAGGAATTCCTGGCGCGCATCCGGGCACTGCTGCGCCAGGTGCCGGCTGGCGAGGTCCAGGAGGCGGCCTTGAAGTTCGGCCCGCTGATCGTCGACCTGGCGTATCGCCGGGTGTCGCTGGAGGGTGTGGAGGTGGCGTTGACGCGCAAGGAGTATGCGGTGCTCGCCCAACTGGCGCGGCATCCCGGGCGGGTCATCACCCAGCAGCAACTGCTCAAGGACATCTGGGGCCCGACCCATACCGAGGACAGCCACTACCTGCGGATCGTGGTCGGGCACCTGCGCCAGAAACTGGCCGACGACCCTACGCGGCCACGCTTCATCGTCACCGAGGCCGGCGTCGGCTATCGCCTGCTCGACCACCAGGCCTGATCACACAGCGTGGCGAGCGGGCTTGCCCGCGCTGGGCTGCAAGGCAGCCCCAAGGCCAGGCGACGCCGCCTGATCAGGTAGACCGCGTTTGCTGGTTTTAGGGCTGCTGCGCACCCCAGCGCGGGCAAGCCCGCTCGCCACGGCGTTTGCCCGAAAGGCCGGATGCAAGGCCTGATGTCTTCCACTGGCAGGCTGTCCACTTCAGCGCCGCTCCTCCTCGTAGCGATCCAGGGTATCGCGGGCGATCTCGCGGCCCAGGGCGATCAGCTCCGGTGCCTTGTAGAACTCGAAGAAGCGGCACACGCGCTTGGGCACGTTGATCAGGATGTCCGGCGGGTAGCCGGCGATCTTGTATTGCGCCAGCGACGTCTGCATCACTTCGAAACTCTGGTTGATCAGGTCCAGCAACGACGCCGGGCCGACGTTGTCGACGATGAACGAGCCGGTCGCCGACTTCGGTGCACCATCGACCTCGGGTGCCGCAGCCGGTTGCTGGGCATCGGGCTCGGCCGGATCGAGCCAGGCGTTGGTGATGTCCGCCGCGTCCGCGGCGAGGGTCTGCTGCTCCAGGCGCAGCAGCTCCTCGGCCTGCTTGCGCCGGAACGGCAGGCGCGAGCCCATGGAACTGAGCAGCGCGTTGAAGCGGCTCTTGAAGGCCGGCGGGCGCTGGATCACCGGCAACTGATACTGCTTCTGGTTGGTGGCATTGAGGTTGACGGCGATGATCAGGTCACAGTGGCTGGAGACCACCGGCACGATCGGCAACGGGTTGAGCAGGCCGCCATCGACCAGCATGCGATTGCCCTGCATGACCGGGGTGAACAGACTCGGGATGGCGGCCGAGGCGCGCATGGCCTGGTGCAGGCAACCTTCCTGGAACCAGATTTCCTGCTGGTTGGTCAGGTCGGCGGCGACCGCCGTGTAGGGGATGCGCAGATCCTCGATGTCGATTTCGCCAACGATCTTGCGGATCTGGCCGAAGACCTTTTCACCGCGGATCGCCCCCAGGCGGAAACTGACGTCGACCAGGCGCAGGACGTCGAGATAGTCCAGGCTCTCGATCCAGTTGCGGTACTCGTCGAGCTTGCCGGCGGCGTAGATTCCGCCGACCACCGCGCCCATCGAGCAGCCGGCGATACAGGCGATCTCATAGCCGCGCCGTTCGATTTCCTCGATCACCCCGATATGCGCGTAACCCCGGGCCCCACCCGAGCCCAGCACCAATGCCACACGTTTTTTCATCATGCACTCCTTCCGGCCGTTGACCCACAATGCACCCAAGGAGGGTAACGGCACAATCGCCGATGTGGCCCGCTGGTGCCGATGGATTTCGTTCATGGGGATTGGCTAAGCTTGTAGAGCGGGGCAAGGCACTTTTTGCCTGGCGCACCGTCATAAGCTGCACAACTGTTTTTTCTTGAGGTGTCATCGATGAAAGCCTGGATCTGTGTGCCATTGATTGCATTGGCGTTGGCCGGTTGCGCGGGCAAGACGGCCTATCGCGAAACCTGCGGTACCCAGCTGGATGCCGCCTGGCGTGAACTGGACCTGGCCAAGGCCGAAGGCTTTGCCGGGACCGTGAGCTACTCCAAGGCGCTCTCGTTGCTGACCGGGGCCAAGACCCAGCAGCAGTTCGAGGCGTACGAGGGCTGCTCGGCCAAGGCCGAGAAAGCGCGTTTCTACATTCGCGAGTCGCGCGCGGGCCGTTGATCCGGTTTATCCGCGAAGAAGACACTGCGTCTTATCAGCGAGACCGCGTGATCGTTCTTCGCGGATAAATCCGGCTCCCACAAGGGGCTCCCCAAGGGACTTTCCCAAGGGACTCTCCCAGGGGAATGGAGCCCAGCTTTCTCCGGTTTCTACGGGTCTTGTGCGCTAATATCCCTGGCGTCTCCCTCGTTTGGATGTCTGCCTATGCGCAGTAAGCTGGAAGCCTGTCTGCAGGCCATCAACCAGGTGGTATTGGGCAAGGATGCACAGGTCCGGCTGGCCCTGACCTGTCTGTTGGCCGACGGTCATCTGCTGATCGAGGACCTGCCCGGTATGGGCAAGACCACCCTCAGTCACACCCTGGCCACGGTCCTTGGCCTGAGTTTCCAACGCATTCAGTTCACCTCCGATCTGCTTCCCGGCGATATCCTCGGCACCTCGGTATTCGACAAGAACAGCGGCGGTTTCGTGTTTCACCCAGGACCGATCTTCGCCGAGCTGGTGCTGGCCGACGAAATCAACCGTGCCACCCCCAAGAGCCAGAGCGCCCTGCTCGAAGCCATGGAAGAGGGCCAGGTAACCATCGAAGGTGCCACCCGGCCGCTGCCATCGCCGTTCTTCGTCATTGCCACGCAGAACCCCACCACCCAGGGCGGCACCTTCGCCTTGCCCGAGTCGCAGCTCGATCGGTTCCTGATGCGCGTGTCCCTCGGTTATCCGGCCCGGGCGGCGGAAAAGGCGCTGTTGCAGGGGGTTTCCCGGCGCGACCTGCTGCCCCGGCTGCAACCGATCCTCAGCCATGGCGAGCTGGCCGCGCTGCAGCAGGAGGTCAAGCAGGTTCGGGCCAGTGATCCGCTGGTGGACTACGTGTTGCGCCTGGTCGGCGCGAGCCGCAGCGAAGCGCAGTTCGCCTGGGGCCTGTCGCCGCGGGCGAGCCTGGCGATCCTCGCCGCCGCCCGCGCCTGGGCGTTGCTGGCCGGGCGTGACTATGTGATTCCTGAGGATGTGCAGGCGGTGCTGCCGGCCGTGGTCGGCCATCGGCTGCGCGAGCGTGCCGATCCGGCCGGGTTGGGTGGCGGCGCGCTGGTGCAGTGGTTGCTGCGCGAGGTGCCGGCGCTTTGAGCGCCCGGCTGCGCGCGGTGTGGCGGGCCTGGCTGGCCCGGCGCCT
>NZ_AQOH01000056.1 GCF_000364705.1 Pseudomonas fuscovaginae SE-1 | reverse complement strand
GCGGCGGATCGCCAGCAAAGCCGGCTCCCACAAAAGCAAAAGCAGAAGCAGGGGCAGGTGGCGACACACCTAAATCTATCTATATAGAAGAGAGCAGGGCGCCTAGAGCACCCCGGACTCCCTTAGCGTGGCTACCGCCTCCGGACTCAGGCTCAACACCCGCTGCAGAACCTCCTGCGTATGCTCGCCCAATAGAGGGGGAGCATTGCGATACTCCACCGGCGTCTCGGACAACCGGATAGGGCTCGCCACCTGCGGCACCCGCCCGGCCAGCGCATGGGGCAGTTCGACCGTCAGTCCACGCGCCTGCACCTGGGGATCGGCGAACACTTGCGACAGATCATTGATCGGCCCGCAAGGCACACCGACCCGCTCCAACTGAGCCACCCACTCGGCCGTCGTCTTGAACACGGTGACCTGGCGAATCAATGGAATCAGCACCGCACGATTGGCCACCCGCGCGGCGTTGCTGGAAAACCGAGGATCGTCCGCCCACTGCGGCTGGCCCGCCACCTCGGCGAACTTGCGAAACTGCCCATCATTACCCACCGTCAGGATGAAATCGCCATCGGCGGTCGGAAAATCCTGATACGGCACGATGTTCGGATGGGCATTGCCCAGGCGCTTGGGCGCCACCCCGGAGGTCAGGTAGTTCATCGCCTGGTTCGCCAGGCACGCCACCTGGACATCCAGCAGGGCCATGTCGATATGCTGCCCGCCACCATCACGATCCCGGTGGGCGAGGGCGGCCAGGATCGCCACGGTCGAATACAGCCCCGTCAGGATGTCAGTCAGGGCCACCCCGACCTTCACCGGCCCGGCCCCTTCATCACCTTCGGGCTTGCCGGTCAGGCTCATCAGGCCGCCCAGGCCCTGGATCATGAAGTCGTAGCCGGCACGCTTGGCATAGGGCCCGAACTGACCGAAGCCGGTGATCGAGCAATAGATCAGGTTCGGGTTCAGCGCCTTGAGCGACTCGTAATCCAACCCATAGGCGGCCAGCCCGCCAACCTTGAAGTTCTCGATCAGGATGTCGGACTTCATCGCCAGCTCGCACACCAGCCGCTGACCCTCGGGCCGGGTGAAGTCGATGGTGACCGATTGCTTGTTGCGGTTGGCCGCCAGGTAATAGGCCGCCTCGCTGGTGTTCTCGCCATGGACGTCCTTGAGGAAGGGCGGCCCCCAGGCGCGCGTGTCATCCCCGTTGCCGGGGCGCTCGACCTTGATCACCTCGGCCCCCAGGTCCGCGAGGATCTGGCCGCACCAGGGCCCGGCCAATACCCGCGACAAATCCAATACCCGCAGATGCGAAAGCGCGCCCATGAGCCCAGCTCCTGTCAGTAGAACGCCTGGAGACCGGTTTGCGCACGCCCGAGGATCAGCGCATGCACGTCATGGGTACCTTCATAAGTGTTGACCACTTCCAGGTTGACCAGGTGGCGAGCCACCCCGAACTCGTCGGAGATACCGTTGCCACCGAGCATGTCCCGCGCCATGCGGGCGATTTCCAGGGACTTGCCGCAGGAGTTGCGCTTCATGATCGAGGTGATTTCCACCGCCGCGGTACCTTCATCCTTCATTCGCCCCAGGCGCAGGCAACCCTGCAGGGCGAGGGTGATCTCGGTCTGCATGTCGGCCAGCTTCTTCTGGATCAGTTGGGTAGCCGCCAACGGCCGACCGAACTGCTGACGGTCCAGGGTGTACTGGCGAGCGGTGTGCCAGCAGAGCTCCGCAGCCCCCAGCGCCCCCCAGGAGATGCCGTAGCGGGCGGAGTTGAGGCAGGTGAACGGGCCTTTCAGGCCGCGCACATCCGGGAAGGCGTTTTCTTCCGGCACGAACACATTGTCCATGACGATCTCACCGGTGATGGAAGCGCGCAGGCCGACCTTACCGTGAATCGCCGGCGCACTCAGGCCTTTCCAGCCCTTCTCCAGGACGAAACCACGGATATCACCGGCATCGTCCTTGGCCCACACCACGAACACATCGGCAATCGGGCTGTTGGTAATCCACATCTTGCTGCCGGTCAGGCTGTAGCCGCCCTCGACCTTGCGCGCCCGGGTGATCATCGCACCCGGATCGGAACCATGGTTCGGCTCGGTCAGGCCGAAGCAGCCGATCCACTCGCCGCTGGCCAGCTTGGGCAGGTACTTCTGCTTCTGTGCCTCGCTGCCGAATTCGTTGATCGGCACCATGACCAGCGAGGACTGCACACTCATCATCGAGCGATAGCCCGAATCGACGCGCTCCACCTCACGGGCGATCAGGCCGTAGCTGACATAGTTCAGGCCGCTGCCGCCGTACTCCACCGGAATGGTCGCACCGAGCAGGCCGACTTCGCCCATTTCGCGGAAGATCGCCGGATCGGTCTGTTCATGACGAAAGGCTTCGAGCACCCGTGGCGCGAGCTTGTCCTGGGCGAATTGCTGGGCGGTGTCGCGAATCATCCGCTCCTCTTCAGTGAGCTGTTGATCCAGCAGCAGTGGATCGATCCAGTTGAAGCTAGCTTTAGCGCCCATCAGAGACTCCTCGCAAAACAGGTCAAATGTCGTGGATTGATCCTAGGCGCCGCCGGGAGATCCGGCAAACGAGGATTTCGCATGCTGTTGTGCTAATTTCTCACTCCGAAAGCTTTTCAGAAGCCATTTCCCACAACCTTTAGTGAGATTGCCGTACATGCGCAGGAAGATCCCCAGCACCGCCGCGCTGATCAGCTTCGAGGCCGCCGCCCGTCATGAGAGCTTTACCAAGGCCGCTGTCGAGCTTTCCCTCACCCAGGGCGCCATTTGCCGACAGATTGCCAGCCTAGAGGAGTTTCTCGGTGTCGAGCTGTTCCGCCGCTCACGACGCGGGGTGAAGCTCACCGAGGCGGGGCTTTCCTACAGCCGCCGGGTCGCCACACAACTGGACGCGGTGGAGCGCGATACGCTGTCCGTCATGGGCCAGCAGGGTACCAACGTGATCGAACTGGCGGTGGTACCGACCTTCGGCACCCAGTGGCTGCTGCCGCGACTCAAGGACTTCCAGCAGAAGCACCCGGAAGTCACGGTCAACCTGACCAACCGCACCCGCCCGTTCCTGTTCGCCGACACCGATTTCGACGCCGCCATCTACTTCGGCGATGCCGACTGGTCGGGCACCGAGTCCCATCGCCTGATGGGCGAGAATCCGATGCCGGTGTGCAGTCCGGCACTGCTGGGCAACCGAGCGAGCCTGAGTGCCGCCGAGATCGCCGAACTGCCGCTGCTGCAGCAGACCACGCGCCCCTACGCCTGGCGCCAGTGGTTCAACGCTCAGGAGCTGAGTATCCCTCGCGACATGACGGGCCCACGCCATGAACTGTTCTCCATGCTGGCCCAGGCGGCCATGCACGAGATGGGGATCGCACTGATTCCACCGTTCCTGATCCAACGGGAACTGGCGGAAAAACGCCTGGTGATCGCCAACTCCAGCGCGCTTACCAGCATCAAGGCCTATTACCTGATGATTCCCGAACGAAAAGTCGAGTCGGCGTCCCTGCGGGCATTTCGCGACTGGCTGGTGAACCAGGCAAAAGCCTACAGCCTTCTGAACTAAAGGCCTCCAGCGATACCTGACCCCGTAGTCAAATACATACAAAACCTACAGACATAACAATATGTCGCCTTTGTGCAAACTGTATCGACTCCCCTGAAATTTGTACGAAAGTGCCGTTACGCAAGGCTTACAGCCACTTTTACGACCAATACCGATCCATTCACGCCGCCGATTCGAAATTTCTCAGTTTCCCACCAGAATCCTTTTGAGGCCTCTATTTTGCTGGGTTGAGGCCTATCAGTGCGACATTCGGTCACGGGGTGACTTGTAGTTAATTTTGCGTCACCCTCCATAAGCGCTTGAAGGGTCGGGTTTTCGCCTGCAAAATGCCGCGCCCCGTCTGGAAAATGGCGGGATCGTGCTGATCGGCCGCTCCAGTCGCACCCCTCGCAGTGCGCTGGCCTTCTTATAAAAAAGATCACGCAGGAGATTTGACGTGCACATTGGTGTTCCTCTCGAAACCCAGACAGGTGAGACTCGGGTTGCTGCAACTCCGGAAACCATCAAGAAGCTAGTCGGCCAGGGTCACAAGGTCACTGTTCAGAGCGGCGCCGGCGTACGTGCCAGCGTCATCGACAGTGCCTATGAGACGGCCGGTGCCCATATCGGCAGCGCAGCCGAGGCTTTTGGCGCCGAACTGATTCTCAAGGTGGTAGCCCCCAGCGACAGCGAACTGACGCTGATCAAGCCCGGTACCGTGCTGGTCGGCATGCTCAATCCCTTCAACAACGAGACCATCGGCAAGCTCGCCGAACGGGGCATCACGGCCTTCGCCCTGGAAGCCGCACCGCGCACCTCGCGTGCGCAAAGCCTCGATGTGCTCTCGTCGCAGGCCAACATCGCCGGCTACAAGGCGGTGTTGCTGGCCGCTCACCACTACCCGCGCTTCATGCCGATGCTGATGACCGCCGCCGGTACCGTGAAGGCCGCCCGCGTGCTGATTCTCGGCGCCGGCGTCGCGGGGCTGCAGGCCATCGCCACCGCCAAGCGCCTCGGCGCGGTGATCGAAGCCTCGGACGTACGTCCTGCGGTGAAGGAACAGATTGAGTCCCTGGGTGCGAAATTCGTCGATGTGCCGTACGAAACCGACGAGGAACGCGAGTGTGCAGTCGGCGTGGGCGGTTACGCCCGACCAATGCCGGCCAGCTGGATGCAACGCCAGGCCGTGGCCGTGCATGAGCGGGCCAAACAGGCGGATATCGTCATCACCACCGCCCTGATTCCCGGGCGCAAGGCGCCGGTATTGCTGAGTGCCGAGACCGTCGCGCAGATGAAGCCCGGCTCGGTGGTGATCGACCTGGCAGCCGCCCAGGGCGGCAACTGCCCGCTGACGCTCGCCGACCAGGTGGTGGTGGCCCATGGCGTGACCATCGTCGGCCCGACCAACCTGCCCGGCGAAGTCGCCGCCGATGCCTCGGCGCTGTACGCCCGCAACCTGCTGGATTTCCTGAAGCTGGTCTTCAACAAGGAAAAACAGTTCGAAGTGAACCTCGAAGACGACATCGTCGCCGCGTGCCTGATGTGCCGCGACGGCCAGGTCATCCGCAAGAACGCCTGAGCAGAGGACCCAGAAGATGGAAGAGCTTATCTCCCCCGGTATCTACAACCTGATCATCTTCGTGCTGGCGATCTATGTCGGTTACCACGTGGTCTGGAACGTCACACCCGCGCTGCACACCCCACTGATGGCCGTGACCAACGCCATCTCGGCGATCGTGATCGTCGGCGCCATGCTCGCCGCCGCCCTGACCGTGACCCCGCTGGGCAAGATCATGGGCACCCTGGCCGTGGCCCTGGCCGCCGTCAACGTGTTCGGCGGCTTCCTGGTGACGCGCCGCATGCTTGAGATGTTCAAGAAGAAAGCCCCGAAAGCCGGAAAAGAAGAGGCGCCCAAGTCATGAGCATGAATCTGGTAACGATGCTCTACCTGATCGCGTCGGTCTGCTTCATCCAGGCTCTCAAGGGCCTCTCGCACCCGACCACGTCGCGTCGCGGCAACCTGTTCGGCATGCTCGGCATGGCCCTGGCGATCGCCACCACCGTGGGCCTGGTGTTCAAGCTCGGCGCGGAACTGGCCACCACTGGCATCGGCTACGTGATCGTCGGCCTGCTGATCGGCGGCAGCGCCGGTTCGATCATGGCCAAGCGCGTGGAAATGACCAAGATGCCCGAGCTGGTGGCATTCATGCACAGCATGATCGGCCTGGCCGCGGTGTTCATTGCTATCGCGGCGGTGGTCGAGCCGCAATCACTGGGCATCGTCAAGCAACTGGGCGACTCGATTCCGGCCGGTAACCGCCTGGAGCTGTTCCTCGGCGCAGCAATCGGTGCCATTACCTTCTCCGGTTCGGTGATCGCCTTCGGCAAACTCTCGGGCAAGTACAAGTTCCGCCTGTTCCAAGGCGCACCGGTACAGTTCGGCGGCCAGCACAAGCTGAACCTGCTGCTGGGCCTGGCGACCCTCGGCCTGGGCCTGACCTTCATGTTCAGCGGCAACCTGCCGGCCTTCGCCCTGATGCTGGCCCTGGCCTTCGTGCTCGGCGTGCTGATCATCATCCCGATCGGCGGCGCCGACATGCCGGTGGTGGTGTCGATGCTCAACAGCTATTCCGGCTGGGCGGCGGCGGGGATCGGCTTCTCGCTGAACAACTCGATGCTGATCATCGCCGGCTCCCTGGTGGGTTCGTCCGGTGCGATCCTCTCGTACATCATGTGCAAGGCGATGAACCGTTCGTTCTTCAACGTCCTGCTCGGCGGTTTCGGCAATGCGGCGGACGCCGGCGGCCCGGCCGGTGCGAAAGAGGCACGGCCGGTGAAGTCCGGCTCGGCCGACGACGCGACCTTCCTGCTGACCAACGCCGACACCGTGATCATCGTGCCCGGCTACGGCCTGGCGGTGGCCCGCGCCCAGCATGCGCTGAAGGAACTGACCGAGAAGCTGACCCACGCCGGGGTCACCGTGAAGTACGCGATCCACCCGGTGGCCGGCCGAATGCCCGGACACATGAACGTACTGCTGGCCGAGGCCGAGGTGCCCTACGACCAGGTGTTCGAGATGGAGGACATCAACTCCGAGTTCGGCCAGGCCGACGTGGTGCTGGTACTGGGCGCCAACGACGTGGTCAACCCGGCGGCGAAGAACGATCCGAAGTCGCCGATCGCCGGCATGCCGATCCTCGAGGCGTTCAAGGCCAAGACCATCATCGTCAACAAACGCTCCATGGCCAGCGGCTACGCCGGTCTGGATAACGAACTGTTCTACCTCGACAAGACCATGATGGTCTTCGGCGATGCGAAGAAGGTCATCGAGGACATGGTCAAGGCCGTCGAATAAGCCTTGCTCCAGCGCAATACCGAAAACCCCATCCTTTAGTAGGTTGGGGTTTTTCTTTGCCTGCGAAAAACCGACCAAAGGCCCTGAATCAGGGGTCGGCATTCGACCTTGGTCGCGCGGCGAAACTTTTTCAAACCTCTAGACTGCGCATCCTGCTTCCGTTGCCCGAGAAAAAATCCATGTACCGTGATCGTATTCGCTTGCCTTCTCTTTCCAGTAAGGTGATGAGCGCGGCTGACGCTGCCGCACTGATCCAGGACGGCATGACCGTCGGCATGAGCGGTTTCACCCGCGCCGGCGAAGCCAAGGCCGTGCCCCATGCATTGGCCGAACGCGCCAGGCAGGAGCCGCTGAAAATCACCCTGATGACCGGCGCCAGCCTGGGCAACGATCTCGACAAGCAACTCACCGAAGCCGGCGTGCTGTCGCGCCGCATGCCGTTCCAGGTCGACAACACCCTGCGCAAGGCGATCAACGCAGGCCAGGTGATGTTCATCGACCAGCACCTGTCGGAAACCGTCGAACAGTTGCGCAACAAGCAACTCAAGCTGCCGGACCTGGCGGTCATCGAGGCCGTGGCTATCACCGAACAGGGGCATATCGTGCCGACCACCTCGGTGGGCAACTCGGCCAGCTTCGCGATCTTCGCCAAGCAGGTGATCATCGAGATCAACCTGGCGCACAATCCGAACCTGGAAGGCCTGCACGACATCTATATCCCCAGCTACCGTCCGACCCGCACGCCGATCCCGCTGGTGAAGGCCGACGACCGTATCGGCAGCACCGCGATCCCGATCGACCCGGCGAAGATCGTCGCCATCGTCATCACCGAGCAGCCCGACTCGCCGTCCACCGTGACGCCGCCGGACAGCGAAACCCAAGCCATTGCCGACCACCTGATCGCCTTCCTTAAAGAGGAAGTGGCGGACGGGCGCATGACCAACAGGCTCGGCCCGCTGCAGGCAGGGATCGGCAACATCGCCAACGCGGTGATGTGCGGCCTGATCGACTCGCCGTTCGAAGACCTGACCATGTACTCCGAGGTACTGCAGGATTCGACCTTCGACCTGATCGACGCCGGCAAGCTGTCCTTCGCCTCCGGCAGCTCGATCACCCTGTCGAGCCGCCGCAACAGCGACGTGTTCGGCAACCTGGAGCGTTATAAAGAGAAGCTGGTACTGCGCCCGCAGGAAATCTCCAACCACCCCGAGGTGGTTCGGCGCCTGGGCATCATCGGCATCAACACCGCCCTGGAGTTCGATCTGTACGGCAACGTCAACTCCACCCACGTCTGCGGCACGCGGATGATGAACGGCATCGGCGGCTCCGGCGACTTCGCCCGCAACGCGCACCTGGCGATCTTCGTCACCAAGTCGATCGCCAAGGGCGGCGCCATCTCCAGCGTGGTGCCGATGGTCAGCCACGTGGACCACACCGAGCATGACGTCGATATCCTCGTCACCGAGATCGGCCTGGCCGACCTGCGCGGCCTCGCGCCGCGGGAGCGGGCACGGACGATCATCGACAACTGCGTGCACCCGATGTACCGCGACGCGCTCAATGACTACTTCGAGCGCGCCTGCGCCCTGGGCGGGCACACGCCACACATCCTGCGTGAAGCACTGAGCTGGCACATGAACCTGGAAGAAACCGGGAAAATGCTCGCCGACTGATGGAAACAGTTCCCCGCTGACGCCAACACCGTTTCGTCAGCGGGTGGACCGCCCCACACAAACTAGAAAAAACTGTACTGCTGTACCGGTGTTTTTCCCCTCCAATTTCCCTCTCCGCCTCCACAACTGCACAAAAATGCACCAATATCGTGCAGACAGGTACAGTTGCCTCAATTTCGAGCAGTACAGCCCCTATAAACAGTTAACTGGTCCCTCACAATACAGGTGAACTGTATCTAGAGAGACTGGGCAAATGAGAGGATCATTGGCATCAGTCGAAGTTAAACCACTCCCTGATCCCGCCAAAAGCGGAAGGATGTCAACCATGGAACGTACACTCAGTTCCGAACTGTTCTACGAAAACACCGCTACTGAAGCCAAAGCTTCCCTGCCTCTGCGCATTCTGGCCAACCTGATGCTGTGGCAGCGCCGTATCGCCAGCCGCCATCAACTGGCTCGCCTGGACGCTCGCCTGCTGGCTGACGCCGGTATCAGCGAAGCCCAGCGCTACGAAGAGCTGAGCAAGCCGTTCTGGCGCTAAGCAGCGCCCGCTGGCCCTGACCTTCCGGGTCCACCGCCAGCAACCGAATTGAACACACAGAACCCGTCGCGGGAAACCGCGACGGGTTCTGTCGTTTCAGGGCGACGGATTCTTGCGGCAAACCCGTCGAAATCGACGAACAGGTACAATTTCCAAAACAGTAAAAACAGACCAGTACAGTTTATGAAATCCGACGAAAAGGCTCTAGAACGGCCATCAGGGCGGCGAAACCGGCTTCCGGAGCCCATGGAACTGCGCCTAATATCGTGGTCATAGGTAGCCCGCGGCGCGGAATGTGCGTCTGAGGTTCATCGTTACCGTGTTCGACTGGCTGCTTCCACCGGGCCATCGTTCCTCTTCATGTCCAGGAGATTCACCATGTCCCGTCTTCGCCTGCTCGGCGCTGCCAGCCTGTTGTGCATGGCCGCCACCGCCCATGCCAGCAGTTTCCTCGTCACCACCGATGCCCTGGTCGGCGCGCTCCAGGCCACCACCGACACCACCTCGGACGCGACCTCGTCACTGCGTGACAACAAGATCGTGCGTGCCGCCCGGGACGACGCCGCCAGCTTCGTCGCCAGCGAAGGTCGCATCCGCGGCGTGAAGCTGGAGAGCGCCTTCGACACCATCCGCCGCCAGGCGCCACAGTTGCAGGCCAGCGACGCACAGTTGGCCCAGGCGATCCTGGCGATCTGACGACTGCGAGCGCGTGGCTTGCCCGCGAAGAGACCGGCAAGCCTTGCCCACAATCATGGAATCTGCCACGAAAGGAAGCCATCCGAGGTCCTCGCCGGCACGGTGCAGACCGCCGCGCTGGTTCTGGCCGGCTCATTCCGCTAGCCTTGACGCTCGTTCAATCAGCCATCGAGACTCATGCGTTCATTATCCTTATTGCTCATAGCCCTCAGCTGGATCACTCAGGCCCACGCATTCGACATGACGACCCAAGGCGTCGTCGTCAGCGGTTATGTCACCAGCCAGGTGACCACCGCGCCCTTCGACCATAAACTGATACTGGCGGCCCGGGATGACGCCGCCGCCTTTGTCGCCAGCGACGGCCAGGTGCGGGGAGCACAGCTGGAGTCGGCCTTGACCTGGTTACGCCAGAGCCGGCCAAAACTTCATGCAAGCGACCTTGAACTGGCCGAGGCAATTCTCGTCCAATAGTCACTTCTGTATCCGGAGACACTTCATGCGTACCCCCTTGATCGCCGCCACCCTCGGCTTGTTGCTGCTGGCCGACGTGGCCTCGGCGCACACCCTGGTGGCCACCAGCAACATCATCGTCCGGGCCTCGGGTCGCACCATCGACTTCACCTCGGACACCACCACCTCGATCCGCGATTCGAAAGTGGTTCGCGACGCCCATGACGACGCCGCCAGTTTCGTCGCCAGCCATGGCGAGATCCGCGGTGCACAACTCGAAGCCGCCTTCAGCGCCCTGCGCACCCAGGTGCCGGAAGCCCGCGACGCCAGCGACCAGACCCTCGCCGAAGCCATTCTCGCCCTGTGAAGCCACTTGCCGGCTGGCTGCTGGCCTGCGCGCTGTTGCTTGTCGGCAACGCGGCCCAGGCCGGCCTGCAATTGCAGCTCAAGACCGATGGCCTGAGCCCGGCCGAGCAGCGCGCCAGCCAGGCCCTGCTGGATGAAGCCATCGCGCACCTGCCGCCGAGCTTCATCGAGCAGTTGGACCGGCGCATCGAAATGAGCTGGTCCACCCACATGCCGGACAACGCCTACGGCGAAGCGTCCCTGGTCTCGACGGTGGAGCTCAACCGCAATCTGCTGCCCGGCCTGGTCGATGGCTCGGCGGCAACGAAGAAGACCCACCGCCCCCACGGCACCGTGCGCGAGGAAATGCTCGCCACCGTGTTGCACGAACTGACCCATATCTACGACCGCGCCCGCCTGTGGCCCGAGGCCGAACGCCGGCTGATCGAGCGTTGCCGCCGCCAGAGCGGCAACACCGGCCTGGTCGGCCTGCCCGATCAATGCAGGGGCCAGACCGCCCGACGCTTCACTCTCAGCGACGACCCGCGCCTGCTCGATCTCGCCGGCTGGCCGCAATCGGTCGGCACCCGCGGCCAGCGCGAGGACCACAACAAGCAGGTGGCCCGCAGCCCGGACCTCTACGAGACCACCAACCCCAAGGAGTTCGTGGCGGTCAACATGGAGTACTTCCTCCTCGACCCGGCCTATGCCTGTCGCCGCCCGGCGCTTTACCGCTATTACCAGGAGCGTTTCGGCTGGGCCCCGCCGAAAAAGGACACCTGCGCTACGGCCTTCCCGTTCCTCAACGCCGGCAATGACTTCGGCAAGACGCCCCTGGGCAAGATCGACCCCGAGCGGGTCTACGAGGTCGACTACCTGCTGGCCGAAGCCAACCAGAACTGGGTCAGCCGCTGGGGCCACAGCATGCTGCGCCTGGTGATCTGCGCGCCTGGCCGGCCACGCGGGCCGGATTGCCGGCTGGACCTGGACCAGCACCTGGTGCTGTCCTACCGTGCCTTCGTCAACGACGTGCAGCTCTCGACCTGGGGCGGCCTGACCGGCGCCTACCCGTCGCGCCTGTTCGTGCTGCCGCTGGCCCAGGTCATTGACGAGTACACCAAGACTGAACTGCGCAGCCTGGCCTCGGTGCCGCTGAAACTGTCGCGCCGGGAAATCGAGGAAGTGGTCGAGCATGCCGCCGAGATGCACTGGAGCTACGACGGCAACTACTACTTCGTGACCAACAACTGTGCGGTCGAGACCCTCAAGCTGTTGCGCAGCGGCACCGACAACGCCCAGCTCAAGGGCCTGGACAGCATCATGCCCAACGGCCTGCTGGAAGTGCTCAAGGGCAGGGGACTGGCCGACACCAGCGTGCTCGACGACCCGCGCGAGGCGCTGCGCCTGGGTTATCGCTTCGACTCCTACCGGGACCGCTACCAGGCGATGTTCGAGGTGCTGAAGCAGCACCTGCCGATCAGACAGGAAACCGTCGAAGACTGGCTGACCCTGCGCCCCGCGGAACGCCGCCCGTGGTTCGCCCAGGCCGACCTGCGCACCAGTGCCGCCTTGCTGCTGCTGGAGCAGGCGGGCTATCGCCGGCAACTGCTGCTGGCCCAGGACGAGGTCAAGCAGAAGTACCTCGGCGGGCGTGACATCCAGGACAGCGGCATGGACCAGGCCAACCGCACCCTGCAGGCGATCCTGGCCAACAGCGGCTTCCTCAGCCGCCCGGCGGAACTGCTGGGCAGCGGCGGCTACGGCCTGCCACAGCCGGGCGAGTGGCAGCGCCTGGAAGCCGAGAGCGCCCAGCGCCAGCAGCAGTTGCAGCGCCTGACCGGTGACCTCGACAAGGAAGTGCGCAAGCTGCTCGACCCGGCGCGCGAAGCCGAGATCGAGGCCAGCGAGGCCAACCTGAAGATGGTCGGCGAGCACCTGCGCAGCCTGCACAAGGCGGCGGGGGGTCTGGAGCTGCCCTGATCCGGAAGCGGTGGTGGCCGTTGCGCCCCTTTCGCGGATAAATCCTGCTTTCATTGTGATCGGGCCTATGTGGCGAGCGGGCTTGCCCGCGCTCGGCTGCGAAGCAGTCGCAAGTCCGGCAAAGCCGGTTTTGCCTGGTACACCGCGTGGGTCGACTCCAGGGCCGCTCCGCAGCCCAGCGCGGGCAAGCCCGCTCGCCACATAAGCCCAACAGCCATACAAACCCGCTCGCCACAGTAATCTTGTCAGACACCCATGCCGTGAGCGCCGCCAACCCCGTGGGAGCAGGATTGATCCGCGAAGAAAGGCGCCCCCCTTCAGAAACCAACCTTCAGCCACGAAAGCTGGCTGAAAGCTTCCCCCATTAGCATCGCCTCACCACCGGCAACCAGACCGGTCGGCCGGGTCGTGCCCCACAGGCGCGCCCAAGGCCCAATCAACAACAACAATGGTGATACCGATGTCCGCTACGACCCGCCTGTTCGCTGCAAATCCGCCCGTAACGCCCGCGCCCGCCCTGCGCTGACCCCAGCCGCCTAGCCTTTCCCCAGCCGCGTTACGCCCGGAGTACTCCCATGCTGACTTTCCTTGGCTTCGCCATGGTCATTACCTTCATGTACCTGATCATGACCAAGCGCCTCTCGGCGCTGATCGCCCTGATCATCGTGCCGATCCTCTTCGCCCTGTTCGGCGGCTTCGGCGCCACCATCGGCAAGATGATGATCGAAGGCATCACCAAGCTCGCGCCGACCGGCGTGATGCTGATGTTCGCCATTCTCTACTTCGCCCTGATGATCGACTCCGGCCTGTTCGACCCGGCCGTGCGCAAGATCCTCAAGCTGGTCAAGGGCGACCCCTTGAAGGTCTCGGTCGGCACCGCCGTGCTGGCCCTGGTGGTCTCGCTCGACGGTGACGGCGCCACCACCTACATGATCTGCGTGGCCGCCATGCTGCCGCTGTACAGCCGCATCGGCATGAGCCCGCGGATCATGGCCGGGCTGATCATTCTCGCCGGCGGGGTGATGAACATGACCCCCTGGGGCGGCCCGACCGCCCGTGCCGCCAGCGCGCTGCACGTCGACCCGTCGGACATCTTCGTGCCGATGATCCCGGCGATGTGTGCCGGCGTGCTGGCAATCCTGGTGATCGCCTACTTCTACGGCAAGCGCGAGCGGGCTCGCCTGGGTGAGCTGCACATTCTCGGCGACGACATCGACCACAGTGAAATCAGCGTCTCGCAGTTCCCCGAGGCCCGCCGGCCGAAACTGATCTGGTTCAACGGCGCCCTGACCCTGGGCCTGATGTGCGCCCTGATCGCCGGCCTGCTGCCACTGCCGGTGCTGTTCATGGTCGCGTTCAGTATCGCCATGATCGTCAACTACCCTTGCCTGCAGCAGCAGAAGGACCGCATCGCCGCGCACGCCGGCAGCGTCCTGGCGGTGGTCGGGCTGATCTTCGCCGCGGGTATCTTCACCGGTATCCTGTCGGGCACCGGCATGGTCGACGCCATGTCCAAGAGCCTGCTGGCGGTGATCCCGCCGGCACTCGGCCCATACCTGGCGGTGATCACCGCCCTGGCGAGCATGCCGTTCACCTTTTTCATGTCCAACGATGCGTTCTATTATGGTGTGCTGCCGGTCCTGGCCGAAGCCGCCAGCCACTACGGCATCAGCGCGGTGGAAATGGCACGTGCCTCGATCGTCGGTCAGCCCGTCCACCTGTTGAGCCCATTGGTGCCGTCGACCTACCTGCTGGTGGCGCTGGCCGGCATCGAATTCGGCGATCACCAGCGCTTCACCCTGAAATGGGCTGTACTGGTGTGTCTGTGCATACTGGTGGGCGCACTGCTGCTGGGGACATTCCCGCTCTTCGGCAGTCTATAACGACAACGACTCACCGCCAGCCCGGCAAGCGCCGCCGGGCCGGCCCAACACACGAGCAAAGGAACACACATGGATTGGCTGACCAACCCGGAAATCTGGGTGGCCTTCTTCACCCTGACCGCCCTGGAGATCGTCCTGGGTATCGACAACATCATCATGATCTCGATCCTGGTCGGCCGCATGCCCAAGCACATGCAGCAGCGCACCCGGATCTTCGGTCTGGCCTTGGCGATGATCACGCGGATCATGCTGCTGCTGTCGATCACCTGGGTCATGCGCCTGACCGCCGACCTGTTCGTGGTGTTCGGCCAGGGCATTTCCGGACGCGACCTGATCCTGTTCTTCGGCGGCCTGTTCCTGCTGTGGAAAAGCTCCCAGGAGATCTATCACGGCCTGGAGGGTGAGGACGAAAGCGCCGACGACGAGCCCAAGGGCAAGGGCGGCAACTTCCTCTACACCATCATCCAGATCGCGATCATCGACATCGTGTTCTCCCTGGACTCGGTGATCACCGCCGTGGGCATGGTTTCCCATGTGCCGGTGATGGTCGCGGCCATCGTCGTGGCGGTACTGGTGATGATGCTGGCCTCCAAGTCCATCGGCGACTTCATCGACAAGCACCCGTCGCTGAAGATGCTCGCGCTGTCGTTCCTGATCGTGGTCGGCACCGTGCTGATCGCCGAGGCCTTCGAAGTGCACGTACCGAAAGGCTATGTCTACTTCGCCATGGCGTTCTCGCTGGCCGTGGAGGCGATCAACATCAAGATGCGCACCGCGATGGCGAAAAAGAAGGCCCAGAAGGATCCGGTGAAACTGCGCAAGGACATTCCGGGTCAATAGACCCGCCGCGCGCTGAAGAAACAGGAAAGGGGCCCATGCGTGGCCCCTTTCCTGCTTTTCATTCATGACAGTTTTGTTTCAGGCGCAGCGACAGCTGTGCCATGCTGGCGCTCGTTCCGATAGCCGGCTAAAGCTAAAGGACAAGACATCGAAAGACGCGCGATACCTTCAACTTGCCCCTCTGGGGCACCAGCACCCCAGGGGGCCCACCATGCTGACCCTGCTCAATCTGCTTTCCGCCGTGACCCTGCTGATCTGGGGCACGCACATCGTCCGTACCGGCATCCTGCGGGTCTACGGCTCCAACCTGCGCCACGTCATCGGCCAGAACATGAGCAAACGCCCACTGGCCTTCGTCGCCGGCATCCTCGTCACCGCCCTGGTGCAGAGCAGCAACGCCACGGCGATGCTGGTGACCTCTTTCGTCGGCCAGGGCCTGATGGCGCTGACCCCGGCCCTGGCCACCATGCTCGGTGCCGACGTCGGCACCGCGCTGATGGCGCGGGTGCTGACCTTCGATCTGTCCTGGCTGTCGCCGCTGCTGATCTTCCTCGGGGTGATCTTCTTCCTCTCGCGCAAGCAGACCCGCGCCGGGCAGCTCGGCCGTGTCGGCATCGGGCTGGGGCTGATCATCCTCGCCCTGCAACTGATCGTCGAAGCCGCCGCTCCCATTACCCATGCCCAGGGCGTGAAGGTGGTGTTCGCCTCGTTGACCGGCGACATCCTGCTCGATGCCCTGGTCGGTGCGCTGTTCGCGATGATTTCCTATTCCAGCCTCGCCGCCGTGCTGCTCACCGCGACCCTGGCCGGCGCCGGGGTGATCGGCCTGCCGGTGGCCATCGGCCTGGTGATCGGCGCCAACATCGGCAGCGGCGTGCTGGCCTTCCTCGGCACCAGCATGCAGAACGCCGCCGGCCGCCAGGTCGCCCTCGGCAGCCTGCTGTACAAGCTGATTGGCCTGCTGCTGATCATTCCCGTGCTGACCCCGCTGGTGAACTGGCTCGACGATCTGGACTTCAGCCCGCAGGAAACGGTGATCGGCTTCCACCTGCTCTACAACACCGTGCGCTGCCTGATCCTGCTGCCCAGCGTCGGTCAGATGGCCCGGCTATGCGCCTGGCTACTGCCGGAACGGCCGGAAACCAACGGCAAGCTCAAGCCCCGCCACCTCGATCTGGCCGCGCTCGCCACCCCTGGCCTCGCGTTGTCCAACGCCGCCCGTGAGACTCTGCGTATCGGCGACCTGATCGACAACATGCTCGACGTCATGCGGGACGTTCTGCGCGGCAAGCAGACCACCGTGTCCATCGAAATGCGCCGCCTGAGCGACGACGTCGAAGTGCTCTACAACGCGGTCAAACTCTACCTGGCGCAGATGCCCCGCGAGGATCTGGGCGAACAGGACAGCCGCCGCTGGGCGGAAATCATCGAGCTGGCGATCAACCTGAAGCTGGCGGCCGACCTGATCGAACGCATGCTGCGCAAGGTCCAACAGCAGAAAACCGCCAAGCGCCGCTCGTTCTCCGAAGACGGCCTGGAGGAGCTGGCCGGTCTGCAAAGCCAACTGATCGACAACCTGCGCCTGGGCCTGTCGGTGTTCCTCAGCTCCGACCCCGAGAGCGCCCGGCAGTTGCTGCGGGAAAAACGCCGGTTCCGCGCCCAGGAGCGGCGCCTGGCCCACGCCCACGTCAGCCGCCTGCAACGAAAGATCGTACAGAGCCTCGAGACCAGTTCCCTGCATCTGGAGCTGATTGCCGACATGAAGCGCCTGAATTCGTTATTCTGCAGCAGCGCCTACGTGGTCCTGGAAACCTCCGAGACCGGGGCACTGGCCTCGGAAGAAACAGCCGATATCACCCACTCGCCTTGAACGTCCACGGTTTGACCGTTGTCTGTGCGTAGGAACCCGCTCGCGGAAATTGGTTATGCGTTGCCTGCTGTTCGTTTGTCTGTTGTTCACGCTGATCCCCGCCCAGGCCCTTGATCGCTTCCAGGTCGAGGGCTATCAATTGCCCAATGGCCTGCAACTGCTGCTCAAGCCGGGCAACGAGCGTGGGCACGTGTCGATCCGGCTGGTGGTGGGGGTCGGCTTCGACGATTTCGCCTGTGCCGACAAGGAGCTGCCGCACCTGCTCGAACACCTGTTGTTCAGCGGCATCGACGCTGGCGGCGAGGGCGGCCTGGAAGAACGCATGCAGGCCCTGGGCGGCGAGTGGAACGCCTACACCAGCGATGCCGACACCACCTTCGTGATCGAGGCGCCGGCCAACAACCAGCGCAAGATTCTCGACCTGCTGCTCGCCGTGCTGACCAGGACCCGTTTCAGCGATGCCGACATCGCCGCCGCCAAGCAGGTGGTCGAGCGCGAGGACGGCGGACACTACTCGCACCTGCAGCGCTGGCTGGACATTCAGCAGACCGGCCATCGCAGCAGTGAGCAGTTGGCCGTCGAACTCGGGCTGAAATGCCGCGAGCGGGCAGGGGTCGCGGACCTGACCCGGAAACAGTTGGAGGCGCTGCGCAAAAACTGGTATGCGCCGAACAACATGACCCTGATCATGGTCGGCGAGCTCGACCGCCTGCTGCCGGCCTACCTGGATCGAACCTTCGGCGCGCTGGAACCGGTCGAACCCAACGACCACCTGCCGCTGCCGCAGATCCTGCAGCATGCCGCCGCCGAACGCGACCTGATCCGGGGCTGGGTCGGCAACGGCGCGAAGATCCACTGGCTGTTTCCCGAACCGGTACAGGAGGACCAGCCCGACGCGGCCCTCGACCTGCTCAAGGACTATCTGGACTGGGCGCTGTATCGCCAGTTGCGGCTGGCCCACAGCCTGTCGTACGGTCCGTGGAGCGAACGCGAAGTGCTCGGTGGCATCGGTTTCTTCAGTCTCAATGCCGATGTCGAACGGGACAATCTCGCACAGGCCAGACAGGTGCTGGCCGACCTGAAGGCCCAGTTGCTCCGGGACGGCCTCGACCCGGCCACCTTCGCCCGCCTGCAACAGGCCGCGATCGCCCGTCAGGCCTGGGCGGTGCAGGGCAACAGCGCGCTGGCCGACTACTACTGGGGCGCCCTGGGCGATTACGAGGACGGCCACTTCAGCAACCCGGCCAAGGCCCTGCAGGCGGTGACACTCAAGCAGGCCGACCAGGCCATGCGCAAATTGTTCGAGCAACCGGGCTACCTGCGGATCGAAAAGCCGCTGCTCAGCTATGATCAGTTGATGTGGCTGGGGGTGGGGCTGCTGGCCTTGCTGATCATGATCCCGCTGGGTTGGCGAGCCTGGCGCCGGCACTGACAGCACCTCCATGTCCGATCGTTCCCACGCTCAGCGTGGGAATGCCTTCCTGGACGCTCGGCGTCTGCTCTTGTGACGCAGAGCGTCACAGGCTGCGTTCCCACGCGGAGCGTGGGAACGATCAGGCAAGGGGTACCGCCAGGCAGTGGGATTGCTCCCATCTCTTGCGTTAAAACTGTATTGTGTCGGGCCATTTCGTACCCCAGTCCAGTGAACCATCGCATGACCCAGCTGACCCTCCTCATCCAACGCGTCCTCGAACTGATGAAGCGTTACCCGGGGGCCATCGCCGCCTTCGGCTTCTGCTCGGGGATCGCCAGCTTCATCCTCATCGACCGCCAGCAGAGCAAGGCCAGCCTGATCGCCATCGTACTGCTGCTGAGCTGGGTCTGGCTGATGCTGGAAAACACCCTGACCCAACTGTTCAGCCGGCTGTTCAAGCGCGAAATCCCCGAACCGCTGCTGCGCTACGCAACTCAGCTGATCCACCAGGAAAGCCTGTTCTTCGTCCTGCCGTTCTTCTTCGTCACCACCACCTGGAACAGTGGCCAACTGGTCTTCACCAGCCTGCTCGGCGCAGCGGCGCTGGTGTCGATCACCGACCCGCTGTACTACAAATGGCTGGCCCCCAAGCGCTGGCTGCTGCTCGGTCTGCACACCCTGACACTGTTCGCCGCGATGCTCACCGCGCTGCCGATCATCCTCCACCTGACCACCGCCCAGAGCTACAAGCTGGCCCTGGGCACCGCGCTGCTGCTGTCGATCCCGAGCCTGGCGGTGAGCCTGCCGCTGCGCAGCCTGCGTGGCTGGCTGATGCTGGTCAGCGTGACCCTGGCCGTCGGCGGCGCTGGCTGGCTGCTGCGCTCCTGGGTACCGCCAGCGACCCTGTGGATGACCGAGGTCGCGGTGACCACCCAATTGCAGGACCGCACCCCCGGCGCCAGCCTGGAACAGGTCGACGCCGCCCAGGTGCGCAGCGGCGGGCTTTACGCCTACACCTCGATCAACGCGCCACGCGGGCTGGACGAGCGGATCTACCATGTCTGGGAATTCAATGGCCGCGAAGTCGACCGGATCGCCCTGGATATCCACGGTGGACGCAAGGAAGGCTACCGCGCCTGGACACACAAACAGAATTTCCCCGCCGACCCGAGCGGCCGCTGGCTGGTACGGGTGCTGACCGAGGACGGACAGATGCTCGGCGTGCTGCGTTTCGAGATCATCGACCCGGCAAAGACCGCACAAGGGTCCTAGTGATTTGTCAGACTCTCGTGCTATTACAGAGGTTTGCATAAACCCCTGTTACGCCCGGAAGCCCATGATCATCAGCACGATGGCCGGCAACGCCCAACTGGACACCTCGACGAGCCCACCGCGCCTGCGGATCAGCGGCGACTGGACGCTGGCCCACTACAGTGAACTCAAGCGCCGCAGCGCCGGGTTGATCGGCCACTACGACGCCAACACCACCGTCGACCTCGACCAGTTGGGCGCCCTCGACACCGCCGGAGCCTCGCTGCTGGTGGAACTGCTGGGGGCCCAGCGCCTGGGGCACCTGGCCGATCAGGCCGAGCACCTGTCCGCCGCCGACCGCGCGCTGTTGCAGACCGTGTATTGCTCGCTCGCCGACTTCTGCGAACCGGTCAGGGAACCGGAACAGGCCGCCGGCATGCAAGTGCTGGAACGGATCGGCCGAGCCGTGGACAAGGTCTGGCAGGACACCCAGCAACTGCTCGGTTTCGTCGGCCTGATCCTCGAAACCCTGGCCCGCGGCCTGCTGCGGCCTTCGCGCTGGCGCCTCACGCCGATGGTCGCGCATATCGAGCAGACCGGCCTCGACGCCGCACCGATCATCGCCCTGCTGACCTTCCTGGTCGGTGCCGTGGTGGCGTTTCTCGGCGCCACGGTCCTGGCCAGTTTCGGTGCGAGCATCTTTACCGTCGACCTGGTGGCGTTCTCCTTCCTGCGTGAATTCGGTGTGCTGCTGACCGCCATCCTGATGGCCGGCCGCACCGCCAGTGCCTTTACCGCGCAGATCGGCTCGATGAAGGCCAACGAGGAGATCGACGCCATCCGCACCCTCGGCCTCGATCCCATGGAACTGCTGGTGCTGCCGCGGGTGCTGGCGCTGCTGATCGCCCTGCCGATGCTGACCTTCCTCGCCATGCTCTGCGGCATCGTCGGCGGCGGGGTGGTCTGCGCGCTGTCGCTGGATATCTCGCCGGCGATGTTCCTGTCCCTGCTGCAGGCCGACATCGGCATCCAGCATTTCCTCGTCGGCCTGGTGAAAGCACCGTTCTTCGCCTTCCTGATCGCCGCCGTGGGCTGCCTGGAAGGCTTCAAGGTCAGCGGCAGCGCCGCGTCGGTCGGTGCCCACACCACCTCCAGCGTGGTCCAGTCGATCTTCATCGTGATCGTGCTCGACGCCGTCGCCGCGCTGTTCTTCATGGAGATGGGCTGGTGAGCCGGGCAACGCGACCGCCCAGCGAAGCGGTGATCGAGGTGCGCGGGCTGTGCAATCGCTTCGGCGCGCAGAGCGTGCACGAGAACCTCGACCTCGACCTGTACAAGGGCGAGATCATGGCGGTGGTCGGTGGCTCCGGCACCGGCAAGTCGGTGCTGATGCGTAGCATCATCGGCCTGCGCCAACCCAGTGACGGCCAGGTGCGGGTGTTCGGCCAGGATCTGCCAAGCCTGCCGGAACAGGCACGCTCGCAGGTCGAGCGGCGCTTTGGCGTGCTGTTCCAGCAGGGCGCACTGTTTTCCTCGCTGACCGTGGTCGAGAACGTCGCCCTGCCGCTGATCGAGCACGCCGGCCTCAGCCGGGCCGACGCCGAGCACCTGGCCTGCGTGAAACTGGCGCTGTCCGGCCTGCCGCTGTCGGCCGCCAACAAGTACCCGTCCTCGCTGTCCGGCGGGATGATCAAGCGTGCGGCCCTGGCCCGCGCGCTGGCCCTGGACCCGGACATCCTGTTTCTCGACGAGCCCACCGCCGGCCTCGACCCGATCGGCGCCGCCGCCTTCGACCAGTTGATCCTGACCCTGCGCGACGCCCTGGGCCTGAGCGTGTTCCTGATCACCCACGATCTCGACACCCTCTACACCATCACCGACCGGGTCGCGGTACTGGCGCAGAAACGCGTGCTGGTGGCCGACGCGATCGATCGGGTCGCCGAAACCGACCACCCCTGGATTCACGAATACTTCCACGGCCCACGGGGCCGCGCCGCCTACAACGCGGCCACACCGCTCAAGGAGGGATGAGATGGAAACCCGTGCCCATCATGTGATGATCGGCCTGTTCAGCGTACTGGTGGTGCTCGGCGCGCTGCTCTTCGGCCTGTGGCTGGCCAAGTCCAGCGTCGATACCGCGTTCAAGGACTACGAGGTGGTCTTCAACGAGGCGGTCAGCGGCCTGTCACGGGGCAGCCCGGTGCAGTACAGCGGAATCAAGGTCGGTGACGTGCTGCAGCTGAGCCTCGATCCGCAGGACCCGCGCCGGGTACTGGCGCGCATCCGCCTGGTCGGCGACACCCCGATCAAGGAAGACACCCGGGCCAAGCTGGCCCTGACCGGGATCACCGGCACCTCGCTGATCCAGCTCAGCGGCGGCACGCCGCAGAGCCCCGAGCTCAAGGGCAAGGACGGCAAGCTGCCGGAGATCATCGCCTCGCCCTCGCCGATTTCCCGCCTGCTCAGCGACAGCAGCGACCTGATGAGCGGCATCAACCTGTTGCTGCACAATGCCAACGAGCTGTTTTCCCCGCAAAATGTCGAGAACGTCAGCAAAACCCTGGACAACCTGCGGCAGACCACCGGCGCCATCGCCGGCCAGCGCGACGACATCCGCCAGGTCCTGCAGCAGATGACCCAGGTCGGCAAGCAGGTCAGCGGCACCCTGGAGCAGACTTCACAACTGATGCGCAACGCCAACAACCTGCTGGACAAGCAGGGGACCCAGGCCCTGGGCAGTGCCGAGCGGGCCATGCAGTCGCTGGAGCGCAGCAGCGCGACGCTCGACAAGCTGCTAGCCACCAACCAGGACTCGGTCAACAGCGGCCTGCAGGGGCTCAACGAGCTGGCCCCGGCGATCCGCGAACTGCGTGAGACCCTGAGCAGCCTGAAGACCGTTTCGCAGCGCCTGAACGCCAACCCCAGCGGCTACCTGCTGGGCCGTGACAAGAACAAGGAATTCACCCCATGAGGCTTGCCCATCGCGCCCTGAGTTACCTGACCCTGATCGCCGGACTGGTCCTGGGTAGCGCCTGCTCGATCCTGCCCGAAGCCGAGCCGGTGGATGTCTACCGACTGCCGACCGCGCAGAGCAGCGCGGCGGCATCAGCGGTCCAGCCAGTCGGCTGGTCGCTGCGGATCGCCAAGCCGATCGCCGGTGAGGCCCTGAACAGTCCGGACATCGCCGTCATCCCCCAGGGCGACCTGATCAGCCACTACAAGGCCTCGCGCTGGAGCGACCCGGCGCCGGTGCTGCTGCGCAACCGACTGCTCGATGCATTCCAGCGTGATGGCCGGGTACGCCTGCTGAGTACCGATGACAGCAACCTGCGTGCGGACTTCGAGCTGGGTGGCGAGTTGCAGGCGTTCCAGACCGAATATCACGGGCAGGACGCCGAGGTGGTGATCCGCCTGGATGCGCGGCTGGTGCGCGACAGCGACCAGCGGATTCTCGCCAGCCGCCGCTTCGAAGTGCGTCAGCCGCTGGGCGACAAGCAGGTGCCGGGCGTGGTGGCCAGCTTTGGCCAGGCCGGGGACAGGCTGACCACGCAGGTGATCGGCTGGGCGGTGCAGCAGGGCCAGATTTCAGCTAAACGCTGAAGACTCCTGTGGCGAGCGGGCTTGCCCGCGCTGGGATGCGCGGCAGCCCTAAAGCCAGACACCTTGCTCGGTCAGATACACCGGGTTTTCTGATGTTGGGGCTGCTTTGCAGCCCAGCGCGGGCAAGCCCGCTCGCCACCAAAGCCAGCGTTGGCCTCAGCCAAAGAACCAGTAGCAAACCCCGATCGCCGCCACCACCCCGGCCAGCTCCGCCAGCAGGGCACAGCCCACCGCATGCCGGGCGCGCTGGATGTTCACCGCGCCGAAGTACACCGCCAGCACATAGAACGTGGTCTCGGTACTGCCCTGGATGGTCGCCGCCGCCAGCGCCGGGAAGCTGTCCACACCCTGGGTCTTCATGGTTTCGATCAGCATCGCCCGCGCGGCACTGCCGGAGAACGGCTTGACCATCGCCGTCGGCAGCGCGTCGACGAAACGCGTGTCCCAACCGGCCCACTGCACCAGATGGCGAATGCCGTCGAGACCGAAATCCAGCGCCCCGGACGCGCGCAGCACACCAATCGCGCAGAGCATCGCCACCAGGTACGGCAGCAGGTTCTTCGCCACGTCGAAACCTTCCTTGGCGCCCTCGACGAAGGCCTCGTAGACCTTCACCTTGCGCAAGGCGCCGATCACCAGGAACAGCATGATCAAGCCGAACAGCGTCAGGTTGCCGAGGATCGACGACAGGCTCGCCAGCGCGGTGGCCGAGAGGCCGGCCAGCACCGCCATGAAACCGCCGAGGATCAGCGCGCCCGGCACCAGGTAGGCCAGCACCACCGGATCCCACAGCCGCAGGCGCTGCATCACCGCCACCGACAGCAGGCCGACCAGGGTCGAGGCGCTGGTCGCCAGCAGGATCGGCAGGAACACCAGGGTCGGGTCCGGAGCGCCCTGCTGGGCGCGATACATGAAGATGGTCACCGGCAACAGGGTCAGTGACGAGGCGTTGAGCACCAGGAACAGGATCTGCGCATTGCTCGCCACGGTCTGGCTCGGGTTGAGCTCCTGCAGCGCGCGCATGGCCTTCAGGCCAATGGGCGTGGCGGCGTTGTCCAGGCCCAGGCCGTTGGCGGCGAAGTTGAGGGTGATCAGGCCGATGGCCGGGTGACCGCGTGGCACTTCCGGCATCAGTCGGCTGAACAGCGGACCGAGGGCCTTGGCCAGCCAGTCGACGATCCCGGCCTTTTCGGCGATGCGCAGAAAGCCGAGCCAGAGCGTCAGGGTACCGAACAGCAGGACCATGACCTCCACCGACAGCTTGGCCATGGCGAAGATGCTTTCGACCATGCTGGCGAAGATCGCGTGATTGCCACCCACCAGCCATTGCGCCAGCGCCGAAACGGTCGCCACCACGAAAAAGCCAAGCCACAGGCCATTGAGCATCGGGAAAACTCCTGGAAGATGCGGCGAATGATAACGGTCGGGCCAGAAACAACAAACCCCGGAGAGTCCGGGGTCTGTCATCCGATCAGAGATGATTCGATCGTTCCCACACAGAGATTCGATCGTTCCCACGCTCTGCGTGGGAATGCAGCCCTCGACGCTCCGCGTCGCCAGGCTGAAGCGGAACGCGGAGCGTCCGATGAGGTGTTCCCACGCAGAGCGTGGGAACAATCGGCGTCAATCAGGCCTTGCTGCGCCAGTGCGGCAGCGAGTTCCAGTAGCGCTCGCCCTTGGCATCGTCATACAGGCCTTCCCAGCGGGCGATGACCAGGGCGGCCAGGGCGTTGCCGATCACGTTCAGGGCGGTACGCGCCATGTCCATGATGCGGTCGACACCGGCGATGAAGGCCAGGCCCTCCAGCGGAATGCCGACACTGCCCAGAGTCGCCAGCAGCACCACGAAGGAAACACCCGGTACGCCGGCAATGCCCTTGGAGGTCACCATCAGGGTCACCACCAGCAGCAATTGCTGGCTGATGGACATGTCGATGCCATAGAGCTGGGCGATGAAGATCGCCGCAATGCTCTGGTACAGCGTCGAACCGTCGAGGTTGAACGAGTAGCCGGTCGGCACCACGAAGCTGCAGATGGCCTTCGGCGCGCCATAGGCTTCCATCTTCTCGATGATCCGCGGCAACGCGGTTTCCGAGCTGGCGGTGGAATAGGCCAGGATCAGTTCGTCCTTGAAGATGCGCATCAGCCGGATCACCGAGAAACCGAACAGGCGCGCGATCAGGCCGAGCACGACAAAGGCGAACAGGAAGACGGCGACGTAGACCAGCACCACCAGCTTGGCCAGCGGCAACAGCGAAGCGAAGCCGAAGTTGGCCACGGTCACGGCGATCAGGGCGAACACACCGATCGGCGCATAGTTCATGATCATGTGGGTGACCTTGAACATGGTTTCCGAGACGCCCTGGAACATCTTCACCAGCGGGTCGCGCAGTTCGGCCTGCAGGCTCGACAGACCCAGACCGAAAATGACCGAGAAGAAGATGATCGGCAGCATCTCGCCACGGGCCATGGCGGCGATGATATTCGACGGGATCAGGTTGAGGATGGTCTCGATGAACGCATGCTCATGCTGCACCTCGGCGACGGTGGCCTTGTACTTGGAGATGTCCACGGTGCCCAGGGTGCTCATGTCGATGCCGGCGCCCGGGTGGAACACGTTGGCCAGCACCAGGCCGACGAGAATGGCGATGGTGGTGACGATCTCGAAGTAGATGATGGTCTTGAGACCGATGCGCCCCAACTGCTTCGCATCACCGACACCGGCGATGCCGACGATCAGCGAGGAAATGACGATCGGGATCACGATCATTTTGATCAGGCGGATGAAGATATCGCCTGCCGGTTGCAGCACGTTACTGATCCACCAGGCCTTTTCCGCACTGAAATGGTTGAGCAGCGCGCCGAGTGCAATCCCCAGTACCAGACCGATGAGGATCTGCCAGGCGAGGCTGAGCTTTGCCTTCTTCATCTTATTACCCTTACTTCAAGTGGACTCGGGCCAATGCGTCCTGCCAGCACGCCCAGGCATGCGGGAAGTCCCCATCTGCCCTCCATGGAAGGTCACCGCCGACAAGCCGGGAGCTCGCTGGCTGGCGAAAAAAGGCGCAACTATTGCGGCGCGGGGGAGGCACGTCTAATGCCGTAACCGTCTACCCCATGCCGAATCGGCATGAGTTTTGTTCGACAATAGGCCATTTCAAGGCTAGGCAAAGAGGTCATTTCTGCCGTCGTGATGGCCGTAATCCGGCCTTCATGGAGCGATTCATATCACTCGGGGAATGGGTAAACCCGACTGGAAATATTCGAAAAACCCTACAGATCGGGCCTTTGACCAGAACAATGAAAAAAGGTTTTCTGGATGTACGGTCACAGCGATATTGGATCCGATACGAATCCGCACTTCATGTCCAAACGACATAAGACGACAGCAGTGGCAAACCGCGGGGACCGCCCCACGGCTTGCCGACCGCCGCCTTCACCTGACCCGGCCCTTGCGCAGGCACTCCCTGTACCCGTAGGTCGCTCCGATCCTGCAACAATCAGAGCATCCCGGCCCCCTGGTCATGCATTCGCCGTCCTCGGGCGATGCAGGGGTAGAAGCCCTCGACGAGCTTCTGCTCTTTCAATGCGTCGAACTCAGTACCAGTTCGGATCCTTCTTCAATTGCTCCCTCAGCAGCCCCTGCATGCCTTCGTCGGGCTTGCCGAGGAAGCGGTAGTCGGCGTGGCGGGTCGGCGACTTGTCGGCGGGCAGGCCTGCGGGTACTTCCACCAGCATCGCGTAGGCGTGCTTCCTGTCGAAGCTGAAGGCGACGATCAGCCGCTTGGTGCGGCAACTGTCCGCAGTCTCGCAGAGCGGACCGACCAGATACTTGTCGCCATCCTCCTCGACCGCGGTCATCTGCTCGGAACTGCCCGACAGGTTCATCACCCACTCGGGCAGGCGTTCTTCCTTGCGCACCACGTCCTGCCAGGCTTCGCGGTACTCGGGCGCCGAACTCAACAGCTCGTTGACCCGCGCCTGGCCGTCGTTGGCCGCCAGCGCCCCGGCGCTGGCGGCCAGCAGTAAGGCGGCGGCCGCGATTTTCAGGGTTGGCTTGACCATGATCAGCCTCGACCGCGACGACCGAACAGGAACGAAGCGATGAACATCACCAGGAACACGACAAAGAGAATCTTGGCGATACCTGTGGCGGTGCCGGCGATACCACCGAAGCCCAGTACAGCGGCGACAATGGCAATGATCAGGAATGTGATTGCCCAACTCAGCATGATGACTCTCCTTACCTTGGTCCTGCGATGTATGGCTGCTGCCTTTTACTGCGGGTTACCACGCCGCACCCGGTGGCCGGCGCGTCCTGCCTAGAACACCCAACGATCCTGGCGTGGCAGGTCGTCCAGGGGTTCGGCTTGCTCCACCGCCGTCAGGCGATAGGCGACCGGGTCGCTCGACGCACTGCCGATGGCGCTGAAGTGGGTTTGCACGGGAGCCTGGAAGAACACTCGCTGATGCTCGACTGTCGGCTGGGTCCAGCGCATGAACGCCTGGCCGACAATCAGCGTGATGACCAGCGCGAGGAGAGCGAACAGCGCCTGCTGCACGTGGAGCGACGAAATACGCAATGGGACGGCAAGTTGGCGACTCATCCTGAAACTCCTCCGACACTGTCTTTATCTTTGTTTCTGGCTGGAATGGCACGACGCCGACCCAACCTCGTGTAAGAGGTACATTGCAGAGCGCATGCCAATTTTTTTGTCAGATAAAAACCAATAAAATCAGGTAGTTATAAACAAATACCGAAACACCGGAGTAGCATCCTGCACGATCCCCCGGGTTGGCGTCGTGCACAATGCACGACAGCCCCACGGGACAGCGCCTAAGATGCCGGAGAGCCCCGTGGCAAATCCGCCGGAATTTGCCGGAATGTCGGTTGTCGGAAGCTGAGACGATGAAAAATTCCTCAAATCAGCGGGTTAGCAAACAGCGCCGGGGATGGTTACCCTGCATGCGCAGGTAGCGATCAGAACAGACCATGCAAGCTGCCCGAATCGCCCGGGGTACACCGGCAACACACACATATATAAGGAGCGCGGGTGATGGAATCAGCCCCGGAACACCAAGGCCGTATTCTGCTGGTGGATGACGAGTCCGCCATCCTTCGCACCTTCCGCTATTGCCTGGAGGACGAGGGCTACAGCGTCGCCACGGCCAACAGCGCGGCCCAGGCCGATACCCTGCTGCAGCGCCAGGTGTTCGACCTGTGCTTCCTCGACCTGCGCCTGGGCGAGGACAACGGCCTCGACGTGCTGGCCCAGATGCGCATCCAGGCACCGTGGATGCGGGTGGTGATCGTCACCGCGCACTCGGCGGTGGATACCGCCGTCGACGCGATCCAGGCCGGCGCCGCGGACTACCTGGTCAAGCCCTGCAGCCCCGACCAACTGCGCCTGGCCACGGCCAAGCAGTTGGAGGTAAGGCAACTCTCGGCGCGCCTGGAAGCGCTCGAGGGCGAAGTGCGCAAGCCCAAGGACGGCCTCGACTCCCACAGCCCGGCGATGATGGTGGTGCTGGAAACCGCCCGCCAGGTCGCCGGCACCGACGCCAACATCCTGATACTTGGCGAGTCCGGCACCGGCAAGGGCGAGTTGGCCCGGGCCATCCACGGCTGGAGCAAGCGCGCGAAAAAATCCTGCGTCACCATCAACTGCCCGTCGCTGACCGCCGAGTTGATGGAAAGCGAACTGTTCGGCCACAGCCGCGGCGCCTTCACCGGTGCCAGCGAAAGCACGCTCGGGCGGGTCAACCAGGCCGACGGCGGCACGCTGTTCCTCGACGAGATCGGCGACTTCCCCCTGACCCTGCAACCCAAGCTGCTGCGCTTCATCCAGGACAAGGAATACGAGCGGGTCGGCGACCCGGTGACCCGTCGGGCCGATGTGCGCATCCTCGCCGCCACCAATCTCAACCTGGAAGACATGGCGCGCGAAGGGCGCTTTCGCGAGGACCTGCTCTATCGCCTCAATGTCATCACCCTGCATCTGCCGCCCCTGCGCGAGCGCAGCGAAGACATCCTGGCCCTGGCCGACCGCTTCCTCGCGCGTTTCGTCAAGGAATACGCCCGGCCGGCCCGCGGCTTCAGCGAGGAGGCCCGCGAGGCACTGGTCAACTACCGCTGGCCGGGCAATATCCGCGAGCTGCGCAACGTGATCGAGCGCGCCAGCATCATCTGCCCTCAGGAACGGGTGGAGGTCAGCCACCTGGGCATGGGCGAGCAACCGGTCAACAATGCCCCGCGCATCGGTGCGCCGATGAGCCTGGACGAGTTGGAGAAAGCCCATATCGGCGCGGTGCTGGCCACCAGCGACACCCTCGACCAGGCCGCCAAGACCCTGGGCATCGACGCCTCGACGCTGTACCGCAAACGCAAACAGTACAACCTGTGAGCCCACCCCATGAAGCTTGCGATGAAGCTGCGCACCCGTCTGTTCCTGAGCATTTCGGCACTGATGACCGTGGCCTTGCTGGGGCTGCTGCTGGGACTGTTCAGCGTGGTGCAAATGGCCAAGAGCCAGGAGTCACTGATCCGCGACAACTTCATCACCCTCGACCTGGGTCTCAAGATGCGCCAGAGCCTGGGCGACCAGTTGGCCATGATGCTCAGCGAACATCCCGACCAGGCCGCCTTGCAGGCTTCACGTGAGCAATATTGGCAGTTGCTCCAAGAAGGTATCCGGCACGAACAGAACAAACACCTGCGCGGCGGCTTCGCCCAGGCCCGGATCGACTACGAAAACTTCCTGCAGGCCTCCGACTCCCCCGATACGAAGACCAGCAACAGCGAACTCATCACCCGCTTCAACACCCTGCGCAACGGCCTTCTCAGCGCACACAAGGAGGCCCTGGACGATATCAGCAACGCGGAAAGCTCCGCCCGCGGCAGCGCCATGCTGATCGCCGGGCTGCTCGGACTGGTCGCCCTGGCGGTGCTGATCATCGGCTTCATCACTGCCCACGGTATCGCCCAGCGCATCGGCGCCCCTATCGAGGCGCTGGCCAAGGCGGCGGACCGGGTCGGCCAGGGCGACTTCGAGGTGACCCTGCCGATCTCCTCGGCCACCGAGATGAACCAGCTGACCCGGCGCTTCGGCCTCATGGCCGAGGCACTGCGCCAGCACCAGGCAACCAACATCGACGAACTGCTGGCCGGCCAGCAGCGGCTGCAATCGGTGCTCGACAGCATCGACGACGGACTGCTGATGATCGATCGCCAGGGTCACCTGGAACACCTCAACCCGGTAGCCCAGCGCCAGTTGGGCTGGGATGCCGAGCGCCTCGGCCAGGGCTTGGGCGAGGCCCTCGGCCGTCCGGAACTCGACGAGCAACTGAGCCTGATCCTGCGCGGCGGCAGCCTGGAACGGGCACCGGAAGACCTCGAGGTCGAGGTCGACGGCGAATCCCGCCTGCTGACCTACAGCCTGACACCGGTCAGTCACCCCCAGGGCCACATCCTCGGTGCAGTGATGGTGCTGCACGACGTCACCGAACAGCGCGCCTTCGAACGGGTGCGCAGCGAATTCGTCCTGCGTGCCTCCCATGAGTTGCGCACGCCGGTGACCGGCATGCACATGGCGTTCGGGCTGCTGCAGGAGCGCGTGCATTTCGATGCCGAATCGCGCGAGGCGGACCTGCTCAGCACGGTCAACGAGGAGATGCAGCGGCTGATGCAACTGATCAACGACCTGCTGAACTTCTCGCGCTACCAGAACGGCCTGCAGAAGCTCACGCTGGCTCCCTGCGACATCGGCCAACTGCTGGACAAGGCCCGCGAACGCTTCACCGCAGAGGCCCGGGAGCAGGGCATCGACCTGCTGACCGAGATCCAGCCACCCTTGCCCCGCCTGCATGCGGACCAGGCGCAACTGGAGCGAGTGCTCGACAACCTGATCGGCAATGCCCTGCGCCATACCGCCAGTGCCGGGCAGATCCGCCTGCAGGCGCGACGCCATGGCGAACGGGTGATCATCAGTGTCGAAGACAACGGTGAAGGTATCGCCTACGGCCAGCAGGGGCGGATCTTCGAACCCTTCGTCCAGGTCGGGCGCAAGAAGGGAGGAGCGGGCCTGGGCCTGGCGCTGTGCAAGGAAATCGTCCAGTTGCATGGCGGACGCATGGGCGTCTATTCGCGGCCGGGGCAGGGCACCCAGTTCTACATGGCGCTGCCCGTCTAGTGTCCTGTACGGTTGATTCGAATACTTGAATTCGAGTCCAAGGGTTTGCCAGGCAAGACGACATGACGAGTCGTGGCAGGGCTACAGCGAGGAATGGCAACGCCACCTGGCGAAGACCGGGGCCGCAGTTGGGTAAGCGAACTGGCCACCCTGGACACCGGGACCTGCGCCGTTCAGGCCTCGTCATCCAGCCGGCGGCTCGCCAGGCGCCGGCCACGGCTGATCATCTCGATGAACTGCACCGCGGTCAGTGCCTGGGCGAACAGCCAGCCCTGACCGTAGCTGACGCCTTCGCTGCTGAGCAGCATGGCCTGGGATTCGTACTCGATACCCTCGGCAATCACCCGCAATTGCAGGGCATGGGCCATGCGGATGATATGCGGCGCCACGCCACTGCTGGCCGCGTCATGGCCGAGGGCATCGATGAACGCCTTGTCGATCTTCAGGCAATCCACCGGCAGGGTCTGCAGGTAGGCGAGGCTGCAATAGCCGGTGCCGAAATCGTCGATCAGCACCTGGTGCCCGAGATTGCGCAGGGCCTGGAGGTTGTCCCGGGCCACCACCACGTCGATCAGGCCACGCTCGGTGACTTCGAAGGCGATCTGCCGCGGCGCCACCCGGTACGCCCGCAGCAGCCGGCCGATGACTTCGCCGACGCGCGGCACCATCACATCGCAGGCCGCCAGGTTGACCGAGATATACAACTGGGGATTGGCCCGCAGCGTCTGCCCGAGCTGTTCCAGCAGGCGTTGCAGGACGAAATCGGTGATCTGGCGGATCTGCCCGGTATCTTCCGCCAGGGGAATGAACAGGTCGGGGCTGGTCAGCGTGCCGTCCGGACGCCGCCACCGCACCAGCGCCTCGGCACCGACGCAATGCCGGCTGCCGAGATCGAAGATCGGCTGGTAGAGCACCTGCATCTCCCCGCGGCGCAGCGCACCCTGCAACTCGCCGTTGAGCGACTGACGCTGCCGGGCCAGTTGCAGGATCAAACCGCCGATGCAGGCGGCGATCATCAGGCTGGCGGGCAGCAGCCACCACCAGAGCGGACTGAAGCGCAGTTGCATCGCACTGCGCGGCGCGACCATCACCAACTGGTACTCGGGGGTGCTGGTGGGCATACGATAGATCAGCTCGCGGTCGGTGGTCAGCAACGGATCGCGACCCCGGGCGGTCCAGCCCTGCGGCGGCCAGCTCTGCAAGGGTCCGAGAACCGGGATCGCCCGCCGGCCATGATTGACGACCACCAGCAGGCTCGCCCCGGGCGGCAGCTCGACGACATCGCTCAGGTGGCCGCGGGAGGTCGAGACCCGAAAATTGCCACGTCCGAGCATCAGTGCCGCCAGGTTATCGTTGGGCTCGGTCGACGTGTTGAGCCAGTAGCTGTAGGTCGGACCACGGATGTCCGGCTCACGATAGGAGACCTGCGAGTCCTGGCGCCGCCAGTTGGAACAGGACTCGCTGGCGTCGACGTAGAAGGCTTCGTAGATGAAGCGGTAGCTGAAACTCAATTGCTGCAGGGTTTCGATCATTCGCCCGTCACAGCCCCTCAGCGGCTGGGCCTCGAGCACATCGAGACCCTCGCGCAACTGGCCGAACAGTTGCTCCAGGCGCTCCAGGAAACGCCGGCCCTGGGCATTCATCTGCTCGCTTTCCTGCTGTCGGACCTGGCGCACGACCACGCCCAGGCTGCCACTCAGCAACAGGACGGCACTGAACAGCGCAGCCAGCAATGCCTGCGACCAGGGACGATGAAACCAGGCGCGCAACGTCTCTCGGGGGGCCGGCATCATGGAATATCCGAAGGATTACCAATGAGTTATAGCAACTGATTGGCAGAATCGCCCGGACCGTCCGGCGGTGACGTTATTTTGACCGATTGAGCACCTGCAGGATCGCCGCGCTTTGCGCATCGGCCACGCCATCGAAGCGCGCCGGGCGGAAATGCATCTGGAACGCCGCCAGAGCGTAGCGTGTGCCCTGGTCCCAGTCTCCGGTCTGCGGCGTGGTGGTATAGCCCAGGTAGCGCAACTGCTGCTGGAACCAGCTGGCACTCGGCAACTGGTACGCATACACCTGCTGCTGGCGTGCCACCGCCTGCTCATCGGGCCAGACACCCAGGCCCTCGGCGGCCAGGCGTTTCCAGGGAAACAGCGGGCCCGGGTCCTGCTTGCGCATCGGCGCGATATCGCTGTGGCCGATCACATGGCGTGGCTCGATATTATTGCGCTTGACGATGTCCTTGAGCAGGATGATCAACGCCTGGATCTGAGCCTCGCTGTAGGGGTACCAGACGCGGCCCGTGGGCGTATCGCGGAACCCCGGGTTGACGATCTCGATGCCGATGGAACTGGAGTTAAGCCAGGTACGCCCCTGCCACTCGCTTTCGCCGGCGTGCCAGGCCCGCCGGCTTTCATCGACCAGCTTGTAGATCGTGGCCGGGTTGTTGTCGCCGATCAGGTAGTGGCTGCTGACCTGGCCATGGGTCAGCAGGCGCAGCGAGTTTTCCATGTTCGCCGAGGTGTAGTGGACGATGACGAACTGTGCGCGGCTGTCGTGGTTGACCGAAGGGTGGCTGGTGTCGATGCGCGGGCCGCTGGTGCAGCCCGCGAGCAACAGGCCCGCGATGAGGAGAGGAAGCAGTTTCATATGCAACGAAAACCAGGGCAGTAACGCTCTAGCATAACGTACCCCGGCCCCCGACACCGACCAAAGCAAGATTCCGTGACAAAACGACAGCTGCGGTTCAGCCCAGCTCCACCCGGTTACGCCCGCCGTTTTTCGCCCGATACAACGCCTCGTCGGCTCTTTTGAGCACATGATCGCTACGTTCGCCGGCCTTGAACGCCGAGACCCCGAGGGAAACGGTGATGGTCACCCGTTCGCCCTTGAAGTGGAACGGGCAGGCCTCGATGGCCGCGCGCAGGTTCTCGGCCAGCTTGAGACCGGTCGCCACCGGCGTCGCCGGCATCAGCAGGACGAACTCCTCACCGCCGAAACGGGCGATGAAGTCGCTGCCGCGCAATTGCTTGCGCAGCACGGTGGCAATGATCTTCAGCACCTTGTCGCCAGCCAGGTGACCGTAGCTGTCGTTGATGCGCTTGAAGTGGTCGAGGTCGAGAATGGCGATCAGCAGGGTGTTGCCATGCTGCTGCCACTGCGCGACCTCATGATCCAGGCGCTCGCCCCAGGCGGCGCGGTTCGGCAGGCCGGTGAGCGGGTCGATCAGGGCCTTCTGCCGTTGCTCCTCGAGGTGATCGCGATAGCCCTGGGCTTCCTGCTCCATGTGCGCCACCCGCTCGGACAGGCTCTGCAGGCGCGCGGCGACTTCCTGCTCGCGGATATCGCGTTCCTGCTGGTGCTTGTCCATGGTACCCAGCAGGTCTTCGAGACGGTTTTCCAGGACATGCTTGAGGCTGTCGAGGTCGGCTGCGGCCTGGACGCTGCTCTGCAGGCCGTCGACGTGCTCGCGCAACTGGCTGTGCAGGTCGTTGGCCGCCGAACGGCCTTCGGCATGACCTTCACTGGCCGCCCGCAAATTGCTCTGGAAGGATTCCAGGCGCTCGTTGAGCTGCTTGAGGTAAACCTCGAACTCATGCTGCCCACTGTCGTTGATCGCCAGCATCAGTACGGCCAGATCGTCGAGGATCGGCAGCAGTTCGTACCAGTTCAATCCATGTTCGAGGCGATGGCGCATGCCTTCGGCGTGCGGCCGGTGGCGTTCGGGCAACGACAGCTCGTCCAGCAGGCCGAGCAGCGTCGACTCGATGTGCTCGGCCACCGAACTGTAGGACGGCTCCGGCGACTCCGGCAGGGCATAGAGCACATCCTGATCGTTATCCTCGGGGTGCACCGCCGCCAGCGCTTCCGCCATCACCGGCGGCAGCGGCAGGCTGTCGAGGAAGGCCAGCGCCGGAGCCGGAGCGGGAGTGACCACTTCGGGCTGATCGGCGAGCCCGGGCTCAGACTTCGGCCCGGCCGCGGCCTCTGCCTGCGGTGCCGTTTCGGGCGCAGGTGCGGCGGCCAGCGGGAGGACCTCAGACGGGGACTCGGAGAGCACCGGCTCGGGCGCAGGCGTGACCGCTGGCGGGGTGTAGGCAACGGCCTCGACGGGAGCGACCGGCGGGGTCGACTCGGCGGCGGGGGCCGTCACCCGCGCAGGGGGGGCAGGCGCTTCGACCGCCGGCACAACCGCCTCGACGGCAGCGACGGGCTGGGTTGCGGCAACTGACGCGGCAACAGGCGCCACGGCGCCCGCCGCTGGCGCCACAGGCTCCCCCCCCTC
>NZ_AQOH01000055.1 GCF_000364705.1 Pseudomonas fuscovaginae SE-1 | reverse complement strand
TGCTGGCGGCGGTGTCTACGACATTTCTTTTCGTACAGTGCCTAAGGCGGGGAGCAGCCGGAGACAATAAATTTCTTCCACTCCGACAGAGCACTCTCGAAATCATCAAGACTACTTACGAGCGAGCGATGGTGTCGAAATTACCTATCGAGGCATCCGAGAATAGTTGGTCACTATATTTATCACCTCAAAACCATAAGCCTCTGATCAGTCGCTCTGGATTTTGAATTATTTAAAAAATCCAAATATTTATCAATCATTATTTGAATATTTTCATCAAATCGATCAGACACCAAACTGAGAACATCCTCCAACTCACAACAATCCATAACAAGCTGACTTATTTCCAAGATCCCCTTATCACCGAGCACCCTCGAAGCCCAGGGAGTAAAAAGCAGCTGTTCCGCCTCATTCAAAGACATGCCCCACTACGCACCGACGTTAACAAACCTATAGAGAGAGCAGACAAAAACCTAGCAGCCTCCTCAATCTTAAAGATCTCTAAAACCAAAGAATCACTACCCACTCAATTACTACAATTAGGTTTAGCTTTCACATCAAAATCTTCCCACTTTCACTATGAAAATAATGAACAGGACTCCTGACTCATCGTACCGGAAGAAGGAAGATCAACGATATGAGTAGAATAGTCGCCGCCCGAAGGTTGCAGAATTTGGCTGCTCCCGTGTTGGACGCCGCAGTTGGCAGCCTACCAGCAGCATATCCACCATTCGCCAATAAGAGCGATTCGTCTCCGTTTCTCCCACCCCGCTCCTCAATCTTTAAATCGATCCTCCAAAAACTCTTGACACACCATTTCCTTCAATGTTTTTTTTACTTCAGCTAAAAAATAAGAAATCTCCTTCCTTGACTCACAAATTGTCATATCCGATATTTCACAATCATCAAATTTTTCCATGACAACCCGCATACAATCAGCATAAACCATCAACTCCCCTTCCGACACTTTAAGATCAAAAAGCGTCACGCTACCCACGCACTCTTTTTTCAAAATCTCCACAATCACCACCTCACATAATCAGAGAACTGCTCACTAAACTTCCTTAACTCATCCTGAGTCGGCCTAATCCATCGACCCTCCATAATTCGATTATTTGTATTACGCTCCGGATTGCTATAAGTGGTAACAAGCTCTCCATCAGCTTCCAAAATATGGATGCGACCATTAGGACCTCTAACAACCCAACGCCCATCATCTTGAAGAAGAATATCTGCCGGCCGCGATATTTGAACATCATTGATTACCGCACCTGTTGCTCGCCCCTCGCCGCCCCTAATTTTAGCATGCTCTCCGTGTGTAATTTTAACACCACCACTGCTGTACACATTACCTGGTGAAGGTAGATCGCTATCACCTGCTGGAGAGATGTAGCTTTCTCCCCTTGGATCCACAATCTGGCTGCCACCGGTAGTAGGTACTGCCGTTGGCTGGCCCCCAGCAGCATACCCACCACTCGCCGGGTTGGAGCCTTGCCCGTCCAAAATCGGGTTGACCAGCGCACGGCTTTCATCATCAAGCAGATGAACAGGGAACGTTGTCCAGTAAATCTTCACCAGCTCAACAGCCAGCCTAACCTGCACCTCCCTCAACGCATCCGTGCCCTCGCCAGCCTTATGGATGGCAGCGTTCACCGCCTCACTCATCTTGGCCTGGTTTTCTGGAGAGGTCCCAGCAGCTACTAGAATTAACGCCACACCTGCGACCACTGCACCAGATGCAACTGAAGCGAAACCCTGCTGGTTAAGCCCTTGAGGGTTCTGAGAGCGTGCAATCACTAGCATGAAAGCGATAGCTTTCCTTGGATCTTGACCAGCCAGCTCTGCAATACCAGAAAAGAAATTCTTAGCTTTAGGATCTAGCTGATCAAATTTTTTTCCAGCAAATAGATACCCAACAGCCTCCTCTCTTCTCGCCTGGTCCTTACTGGAGAGATAGCGGAGATTGCGATTAAAGTTGATTACATCGTTCGCATTCAAACTAGCCTGATTGATTTTTTCTACATTTAAGGCGAGAAATACGGTGGTACCTAGGAGGTCTTTAAGACTCCTGAGTGCCTCCACGCTATTCTCCCCATATAGCGAAACATTCCGTTTCCACTGGTCATAGGTTTTACCGGGATCCAGTACAGCCCCTACTGACGTCCCCGAAGCGTACAGGTCCGTCCGGCTTTCTTTATCTTTGGTTACCTCGTATGCCTTTCCGACATCGCGGTTAAGTCCTTGGGTTGAGTCTGCACCTGTTTCGGCGTCCTTACGGACAATGATGTCCCCTGCACCTACGGTTGCCCTGACAATTTGCTCTTTGTCTTTTTCGTAGTTCCAACCACTGACACTCCAGCCGGTCTTCCCTTCCTCGCCTTTACCCGTCTGGCTAGGATCCTGAGCAGTACCACCGGAACCGCTCTGGTTATAGCTGCCACCAACATTCAGGTAGTAACCATGTTCCTTATCCTTACCGGCAATATCACTGAAACCTAGCGTTCCAGTGTCCAGCTTCAGGTTTCCGTTATCAGCAGCAATCAACGCCCCATCAATCTGGGTGTGATTTTCAGTACGAATATCGACTTTTTCCTTTCCGGTTATGCTGGTCTGCTCACCTACCCAATTCGTCTTACCAGTGGTTGCTCCATATCCCACTGAGCCGCTGACGCCAGCACCTGGGCCAACGGTAACTGTTACGTTGACATCGAACTCTTTACCTTTGACGGTGCCGGCATCCGCTGCAGACGATACATTCAGGTCACCACCGACACGACCGACAACCTCATCCCCCCGTAAAGTGGCCCCAGAAACGTTGGTGTCTTTTCCGCTGGTAAAACTCAGGCGATCTCCGGCATACAAATACGCTTCCTGCTGTCGCTCACCTTCACGCTCGAGATTGCCCTTGCCCAGGCTGACACTCGCGTACACGCCAACCCCTTGGGAACCGAAGGTGAAGCCAACCTCCCCACCGCCACTACTTCTGTTGTTTTCGGTGGAATAGCCATTCTGAGTGGACCGAATGTTCAGTTCGTTGCCGGCCTTCAGGTCGATATCGCGACCCGCCTTGACCTGGGTACCGATCAGATTCAGATCATTACTTGCCTGCAGGTTCACGTCCCGACCGGCCCCCAACTGATTGACAGTTGAAGTGCCCTGACTGCCATCACCACTGGCTACGCCATGGCTTCCACCGACACCAATTTTAAAGCCACCGCTGGTACCTCCATGAATACCGCCCCAACTCAGGCTTTCGCGGGTTTCCTGGCTAATGCTGCCCTTGGCAGCATCCAGCACCACATCTCGACCTTTGATGTTGATGTCACGCCCGGCATCCAGCTGAGCGCCACGGACCAACGCATCATGACCAGCCGACAAATTCAGGTCATTACCAGCGCTAAGCGTCGAGGACCGATTGGTTTGCTCAACAACTTGCTGACTGTTGCTCTGCTTGCTATTACCGAATTTGGCATCGACCGTGGGGCCGTTGAGGAACTGCCCTACCGAGTCCACGGCCTTAAGCGTGCTCGACCCCTTGCTGACATTATCCTCACCCTTCCCGGCCCCGCTGACGGCATCCTTGGTATTGGCATAGTTGTGATTGAGCGACGCACCCAGCCCGTTGCGTTCCTTCTCTCGAATCTGCTCTTTAAGCAGGCTTTCCCGTGCCGCATCGATGTTGATGTTTCTGCCAGCGGTCAGATCGATGTCGTGGGATGCCTTGAGATCTGAACCGACCTGATTGATGTCTCGCTTGGCATTGATTGCCAGGTCCTGCCCGGCACTGATCTGGCTGCCGGCTGCTGTCTCACGCTCAGTACGGTCTTTTTTCGTGGTGCCTTCAGTACCGGCAAAAACACCG
>NZ_AQOH01000054.1 GCF_000364705.1 Pseudomonas fuscovaginae SE-1 | reverse complement strand
GGCGAGCGGGCTTGCCCGCGCTGGGGCGCGAAGCGGCCCTGAAACCAGCTACCGCGCTCTACCTGATGCAGCGCAGTAGCCGATTTTGCGGCTGCGTTGCAGCCGAGCTCGGGCAAGCCCGCTCGCCACACAAGCCTGTAACCACACGGAGCGGTTAACCAAGCCCGATCAACACAAGTAGGCGCCCCGCCAGGCGCCAGTGCCGGCTCAGTTCCAGCCGGCACGGTCCATCAGGCGGATCGCCTCGGCCTGGCGCTTGCCGGCAATCTCCACCGGCAGGGCGTCGGGGACGAACTTGCCCCAGCTCGCCACTTCCGCCGACGGCGGCACCGCCGGGTTGGCCGGGAACTCCTGGTTCACGTCGGCGAAGATGCGTTGGGCCTCCGGCGTAGTCATCCACTCCACCAGTGCCTTGGCCGCTTCCGGGTGCGGGGCATGCCTGGTCAGGCCGATCCCCGACAGGTTCACGTGCACGCCACGGTCGCCCTGGTTCGGCCAGAACAGCTTCACCGCCAGGTTCGGGTTCTGCTTGTGCAGGCGCCCGTAGTAGTAGGTGTTGACGATCCCGACGTCGCACTGCCCGGCGTTGATCGCCTCGAGCACCGCGATGTCATCGGAGAACACGTCGGTGGACAGGTTGTTCACCCAGCCCTTGAGGATCTGCTCGGTCTTTTGCGCACCATGGACTTCGATCAGGGTGGCGGTCAGCGACTGGTTGTAGACCTTTTTCGCCGTGCGCAGGCACAGGCGGCCTTCCCATTGCTTGTCGGCCAGCGCCTCGTAGGTGGTCAGGTCGGTCGGCTTCACCCGCTCGGTCGAGTAGGCCAGGGTCCGCGCACGCAGGCTCAAGCCGGTCCACTGGTGGGCCGAGGAGCGGTACTGCAGCGGAATGTTGCTGTCGATGGTCTTGGAGGTGAACGGCTGCAGGATGCCCATCTGCTCGGCCTGCCAGAGGTTGCCGGCATCGACGGTCAGCAGCAGGTCGGCGGTGGCGTTCTCGCCCTCGGCCTTGATCCGCTGCATCAGCGGCGCTTCCTTGTCGGTGATGAACTTCACCTTGACCCCGGTCTTCTGGGTATAGGCGTCGAACACCGGCTTGATCAACTCGTCGATCCGCGAGGAGTAGACCACCACTTCATCGGCAGCGTGGGCGGCGCCCGCCACCAGGGTCAGGGCCAGGGCTGTCAGTAGACGCTTCGGTACCGGCATGGGAGCGTTCCTTCGGATTCGGAATGAGCGCGAAATGATAAGGACTCACATTTACGCGCTCAACCGAAGTCGGAACGGAGGCGTTACCAGATGTTGCACGATCCCCTGGAAACGCCTCAGGCCCTGGCCAGCTCCGGCAGGTCGCCCGTCAAACCCAACGCCTGGCGCACGAACAGCGCCTTGGCCTCGGGCATCTGCTCGACCATTTTCAAGCCGGCGTTGCGCAACCAGCGCAACGGCAGCGGATCGGCCTGGAACAGCCGCTCGAAGCCCTCCATCGCCGCCATCAACCCCAGGTTGTGGGGCATGCGCCGGCGCTCGAAGCGGCTGAGCACCTTCACACTGGCCAGCCGCTCACCGCGCTCGATCGCCCGCAGCAGCACTTCGGCCAGGACCGCGGCATCGAGGAAACCCAGGTTCACGCCCTGTCCCGCCAGCGGGTGGATGGTGTGGGCCGCATCGCCGATCAATGCCAACCCCTCGGCGACATAACGCTTGGCGTGGCGTTGGCGCAGGGGCACGCAGACTCGCGGGTCAACGGCGAGCACCTCGCCGAGACGCCCCTCGAAGGCGCGCTCCAGCTCTTGGCGGAAGGCTGTTTCATCCAGCGCCATCAGGCGCTCGGCTTCGCCCGGGGTGGTCGACCAGACGATCGAGCACCAGTCCTGCTGGCCATCACGCTCCAGCGGCAGGAACGCCAGCGGGCCGTCATCGGTGAAACGCTGCCAGGCGGTCATCCGGTGCGGCTTGCCGCTGCGCACGCTGGTGACGATGGCATGGTGCATGTAGTCCCATTCCCGCGTTGCACAACCGGCCAGGCGCCGTACCGCCGAGTTGGCACCATCGGCGGCCACCACCAGCGGTGCCCGCAGCTTGCGGCCATCGGCCAGGGTCAGCAGCCAGTCATCGCCCGAACGGCGCATCTGCTCCAGCCGCGCATTGGCCAGAAGGCCCACGTCGCAGTCGTGCAGACGATCGAGCAAGGCATCCTGGACCACCCGGTTCTCGACGATATGCCCGAGCACCTCGGCATGCACGCTGGCCGCCGAGAAGTGGATCTGCCCGGTGCCGCTGCCGTCCCAGACCTGCATGTCGCGGTAGGGGCTGGCACGCCGGCCGGCAATACCCGGCCAGACGTCCAGACGCTCGAGAATGCGCTGGCTGGCAGCCGACAGGGCGCTCACCCGGGGTTCGAACGGCGCCCGCGGATCGAACGGTTTGACACTCATCGGCCCGCCATCGAGCAGCAGCACCTGCAGGCCGCTGCCCTTCAACGCCAGGGCCAGGGCACTGCCCACCATCCCGGCCCCGACAATCAGCACATCTGCGCGCATTTCCATGCTTCAAGCCTTAAAAGTTATGTAGGAGCGTGGCTTGCCCGCGAAGCTTTCGGCGGCCTTGATGCCCTCTTCGCCGACGGCGCGATGCAGCTGTCGTACCGCGTCATCGTTGATCGCCAGCAAGCGGAGCGCCGCCCGGCCGGCTCCCACGGGATGTGAAGTGGTTGGCCGGTCAGACATCGGCACGCGTTCCCAGGCCCATGGCCTGGCGGGCGAACCAGCGCTTGGCCGGTGGTAGCAAATCGAGGCCCAACAGGCCGAGGTTGCGCCCCAGCGCGACCAGCGGCTGGCCACTGCCGAACAACCGGGTGACCCGGTCCGAGAAGCCGACAGTCAGCGTCTGGTCCAGGCGCTGGCGTTCCTGGTAGCCGCGCAGGGTGGCAAAGTCGCCCAGCGGCGCCTCGCTGGCCAGCAGGGCCTCGGCCAGGGCCTGGGCATCACGCAATGACAGGTTGAAACCCTGCCCGGCGATCGGGTGCAGGCTGTGCGCGGCATTGCCCAGCACCGCCAGGTGCGGACGAACCTGCTCCTCGGCCTCCACCAGCGTCAGCGGATACAGGTGTCGCGCACCGACCTGCTTCAGGGTGCCCAGGCGATAACCGAACACACCCTGCAACTCGCTAAGGAAACTGCGTTCGTCCAGCGCCGCGAGCCGCTGGGCGTCCATTCCGGGGCGGGTCCAGACCAGCGCACAACGGTTGTCCGGCAACGGCAGCAAGGCCATCGGCCCTTCCTCGGTGAACCGCTCGAAGGCCATGCCATGATGGGCTTCGCTCGGCGAAATGTTGGCGATCAGCGCGCTCTGGTTGTACGGCCGCTTGCGTACGCCGATGCCCAACTGCTCGCGCAGGCCGGAGCGGCCGCCATCGGCCAGCACCGCCAGGTCGCAATCGAGCACGGTCTCATCGTTGAGGCTCAGGCGATAGCCGTCCTCCAATGGTTGCAGGCGAGTCACCTCGGCCGGGCAGCGCCAACTGACCACCTCCCGATCCAGCCCCTGCCAGAGGCATTGGCCGAGCCAGGCGTTTTCCACCACATAGCCAAGGGCCGGCACGCCCTCCTCCATGGCCGACAGCCGCGCCGTGGAAAAACGGCCGCGGTCGGACACGTGAATCTGCTTGATCGGCTCGGCGCGCTGGGCAATCGACTGCCACAGGCCGAGCCGCTGGTAGATCTGCCGGGAGCCGAAGGACAGCGCCGAGGACCGGGCGTCGTAGCTCGGCTGGTAGCTGTCGCCGGGAGCGAAGGGTTCGATCAGCACGATCTTCCAGCCGCGCGCCTTGGCCCCGGCCTGAAGTGCCAGGGCCAGGCTGGCACCGACCAGGCCGCCGCCGATGATCGCCAGGTTGACCCGGCTCATGCTGCCGACACCCGGGCAGCGGCCATCAGGGCCTCGATCTCGGCCACGGTCTTGGGCACGCCGCCAGTCAGAATTTCACAACCTTGCCGGGTCACCACCACGTCGTCCTCGATGCGCACGCCAATGCCGCGCCATTTCTTCGCCACATTCTGGTTGTCGGGGGAGATGTAGATCCCCGGCTCCACCGTCAGCGCCATGCCGACTTCCAGCACGCGCCATTGGTCGCCGACCTTGTAGTCGCCGACATCATGCACATCCATCCCCAGCCAATGGCCGGCGCGATGCATGTAGAAGGCCCGGTAGGCCTCGCTTTCGATCAGTTCGTCGACGTCGCCTTCCAGCAACCCCAGCTCCACCAGCCCGCGGGTGATCACCCGCACCGTGGCTTCGTGGGCCTGGTTCCAGTGCTTGTTCGGGGCGATCTCGGCAAACGCCGCTTCCTGGGCCGCCAGCACCAGTTCGTAGATCGCCTTCTGCTCGGGCGAAAACTTGCCGCTGACCGGCCAGGTCCGGGTGATATCGCTGGCATAGCAGTCGATCTCACAGCCGGCATCGATCAGCACCAGGTCCCCATCGCGCAGCACGGCGTCATTCTGCTGGTAATGCAGGATGCAACTGTTGCGCCCGGCGGCGACGATCGAGCCGTAGGCCGGCATCTTCGACCCACCCTTGCGGAACTCGTAGTCCAGCTCGGCTTCCAGGCTGAACTCATGCAACCCGGCCCGTGCCGCCTGCATGGCCCGCACATGGGCACGGGCGGAAATCGCCGCGGCCTCGCGCATGACCTTCACTTCCGCTGCCGATTTATACAGGCGCATGTCGTGCAGCAGATGATCCAGGGCAACGAATTCGTTCGGCGGTTGCGCGCCGAGGTGCGCCTTGGAGCGGATCACGTTGATCCAGTCCATCACGTGCCGGTCGAATTCCGGATTGCTGCCCATTGCCGAATACACCCGGTCGCGCCCTTCGATCAGGCCTGGCAGGATGTCGTCGATATCATTGATGGGAAATGCGTCGTCCGCCCCGTAGTCGCGGATCGCGCCCTCCTGGCCGGCACGCAGGCCGTCCCAGAGTTCGCGCTCGGCGTTGCGTTCGCGACAGAACAGCACGTATTCGCCATGGGCCCGGCCGGGAATCAGCACGATCACCGCCTGGGGCTCGGGAAAACCGCTGAGGTACTGGAAATCGCTGTCCTGGCGATAGACATGCTCGACATCGCGGTTGCGGATCATCACCGCCGCCGCCGGCAGGATCGCGATGCTGTTGGGTTCCATCCGCGCCATCAACGCCTTGCGACGCCGGGCGTATTCCGCTTTGGGGATATGGGTCATGGGCAGACGGAACTCCCTGTTCGCACTCAGTGCAGCGAAGGCTTGGCCGCCGGCTCGGCCGGCCTGTTGACCTCGGTGAACAGCAGCAGCGGCGCGACACGCAGGTACTCCATGACCTCCATGTAGTCGTTCTCGCCGTCGTCGGACTCTTCCAGGGCGTCCTGGACCTGGGCAATGGCGGCCAGGTCCTGCAGCACCTCGGTGGCCTCGATGCTCAGGGCATTGGCGCGGTAGGTCAGGCCGAAACCGGCGAGGAAGCCCTGACACCACTGGCCCAGGGCGGCGGCACGCTCGGTCAGCGGTGCGTCGTCGCTGGGCAGCAGCAGGACCACGGTCATGTCGTCGCTGGTCAGTTCGCCCTTGACCATCTCCTGCAGGCCGATCAGGGCGTTACGCACGTTGTCCTGGGGTTCGCCTTCGAGCAGCTCGGCGGCATCCACCAGCCAGCTGTCGGCCTCGAAGCCGGCACCGGCACAACTGCGACCGAGCAACAGGCCATGCAGTTCGGCCGGCGACACCGGATGGCCGTTGCTGCTCAACAGGGTGGCAAAGGCGTTATAGGGGGAATTCTGAATAGGCATGGGCGGCTAGGCGCCGAACGGCGCAATGTCTAGAATGAAGGCCTTGTATCCTAGCATTCGGGGACCCGCCAAGACCATCGAGGCGGACAACTCGTTTGCCAGGGTCTGGACGAAATGTTTTCAACGCAGTCTGGTCGAGCACAGATACATTTCGTACAGAGCCTAAGCGCTCCAGTCACGACCGCTCATCAGTCATATTCAGTCGACATCAAAGTAGATAACGAATGGAAGACAACGACCTGCACGCGCTGATGGCCAGACTCGAACTGTTGATTACCCGGGTCGAGCAACTAAAAAGCCAAAATGGACTCCTATTAGCTCAGGAAAAGACCTGGCGCGAGGAGCGCGCACACCTTATTGAAAAGAACGAAATCGCCCGGCGCAAGGTTGAATCGATGATTGCGCGCCTCAAGGCCCTGGAGCAAGACTCATGAGTTCAAGCAATAACGTTACCGTGCAGATACTCGACAAAGAGTACTCGATCATCTGTCCCCAGGAAGAGCGCAGCAACCTGGTGAGCGCCGCGCGCTATCTGGACGGCAAGATGCGCGAGATCCGCAGCAGCGGCAAGGTGATCGGTGCCGACCGCATCGCCGTGATGGCCGCGCTGAACATCACCCACGACCTGCTGCACAAGCAGGAGCGTCCGGACGTGCAGGCCAGCAGTTCGACACGCGAACAGGTGCGTGACCTGCTGGAACGGGTCGATCTGGCGCTGTCTTCCGATTCGGACACCAGCAAAGGCTGATTCCCACAGCCCTTTCAGTTATACTGGCATCACTCCCTGGGGTGCTTGCCAGTTGACGATGTCCCTGAGCCGATTTGCACTACCCTGGAATTTGCACGTTGGGCCGGTGTGCATGTCCGCTAGACGGAAAGCCTTAACGCCTACTGCACCTTCCACCTTGAACTTTCGGGTTCAAGGGCTAAGTCGACAGCGGTTCATCCGGGGAGCCTGACTTCCAGGCCAGTGTCGGCACATGCCGACATTCGCCTTCACGGGCTGCCGTCCTGGCCGCTCCACTGCCTACAGCACGAATCCATGACCGAACCTGCGCCGCCTTCCCGCCCGCAACTTCGACGGCTGCTGCGCAAGGCGCGTCGCGCCCTCACGCCCAGCGAGCAACGCCAGGCTGCACGCGGCCTGTATCGGCAATTGGCGCAACACCCCCTGTTCCGCCAGGCCCGCCATGTTTCCCTGTACCTGCCGAACGACGGTGAAATCGATCCGCGCCTGCTGCTGCGCGAGGCCCAGCGCCGGGGCAAGCATACCTATCTGCCGGTGTTGAGCGCCTGGCCGCGGACCAAGATGGTGTTTCAGCGGGTTCGCCCCGGGGAAAAACTGCGGCCCAACCGCTTCCGCATTCTCGAACCACGGATCAACCCGGCCGCCCAGCGCAAGGTCTGGGCGCTCGACCTGGTGCTGCTGCCGCTGGTCGGTTTCGACCCGCTCGGCGGGCGCCTGGGCATGGGCGGAGGTTTCTACGATCGCAGCCTGGCCTACCAGTCGCGCCGCAAGAGCTGGCGCAAGCCAACGCTGCTGGGGCTGGCCCATGAATGTCAGAAAGTGGCGAGACTGGATCAGGCCAGTTGGGATGTGCCGCTGCGCGCAACGGTCACGGACAGTGCGTGGTATATCGCAGGCTGAAACGAGTGGAACAAAGGCGTCAACGCGAATGGCGACGCCCTTCTGGCGCAATCAACGCTTGAACAGGGTCGACTGCTGGGGCTGCTGCTGGGCGATCTCGACCGGAGCGTCCTTCTTGCCGGACCACAGGCCCTGGGCATAACCCGTTGTCACCACCCCCAAACCGAACAAAATAACCAAAGTCCATAGTAGATCCGGTTTGCGTTTCATCGATTGCCCCCCTAGGCAAATCACATACGATGACAGCAGCGGTTTGATGATTAGGCCGTGCAGCAGCGTCAAGCTTAAAATCCCGGCATTTTGCGATAACGTGAACCACTACGCAAACGCTGGCGTCAACCGACCGTCGGTTTGTGTGAAATTGCCCGACAAACTGCCCAAGGAGCACCACCATGGCCTACTGGCTGATGAAATCCGAGCCCGACGAACTCTCGATCGAAGGCTTGGCCAAGCTGGGCGAGACCCGCTGGGACGGGGTACGCAACTACCAGGCGCGCAACTTCCTGCGGGCGATGGCGGTGGGCGACGAGTTCTTCTTCTATCACTCCAGTTGCCCGGAGCCGGGGATCGCCGGGATCGGCAGGATCGTCGAGGCGGCCTACCCGGACCCGACGGCACTGGACCCGCAAAGCCACTACCACGACCCCAAGGCCACGACCGAGAAGAATCCCTGGAGTGCGCTGCAGGTCGGGCATGTCGAGACCTTCGCCAGGGTACTCGGGCTCGGCTACCTGAAACAGCAGGCCGCACTGGCGCAAATGCCACTGGTGCAAAAAGGTAGCCGCCTGTCGGTGATGCCGGTGACGGCGGAGCAGTGGGCAGCCGTGTTGGCCTTGCGCTGACGCCCTATTGTGGGGGCAGGCTTGCTGGCGATAGCGGGGGATCAGGAGACTCCACGCTGACTGAAAAATCGCTATCGCCAGCAAGCCGGCTCCTACAGGTGCGGCGTGGCACCAGAGAAGCCCGGGTTACTGCACGATCAGGTTGTTGAACAGCAGGTCTTCCACCTGCGGCTTGCCGGTCTCGTCGGTCAGCACCTGCTGGACCTGCTTGAGGGCTTCCTGGCGCATCTTTTCCTTGGCCTCGACGTTGCTCATCGAGTCCACGGTCTGCTGGGCGAACAGCGCCACCAGCTGGTTGCGGATCAGCGGCTCGTTGGCCTTGACCGCCTGGGCCGCCGCATCACCGGTCACACGCACCGCCACGTCGGCCTTGTAGACCTTGAGCTTCGGAGTGCCGTCCAGGCCATAGTTGCCCACGAATGGCGGGCTCAGGCTGATATAGCTGACCTTGGGCGCCGCGCCCTCGCCTTCCTTGGCTTCTTCCGCCATTGTCGCCATCGGCAGCGACAAGGCCACCATCAACATGATCCACGCTTTCACGATTCGCTCCTCAATCCAGATTGCGGTCTAGCATAGCGAGCCGTGCCAGATAGCCCAAGCACAAAGCTTATAGGCGACTATCAGGCCAGGGCATGCTCGTTGACCCTTCGACTCACACTCCTACACTTATCGGCCATCACTCCCAAAGGAATAGCCCGATGAAAGCCGTACTGTGCAAAGCCTTCGGCACTGCCGAAACGCTGGTGCTGGAGGAAATCGCGAGTCCGACGCCGAAGAAGAACGAAATCCTGCTGCAGGTGCATGCCGCCGGGGTGAACTTCCCGGATACGCTGATCATCGAGGGCAAATACCAGTTCAAGCCGCCCTTCCCGTTCTCGCCCGGTGGCGAGGCCGCCGGCGTGGTCACGGCCGTGGGAGAGAAGGTCAGCCACCTCAAGGTCGGAGACCGGGTCATGGCCCTGACCGGTTGGGGCAGCTTCGCCGAGGAAGTGGCGGTACCCGCCTACAACGTACTGCCGATCCCCGCCACGATGGACTTCACCAACGCCGCCGCCTTCAGCATGACCTACGGCACCTCGATGCATGCGCTCAAGCAACGCGCGCAGTTGCAGCCCGGGGAGACCCTGCTGGTACTCGGCGCCTCCGGCGGTGTCGGCCTGGCGGCGGTGGAGATCGGCAAGGCGATGGGTGCGCGGGTGATCGCCGCCGCCAGCAGCGCCGACAAGCTCGCCGTGGCCAAGGCCGCCGGCGCCGATGAGCTGATCAACTACAGCGAAACCAGCCTCAAGGACGAGATCAAGCGCCTGACCGATGGCAACGGCGCCGACGTGATCTACGACCCGGTAGGCGGCGACCTGTTCGACCAGGCCGTGCGCTCCATTGCCTGGAACGGCCGGCTTCTGGTGGTCGGCTTCGCCAGCGGGCGCATCCCCGAGCTGCCGGTGAACCTGGCGCTGCTCAAGGGCGCCGCGGTGGTCGGGGTGTTCTGGGGCTCCTTCGCCCAGCGCCAGCCACAGGACAATGCGGCGAACTTCCAGCAACTGTTCGCCTGGTTCGCCGAGGGCAAGCTCAAGCCGCTGGTGTCGCGGACCTATCCGCTGGCCGAAGCGGCCCGCGCCATCGATGAGCTTGGCCAGCGCAAAGCCGTGGGCAAGGTGGTGGTCCAGGTCCGCTGACACAGGTTTCATCCGGCCCTCGCGCCGAACAAGGCTATATTCAGCCCCATGGACCGACAGCGCCCAGCCCGGGCGCTGCTCCCGATCCCATGGAGGCACATCAATGATTGCGCTGCTGCACAAACTGCTACCCGGCGCCCTGCTGTTGTCGGCGCTGATACTGCCCGTCACGGCCCAGGCCCAGAAGACGCAGGGCCTGCGCGACACCACCGTGCTGATCGTCCGGCACGCGGAAAAACCCGACCAGGGCCGCGGCCTGAGCCCCAGGGGCGAACAACGCGCCCAGGCCTACGCCAGCTACTTCGACCCGCTCGAACTCAAGGGCCAGGACCTGATACCGCAACGCCTGATCGCCACCCGCGACAGCAAGGAAAGCGACCGCCCGCGCCTGACCCTCACCCCGCTCGCCCAGCGCCTGCAACTGCCGATCGAACAACCGTACGCCGACGACCAGGTCGACAAGCTGGTCAAGTCACTGGGCAAGGACAACCCGGCACCGGTGCTGCTGATCGCCTGGCATCACGGCCATATCGACAACCTGATCGAGGCCTTTGGCGGCGACACGAAAAAGCTGCTCGGCCACAAGCACTGGCCGGATGACGTCTACGACTGGCTGCTGGTCCTGCGTTTCGATGATCAGGGCAAACTGGTCGAATCGCGCAGCGAAAAGATCCAGGAACACCTGCTGCCCGGCGATGGCGGCCCACCCTGAAAACGTCCTTCACTTAATCCTTCGCGACATGTTCAAAAAACAACATCAAGAATGCTCCATTTCTTACATTTGTAGATGAGAAAGCCTGCTATTTTCGGTAACGAAAATGTAACATTCGCATCCGCAGTCAAAACAAGAAATCTGGAGCTCTTGAATGTTTGCCTTCTTTCGACCTGCCGCACACCGGGCTCCCCTGCCCGAGGAAAAAATCGACAGCACCTACCGACGCCTGCGCTGGCAGATTTTCGCCGGGATCTTCTTCGGCTATGCCGGTTACTACCTGCTGCGCAAGAACTTCTCGCTGGCCATGCCGTACCTGATCGAACAGGGCTATAGCCGTGGCGACCTGGGTGTGGCGATGTCGGCGATCGCCATCGCCTACGGCCTGTCGAAGTTTCTCATGGGCCTGGTGTCCGACCGCTCCAACCCGCGCTACTTCCTGACCTTCGGCCTGCTGATCTCTGCGGCGGTGATGTTCATTTTCGGTTTCGCACCCTGGGCCACGTCCAGCGTCACCATGATGTTCATCCTGCTGTTCATCAACGGCTGGGCCCAGGGTATGGGCTGGCCGCCGAGCGGACGGACCATGGTGCACTGGTGGTCGCAAAAGGAACGCGGCGGCGTGGTCTCGGTGTGGAACGTCGCGCATAACGTCGGCGGTGGCCTGATCGGCCCGCTGTTCCTGCTCGGCATGGGCTGGTTCAATGACTGGCACGCGGCGTTCTACGTACCGGCGACCGTAGCCCTGGCCGTTGCGGCATTCGCTTTCATCACCATGCGCGATACCCCGCAGTCGGTCGGCCTGCCGCCCGTCGAGAAGTACAAGAACGATTACCCCGAAGGCTACGACGCCAGCCACGAAAGCGAGTTCAGCGCCAAGGAAATCTTCGTCAAGTACGTGTTGCGCAACAAGATGCTCTGGTACATCGCCATGGCCAACGTCTTCGTCTACCTGTTGCGCTACGGCGTCCTGGACTGGGCGCCGACCTACCTCAAGGAAGCCAAGCACTTCGACGTCGACAAGACCTCCTGGGCCTATTTCTTCTACGAATGGGCGGGGATTCCGGGCACACTGCTGTGCGGCTGGATGTCGGACAAGATCTTCCGGGGCAACCGTGCCCTGACCGGCATGGTATTCATGGGCCTGGTGACCGTGGCGACGCTGGTGTACTGGCTCAACCCGGCCGGCCATCCGACCATCGACATGATCGCGCTGTTCTCCATCGGTTTCCTGATCTACGGCCCGGTCATGCTGATCGGCCTGCAGGCGCTGGAACTGGCGCCGAAGAAAGCCGCGGGCACCGCTGCCGGCTTCACCGGCCTGTTCGGCTACCTGGGCGGCTCGGTCGCCGCGAGCGCGGCGATGGGCTACACCGTGGACCACTTCGGCTGGGATGGCGGCTTCGTCCTGCTGGTGGCGGCCTGCCTGCTGGCCATGGCCTTCCTGGCGCCGACACTGCGGCACACCCGCGCGGTCAGCGAGAGCCGTAGCGCCATCGCGTAACCCACCTCTCCCTGTGGGAGCGCCGCCCGGCCGTCTCCCACAGGGACAATCCCATGTGTGCAGCGGGTTCAGTGCGAGCCCGAGCGACAGCGCTTGAGTCGCGCCTCCAGGTTTCGGTCCGGCATGGCGTGGCTGCGCAAGGCGCTGGCGGTCTGCTCGACATAGTCGCGGGTAGTGCCGTAGCGCCCGCAGGCGCTTTGCAGTACCTGGGTCAGAACGCTGTCGGGCAGGTTGCCGGCGTAGCTGGGCAGATGCCGCTCCAGGACGAAACCCAGCGCCTGCACGGTCTGCCCGGTTTCCAACCGGCAATTGAGCCAATGCGGCCGATAGGACGGCACCGGCATCTCGCGCTGCCACAGGGCATAGAGCGACGCCTCCAGCTGATCCTCCGGCAGCCGGTAGGCAAAGCCGCTGCAGGAGCCGCCACGGTCCAGGCCGAACACCAGCCCGGGCAACTCCGGCGTGCCGCGATGCTCATGGGACCACAGGTACAGGCCACGGTGATAGCCGTGCACCCGACCCCGCACGCGCTCCACCGCCGAACACTCCGGCCGCCAGATCAGCGAACCGTAGGCAAACAGCCAGACCGGACCACCCTTGTGCCGGGCCATCGTGGCCTGCATCGAGCTGAGCAATTGTTCGTGGGTCAGTTGCGCCCCCAGCTCAAGGCGCGGCGGATAAGCCAAACCCGATAACACAGGATCTGTAGCAGCCATGACGAATCGCGCGGGGCTCCTGAGTGGTTACCAGTTGTAAGTCACTTTACCGTAATAGAACGCGCCGCTGTAACCGTACGGCGAATAAGTGCTGTAGGCCAGGTTGCCGCCGCTGTTGGCGTAGGCGCTGAGCTTCTCCGGGTACTTGTCGGTGACGTTGTCGCCACCCAGGGTGAAGGTCCACTGCTTGAGCTTGTAGTCCGCCGCCAGGTCCAGCAGCCAGGCCGCCTTGAAGGTCTGGTCGTTGACCGCGTCGGCCTGATAGCTGGTGAACGAGCCGTAGCGGGTCAGGTTGCTGTGCAGCACCCAGTTGCCGAAGCTCAGGTCGTTGCCGAACGTCAGCTTGTGCCGGGGCGTGGTATCGCCCAGCAGGCCGAGCCGCTCACGCCGGTCCACCCGCACCAGGTTGACGCCCAGTTGATTGAGGATCGCCGGGTTGTCCTTCACATCGGTGACCTTGGTCCGGTTGTAGTTATAGCCCAGGGTGCTGTTCCAGCGCGCGCCGTTGTCCAGTTGATAGCGATAGTTGGCCACCAGGTCGATGCCGTTGGTGCTGGTATTGGTGGCGTTGGTGAAGTAACGCGCGCTGGTGTAGTTGATGTTGCCGACCCCGTTGGCCTGCAGATAGTTGATCGCCGCGTTGTTCAGCACCAGGTTGGACGACAGGCTGATGCGGTCACGGATGTCGATCCGGTAGAAGTCGGCCGTCACCGTCAGGTTGTCCGCCGGCTCCAGCACCAGGCCGAGGCTGTAGTTGCGCGACTTCTCCGCCTTCAGGTCCTCGGCCCCGAGCAGCCGCGCCACCTGGCTGTTGGCGGCGAAGGTTCCGGCCTCCTGGACGGTCGAGCCGATCAACTGCGACGAGGTGTAGGTGAAGTGCTGCTGGGCCAGGGACGGCGCGCGGAAACCATTGGAGATGCTGCCGCGCACCGCCACCTGCGGAGTGAAGTCGTAGCGCGCCGACAACGAGCCGCTGACGTTCGAGCCGAAGTCGCTGTAGTCCTCATGCCGCACCGCCGCCGAAGCGCTGAGCTTCTCGGTGAAGTGGGTCTCCAGGTCAAGGTACTGGGCGAAGTTGTGCCGCGCGTAACTGCCGGCATCCGCTGCGCGGAAACCACCCAGGCCGGAACTGCCGCTCTGGTAATAGGACTCGGGCTGGCCGGCGCTGATCTGGTAGCCCTGGCGCAGGTACTCGGCACCCAGCGCCACCGATACCGGGTACGGCAGCCAGCCGAGGCTGAACTCACGCGACAGGTCGAGGTTCAGCTGGCGCTGGTCGTTGCTCAGGGTGCCGTTGTCGAATTTGCGCGGGCTGTTCAGGCCCAGCGAGGTGTTGATGGTTTCGGTGCTCAGCTCGTACTCGTTCTTGCCGTAGTTGGCCGACAGGTCGTAGTGCCAGTCGTCCGCCAGCAGGCCGCGCAGGCCGACCACCAGCGAGGTGTCCTCGAGGTTGCCGTGGATCAGCGGCAGGTAGCCGTTGGGGAAAATCGCCGGAATGTTGTTCGACGCGTTGCTCGCCCGGTAGAACGCCGCGGTTTCGCCGCGACGCTTGCTGTAGCCGCCAAAGCTGTAGAGCTCGGCCGCGTCATTGAAGCTGTAGGCGGAGTTGAACTGCAACTGGCCTTCGTTGGTCGCCGGCTCACCCTGGCGGAACACCTGCTGGCCATAGGTCGTCGAGCCGACGCTGGCTGGACGGTAATCCTTGCCGGCACGGTTGGTGTAGTCGTTGTCGGAACCTTCCCCGGAAATGTTGAAGAAGCCGTTGTCGCCCAGCGCGAAGCCGCTGTTGCCATCGAGCTGGCGATGGATGCCGTCGCCCTTCCTGTATTCGCCGAACTTGCTGGAGATCGAACCACCGTGGTCGGCGCTCTTGAGAATCACGTTGATCACCCCGGCGATCGCATCGGAGCCATAGCGGGCCGACGCGCCGTCACGCAGCACCTCGATATGGTCGACCGCCGAAATCGGGATCGCATTCAGGTCGGCCGGGGCCGAGCCGCGTCCCACCGCGCCACCGAGGTTGACGAAGGCACTGGTATGCCGGCGCTTGCCGTTGACCAGCACCAGCACCTGGTCCGGCGACAAGCCGCGCAACTGCGCCGGGCGTACCAGTTCGGCACCGTCCACCAGCGACGGGCGCGGGAAATTGATCGAGGGAATCAGCCGCGCCAGGACCGTGCCCAACTCGTCCGAACCGTTGCTGCGCAGGCTGTCGCCGCTGATCACATCGATCGGTGCCAGCGAACCGCTGGCCGTGCGCTCCTGGGCGCGGGTACCGGTGACAATGATGGTATCGAGCTTCGGCGCATCGGCCGTGGTGTTCTCCGAATCGGCGGCAGCCACCGGGGTGAAGGTCATCGCGCCTGCGGCGGTCAGCAGATGAGCCGACAAAATCGCCGAGTACATCCGGTGTTGCGTGTTGCTCCCCATACCGCTCCCCTTGGAATCCAAAGTCGAGGCTTCATGCCTCGAGTTCGCACGATCGGTCCGTGTGGCGAACGGTGTCGGTCATTGTCTTGATGATTGGCAGATAAAAAGCCGGTGGTCCGATGGCATATAGCCTAATTGCATGTAACGAATAAATTAAATACCAGAAACGAATATGAATAAGCTAAACGCAGCATCGGTAAAAACCCCTACAGACCTTTCAGAGACCAAGGACTGACGCCCTGACCGCTCGCTACGTATAACGGCCACCTCCGCGAACCACCACGCCACCAGAGAGGCCGCCCACATGAACCGATCGATGCTCGCCGCCGCCCTTATCCTGTCGCTGGGCCCGGCCACCGCTGCGCTCGCCGCCGAGGAAGGCGCAAGGGAGAAGGGCTTCTGGTACGCCCAGACCAGCCTGTACAGCCGGCACTATTCGCCGGCCCCCGAACACAACAACCGCCAGGACCTGCTCGGCCTGGAGCGTCACGACGGTTCAGGGTGGCTATATGGCGCGGCGACCTTTCGCAATTCGTTCAGCCAGCGTTCGTACTACGGCTATGTCGGGAAACGCTTCGACAGCGCGCGCTACCCACTGTATGCGAAGGTGACGGGTGGGTTGTTGCAGGGTTATCGCGGCGAGTACCGCGACAAGATCCCGCTGAACCGCCTGGGGGTGGCGCCGGTGATCATTCCTTCGGTCGGCGCCCATTACGGACCGGTGGCGACCGAACTGGTGCTACTGGGGTTCAATGCGGCGATGATCACCACCGGGGTGCGATTTTGATGCATTCGCAGCGCTGTTGTGGCGAGGGGGCTTGCCCCCGCTGGGCGGCGCAGCCGTCCCCAGACCTGCCACCCGGAACTGTCAGGTAATGCGAGGTAGCCGGCATCAGGGGAGCTTCGCTCCCCAGCGGGGGCAAGCCCCCTCACCACAACAGCGCTCACGGTCTCAGTTGAAGGCCAATCAGGACCTGGGCGCGTAGGCGAACACATCGGCACGCATCTGGTGCGCGTCCATCCCCGCCTCGACCAGCGCATCCAGCGTCGCATAGATCATCGCCGGCGAGCCGCTGGCATACACCCGTACGCTCGACAGGTCGGCAATGTCCTCGCAAACCGCTTCGTGCAGCATGCCGCAGCGCCCTTCCCAGCCGCACAGGTCGCTGACCACCTTGTGCAGGAACAGGTTGGGCAACTTCTGCCACTCGTCCCAGTGCTCCAGTTCATAGAAGTCCTCGGGCCGTCGCACCCCCCAGTACAGATGCACCGGATGCTCGAAGCCGCGCGAACGGCAATGCTCGATCAGGCTGTGCATCTGTGCCATGCCGGTACCGGCGGCGATCAGCACCAACGGCGCATCCGGCAACTCGGCCAGGTGGGTATCGCCGAACGGCAGTTCGACCCGCGCCATGCGGTTGCGCCGCAACTGTTCGATCAGCTTGCGCGCGCTGGCTTCACGCGCCAGCACATGCAGCTCCAGGTCGCGCCCGGAATGCGGTGCCGAAGCCAGGGAAAACGCCGACTTCTCGCCGCTGTCACGCTCGATCATCAGGTATTGCCCGGCGTGGTAGCGCGGTGGCTTGCCCGCCGGCGCCCGCAGGCGCACCCGCCAGACATCGCCGCCGATCTCGACGCATTCGCTCAACTGACACGCCAGGCTACGCACCGGCAATTCTCCCAGGGCCAGGACACCATCCCAGAGCACCACACAATCTTCCAGGGGCTCGGCGATACACGTGTAGAACTCGCCATGGTCACGGACAGCGCCGGCCTGCGCGACCCGCCCTTCCACCAGCAGGGCCGCACAGACATGACAGTTGCCATTGCGGCAGCTTTGCGGGCAGTCATAGCCCAGCCGCCGGGCCCCGTCGAGAATCCGCTCTCCTGGCCGTATCTCCAGTACGGCTCCGGAGGGCTGCAAGGTCACACGCATCAATCTATTCCTAACTGATTCCAGATGGCATCGATCCGCCGGGTCACGGCTTCATCCTTGACGATCACCCGGCCCCACTCGCGCGTGGTCTCGCCGGGCCACTTGTGGGTGGCATCCAGCCCCATCTTCGAGCCCAGGCCGGAGATCGGCGAGGCGAAGTCGAGGTAGTCGATCGGTGTGTTGTCGATCATCACCGTGTCGCGCTTGGGGTCCATGCGCGTGGTGATGGCCCAGATCACGTCATTCCAGTCCCGGGCGTTGATATCGTCGTCGGTGACGATAACGAACTTGGTGTACATGAACTGTCGCAAAAACGACCAGACACCCAGCATCACGCGCTTGGCATGGCCCGGGTAGGACTTCTTCATCGTCACCACCGCCATGCGATACGAGCAGCCTTCGGGCGGCAGGTAGAAGTCGGTGATTTCCGGGAACTGCTTCTGCAGGATCGGCACGAACACCTCGTTCAGCGCCACGCCGAGAATCGCCGGCTCATCCGGCGGCCGGCCGGTGTAGGTGCTGTGGTAGATCGGCTTGATCCGGTGGGTGATGCGCTCGACGGTGAACACCGGGAAGTCGTCGACTTCATTGTAGTAGCCGGTGTGGTCGCCATACGGACCTTCCGGAGCCATTTCGCCCGGATGGATCACGCCTTCAAGGATGATCTCCGCGGTGGCCGGGACCTGCAGGTCGTTGCCACGGCACTTCACCAGCTCGGTGCGATTGCCCCGCAGCAGGCCGGCGAAGGCGTACTCGGACAGGCTGTCCGGCACCGGCGTGACCGCGCCGAGAATGGTCGCCGGGTCCGCTCCCAGGGCCACGGACACCGGGAATGGCTGGCCAGGGTGCTTCTCGCACCACTCACGGTAATCCAGCGCACCGCCACGGTGGCTGAGCCAACGCATGATCACCTTGTTGCGGGCGATCACCTGCTGGCGGTAGATGCCGAGGTTCTGGCGATCCTTGTTCGGCCCCTTGGTGACCGTCAGGCCCCAGGTGATCAGCGGCGCCACGTCGCCCGGCCAGCAGTGCTGCACCGGCAGTTTGCCAAGGTCGACGTCGTCCCCCTCGAGGACGATTTCCTGGCACGGCGCATCCTTGACCACCTTGGGTGCCATGGCAATGATCTTGCGGAAGATCGGCAGCTTCGACCAGGCATCCTTGAGCCCCTTGGGCGGCTCCGGCTCCTTGAGGAAGGCCAGCAGTTTGCCGATCTCGCGCAACTCGCCGACGTCATCGGCGCCCATGCCCAGGGCGACCCGCTCCGGGGTGCCGAACAGGTTGCCGAGCACCGGGATATCGAAACCGGTGGGCTTTTCGAACAGCAGCGCCGGGCCCTTGGCCCGCAGGGTGCGGTCGCAGACCTCGGTCATTTCCAGGATGGGGGACACCGGAACCTGGATGCGCTTGAGTTCGCCGCGCTGTTCCAGGCCGCTGATAAAGTCGCGCAAGTCGCGATACTGCATGCGTGAGCCTCGTAGGGTCCGTGGCGTTCGGGGAGGGCAGTGTACCCGGTTCGCCCCGATATCGTGCAAGCGACCACGCGCCCTGGCCGCCATCCAGACAGCAAAAAGCCGGGTTTCCCCGGCTTTTCTGCCCTGTTCGACTTACTTGCGCTTCATCGACAGGAAGAACTCATCGTTGGTCTTGGTCGTTTTCAGCTTGTCGACCAGGAACTCGATGGCCGCCACTTCATCCATCGGATGCAGCAGCTTGCGCAGAATCCACATGCGCTGCAGCTCGTCGTCGGCAGTCAGCAGCTCTTCGCGGCGGGTACCGGACTTGTTGATGTTGATGGCCGGGAATACACGTTTCTCGGCGATACGACGGTCCAGGGGCAGCTCCATGTTGCCGGTACCCTTGAACTCTTCGTAGATCACCTCGTCCATCTTCGAGCCGGTTTCAACCAGCGCGGTGGCGATGATGGTCAGCGAACCGCCTTCCTCGATGTTCCGCGCGGCGCCGAAGAAACGCTTCGGTTTCTCCAGGGCGTGGGCGTCGACACCACCGGTCAGGACCTTGCCGGAGCTCGGGATCACGGTGTTGTAGGCACGGGCCAGACGGGTGATGGAGTCCAGCAGGATCACCACGTCCTTCTTGTGCTCGACCAGGCGCTTGGCCTTCTCGATGACCATCTCGGCGACCTGCACGTGACGGGTCGGCGGTTCGTCGAAGGTCGAGGCAACCACTTCACCGCGAACGGTGCGCTGCATCTCGGTCACTTCTTCCGGACGCTCGTCGATCAGCAGGACGATCAGGTGGCACTCGGGATTGTTACGGGTGATGTTGGCCGCGATGTTCTGCAGCATGATGGTCTTGCCCGCTTTCGGCGGGGCGACGATCAGGCCACGCTGGCCCTTGCCGATCGGGGCGCAGAGGTCGATGACGCGGCCGGTGAGGTCTTCGGTGGAACCGTTGCCGGCTTCCATCTTCAGGCGCTCGTTGGGGAACAGCGGCGTCAGGTTTTCGAACAGGATCTTGTTCTTGGCGTTTTCCGGACGATCGTAGTTGATCGTGTCGACCTTGAGCAGGGCGAAATAACGCTCGCCTTCCTTAGGAGGGCGGATCTTGCCAACGATGGTGTCACCGGTGCGCAAGTTGAAACGACGGATCTGGCTCGGCGACACGTAGATGTCATCGGGACCGGCCAGGTAGGACGCGTCGGAAGAACGAAGGAAGCCGAAGCCGTCCTGGAGGATCTCCAGCACGCCATCACCGGAGATTTCCTCACCGCTTTTCGCGTGCTTTTTCAGCAGGGAGAAAATCACATCCTGCTTGCGCGAACGGGCCATGTTCTCTATGCCCATCTGTTCGGCCAATTCGAGCAGTTCGGTAATCGGCTTTTGCTTGAGTTCAGTCAGATTCATATAGGAATGACGTAATCATTTATGGAGGGGGGAAATTAAGCTTTTGGCTTAATGAGGCCGCGCCGCGGAGAAGGCGACAGGATCGCGTACTTGTTCGAAAAGGAGAGCGTCGGCGACGGCTAGCAGGGGGCAATGGCGAAACCAGTGCGGGGCCGAATGTAACACCTGCATTTCGCAGAGTCTAGCCCCATACAACGAAAAAGCCCCGCTATTTGCGGGGCCTTTTGACGACGATCAGAGGTGCGAGTCGAGGAAAGCTCGCAGTTGCGACTTCGACAGGGCGCCGACCTTGGTCGCCTCGACCTGGCCGTTCTTGAACAGCATCAGGGTCGGGATACCACGCACACCGTGCTTGCCCGGGGTATCCGCGTTTTCGTCGATGTTCAGCTTGGCGACGGTCAGTTTGCCTTCGTAGTCGGCGGCGATCTCGTCCAGGACCGGAGCGATCATTTTGCAGGGACCGCACCACTCAGCCCAGTAGTCAACCAGCACAGGGCCTTCGGCCTCCAGGACATCGGCTTCGAAGGACGCGTCAGTGACGTGCTTGATAAGATCGCTGCTCATGGAAATCTCCGCAGTGGTAAGCCAAAAAAAACGTTGCCCATCATAGCCGTCCTTCCTACGTACAGGAAGCCGCAGATGATTGAGTCTAACTATGGTGCTCCATGAGTTTGAGTATCGCCCAACCTGCGGGAGCCGGCACCCCGACTCATCCGCGGGCAGGCGCAAGGCAGACTCAGACAGGCGTGACGAAAGCGATCCCGGTGCGCAGCGCCGCATTGCGCACGTGTTCCTGCATCGCCTTCTGTGCCGGCCCCGAGGCATGCCGGGCCAGGGCACGAAGGATCTTGCGGTGCTCCTGCCAGGTTTCCATGGCCCGTTCGGCCCGGATGAACGGCAGTTTCTGGCTCTCCAGGAACAGTTCGGCCGTGGCACTGAGAATGCCGACCATGGCCTGGTTGCCGCTGGCCAGCAGAATCCGCCGGTGGAAGTCGAAGTCCAGCCGGGCGGCAGCCTCGAAATCCCCGGCGAGCAGTTCGGTACGCATGGCGTCGACATTGTCCTGCAGGACATCCAGTTCATCCGCCGTCAGCGTGACCGCCGCCAGCCCGGCGGCGAACCCCTCGAGGGCATAGCGCAGCTGGAAGATATCCTCGGCCGAGGCCTGGGCCGCGAACGGCCAGGCCAACCCACTGCCGGACGGCGCCTGCCCCTGCGCCTGGACGAACACCCCCTTGCCCGGCTGCACGCTGATCACCCCCAGCGCACTCAGGGACGACAGCGCCTCGCGCAGCGAGGCCCGGCTGATCCCCAGGCGCTGCGCCAGGTCACGCTGCGAGGGTAGCGCGTCGCCCGGGCCATAGCCCTCCTCGCTGATCAGTTTACGAATGGCTTGCAGCGCCACTTCAGGTACGGCGCGGGAAATCGAGTTCATGGTGCCCAGGCTGGAAGGTCCGATAAAACACTAGTTGTAAAGCTATTGCAGGCGGGCGGCAAGTCACGCCCAGCACTGGTTCGGCTCCCGCGGCGAATGCCCGATAACGGTGCGAAAAGGCCATTAACTGTTCAGACCAGTAAGACCATGAAAGCCCCGTGAATGCCCGTAGCCATGGGCTTTACGTCCTGCATGGCATGGGGTGTGCAATGCCTATCGAACCGCAACATCCCCTTTTCGCATTCGGAGATCCGCCATGACCAAAGGCTTCAATGCCCTGCTCGCCGCCCTCTTCGCCAGCCTGATGCTGGGCCAGGCAGTCGCCCATGCCAATGGCCTGGACGATGTCGTCGCCCGTGGCACCCTCAAGGTCGCCGTGCCCCAGGACTTCCCCCCCTTCGGCTCGGTCGGCCCGGACATGAAACCGCGCGGCCTGGACATCGACACCGCGAAACTGCTGGCCGACCAGCTCAAGGTCAAGCTGGAACTGACCCCGGTCAACAGCACCAACCGCATCCCGTTCCTCACCACCGGCAAGGTCGACCTGGTGATCTCCAGCCTCGGCAAGAATGCCGAGCGGGAAAAGGTCATCGACTTCTCCCGTGCCTACGCGCCCTTCTACCTCGCGGTGTTCGGCCCGCCCGACGCCGCGATCAATGGTCTGGATGACCTCAAGGGCAAGACCGTCAGCGTCACCCGTGGCGCCATCGAGGACATCGAACTGACCGCCGTGGCGCCCCAGGGCGTGACCATCAAGCGCTTCGAGGACAACAACTCGACCATCGCCGCCTACCTCGCCGGCCAGGTCGACCTGATCGCCAGCGGCAACGTGGTGATGGTGGCCATTTCCGAACGCAACCCGAAACGGGTTCCGGCGATGAAGGTGAAGCTCAAGGACTCCCCGGTCTATGTCGGCGTCAACAAGAACGAGCCGGCCCTGCTGGACAAGGTCAACCAGATCCTCGCCGCCGCCAAGGCCGACGGCAGCCTGGACAAGAACGCCCAGCAGTGGCTCAAGCAACCGCTGCCCGCTGATCTCTGATCCGGTTTTCCCGAGGCCCGTTCCATGGCTTATCAGTTCGACTTTCTGCCGGTGTTGCACAACGCCGACCTGCTGCTGCGCGGCGCCCTGTTCACGCTGGAGCTGACCACCATCGGCACCCTGCTGGGAGTCGGCCTCGGCATCCTTGGCGCAGCCGTGCGGGCCTGGAAGATCCAGCCGTTCTCGGCCCTGTTCGGGGTGTACGTGGAGCTGATCCGCAACACGCCGTTCCTGGTGCAATTGTTCTTCATCTTCTTCGGCCTGCCGTCCCTGGGGTTGCAGATTTCCGAGTGGCAGGCGGCGGTGCTGGCGATGGTGATCAACCTCGGCGCCTACAGCACCGAGATCATCCGCGCCGGCATCGAGGCGATTCCACGCGGGCAACTGGAAGCCGCCGCCGCCCTGGCCATGAGCCGCGTCGAAGCCTTCCGCCATGTGGTCCTGCGCCCGGCGCTGGGCAAGGTCTGGCCAGCCCTGAGCAGCCAGATCATCATCGTCATGCTCGGCTCGGCGGTGTGTTCGCAGATCGCCACGGAAGAGTTGAGCTTCGCCGCCAACTTCATCCAGTCGCGCAACTTCCGCGCCTTTGAAACCTATGCCCTGACCACCCTGATCTACCTGGGCATGGCCCTGCTGATCCGCCAGTCGCTCAACTGGCTGGGGCGACGCTACCTGGCGAGGGGCCGCTGATGGATTTCACCTTCTGGGACATCCTCAACAACCTGCTGACCGGATTGCAGTGGACCCTGGTGCTGTCGCTGGTGGCCTTCCTCGGCGGCGGCCTGCTCGGCCTGCTGGTGATGGTGCTGCGCATTTCCGAAAAGCCCCTGCTGCGTGGCCTGGCCCGCGCCTATATCGAGCTGTTCCAGGGCACGCCGCTGCTGATGCAGTTGTTCATGGTGTTTTTCGGCGTGGCCCTGCTTGGGGTGGACATCTCACCCTGGCTGGCGGCCGCCATCGCCCTGACCCTGTTCACCGCTGCCTACCTGGCGGAGATCTGGCGTGGCTGCGTCGAGTCCATCGCCCGCGGCCAGTGGGAGGCCTCGGCCAGCCTGGCGCTCAACCGCTACGAACAACTGCGCCACGTGATCCTGCCGCAGGCCCTGCGCATCGCCGTGGCACCGACCGTGGGCTTTTCGGTGCAGGTGATCAAGGGCACCGCGGTGACCTCGATCATCGGCTTTACCGAACTGACCAAGACCGGCGGCATGCTGGCCAACGCCACCTTCGAGCCCTTCATGGTCTACGGCCTGGTGGCCGTCGGCTACTTCCTCCTGTGCTACCCCCTGTCGCTCAGTGCGCGCTACCTGGAAAGGAGACTGCATGTCGCTTCTTAGAATTTCCGCCCTGCACAAGTACTACGGCGACCATCACGTGCTCAAGGGCATCGACCTGAGCGTCGAACAAGGCCAGGTGGTGGCGATCATCGGCCGCAGCGGCTCGGGCAAGAGCACCCTGTTGCGGACCCTCAACGGCCTGGAGTCGATCAACGACGGCGTGATCGAGGTCGACGGCGAATACCTCGACGCCGCGCGCGCCGACTTGCGCAGCCTGCGCCAGAAGGTCGGCATGGTGTTCCAGCAGTTCAACCTGTTCCCGCACCTGAGCGTTGGCGAGAACGTCATGCTCGCCCCACAGGTGGTGCAGAAGGTCCCCCGGGCCAAGGCCGCCGAACTGGCCCGGCAGATGCTCGAACGGGTCGGCCTGGGCGACAAGTTCGATGCGTTCCCGGACCGCCTCTCCGGCGGCCAGCAGCAACGGGTAGCCATTGCCCGGGCCCTGGCGATGTCGCCGAAAGTGCTGCTCTGTGATGAAATCACCTCGGCCCTCGACCCGGAACTGGTCAATGAAGTGCTCAGCGTCGTCCGGCAATTGGCCAGGGATGGCATGACCCTGATCATGGTCACCCACGAAATGCGCTTCGCCCGGGAAGTCGGCGACAAGCTGGTGTTCATGCACCAGGGCAAGGTCCACGAGGTTGGCGACCCCAGGGTGCTGTTCGCCAACCCGCGGACCGTCGAGCTGGCGAACTTCATCGGCAGCGTGGAGGCCCCGGTCTGAGATCGCTCATTCGCTCGGTACCAGCTCGAAACGCCCTCGGCCTTCGACGGCGGTCTCATCGCGCAGTTGGGTCATCGCGGTAGACAGGCGAGGGTCGATTTCGACCTGTGCCGAGAAGAACCGGCCCTTGGCCGGCATACCGTGCACCAACGCCCGCAGGCTACGGCCGGGCACCATCAGCCAGGCGTCCTGCCGCTCTGTCGGACGACCCGCCAACGCCAGGGTGACCGGCTCTCCATCCAGGCGAGCGTTGCTCAGGCCGACGGTGAAGTACCCCTGTCGGGCCAGACGATAGGCCTGCGGCCCCGCCGCGTCCCCCTCGAACCGCAGCACCATGGCCGTGGGGCGGGGGCAGACGATGGTCAGCGTCAGCCTGCGGGGCCCCAGCGAAATCTCGGACTGCCCGGGCAGCAGCGAAAAGCGCCCCAGGCGCAGCATCCCCAGGTCCACCTGCGGCTGGCTCAACGACAACGTGCAGTCATGGGCCACGGCTGGGAACGAACACAGGACAAGGGCCAGGCAACAGCCGCGAAAGAGGGTACCGAGGCAAGCATTCATGGCGGTTTCCACTGGGTCAGATCGCCCGGCAAACTGCCGTGGCGGTTTCATAGGGCCGGTCGTCGTCCACGACTTCGGCCGGTTCGACAGTCAGAACACAGTCCGTATGGTCGACCAGGCGGACGCGCAGTCGCTGCCCGGCCTCGACATCGCTCAGGAACACCATGCCGTCACCGACGACGGTGGTCAGCAGGCCGCCCTCCGCGCTGGACACCGCTGCCCCCTTGGGCAACGGCTCGGCGTTTTCGTCCGTGACCTTGAGCAACAGCCGCCGGAAGCTCACCACCGCGAAATCGACCCGGCTGAACGAGCCGCGCCCGGTCTCCAGGCGCTTCACCCCATTGAGCAGGTCGACACGTCGCGGCAATGAGCGGCTGTCGACTTCCACCTGGCTGTCGCGATAGGCCGGCAGGCCGGGAACCACCGCCTGGCCGCTGAAGTCGGTCCAGACCGGCCCCAGGGGCGTGACCAGTCTGACGCCGGACAACTCGCCCACCGAGGCCACCCCGAAGGTTTCCTGGATGGCGTAGGGCGAGAACGTCACGCCCCCGGCGTGCAAGGCGATGCCGCCGGACAATTGCCCGTTGTAACCGGTACCCGAAGAGTTGCGGGTCGCGCCCAGCCCCACCTGGGTATAGCGCGGCAGGAGGCTCACGCTGCCCCGGGTGATCTGCTTCCGGTCCTTGAGGTCGCGCTCCAGGCCCAGGTCGTAACTGAGGGTATCGCTGACCCGCTCACGGTAATCGCCGCCGATGTCGAACCGCTCGCCCCGGCGACTGAGGAAGGAGCCGACCCGCCGGTCCCCACCCAGTGGAATGCTGAGCCCCAGGCGTAACCCCAGCCCGGGATCGAGGGCGTGACGGTCGTCGCCTGACCCGATACTGGAATCCACGCTCAGGTTGACGCTGGCGTACCGATAGCTCTTGCTCCAGAAACCATGCAGGCGCTGGGACGAACGCCCATCGAACATCAGGTTGCGCGAGTAGCCCAGGCTGAAGCCGCCCCACTGGGTATCCGCCCAACCGAGCGCGGCGGTGTACTGCCGCCGCAGGCGCAGGCCGGAATCGGTTTTCCGGTCGGCGTCGCCCACCTCGTGCAGGTCACGATAACCGGCACCGCGCAGGGTGGCGCTCAGACTCAGGTCGAAAGCCCCCGGCAAAGGGCTGCTCAGCGACAGGCTGTCCTGGCGCCCACTCAGCGAGGGGCGGGCCGCCTGGGAGAGCGTGCTGCGCAGGCCGATACCGAGCGACTCCCGGATACGGCTGTCGAACGCCCAGCCGCCGGCACGGTAATCGTCGCTGGCCAACAGCCCGGCGCTCAGCGAACCGGCCCGACCGAGCCCCCAGGTGCCAGTCCCGCTCGCCAGCAATGGCTCGCTCCCGGCACTGTCCTCCACCTCGCGCAGCCGCCCCAGGGTCAGGTAGTAGCCCGGCTGGATCGAGGCGGCTCCCGGAAAGGAGGCCGCGGGCACGACAAAACGGTGTTCGCCGCCCGTCTCGCCGATGACCCGGACCTCCAGGTCACTGCCGTCGCTGAGCAACGGCAGCCCGGCCAGGCTGAAGGGGCCCTGCGGCACCAGGGTGGCATGGATCAGGACGCCGGACTGGCGGACCTCGACCCGCGAGGCATCGAAGGCCACGCCCTGGACCACCACGCCCCGTCCCACCTGGCCAGGCGCCGAACCATCGGGCATGAACTGCACGCCAGACAGCTGCACACCGGCGAACACCGGCCCGGCGCTGTTGATCTGCCCGGCCTGGAACGTCGTCTGCAACGCGCGCCAGTCCCGTTGTGCGTAGGCATACAGGTGCTCTGTCCGCCGCTTCCCCTCATTGGCGACATGCAACTGGCGACTGCGCACGACCCAGTCGCCCGCATTGAATCCCGCTTCGGTCGCAGCCGAGAAAAATCGCTCATTGCGCTGGCGTGAACGGCTCTCGACACCCAGCACATCGTAATTGAGCAGTGCCGCCGAGCCGCCACGGCTGTAGGCCCCCTCGGCGAGCCGCGGTCCGCGCAGGGCCTGGGTCGGCACCAGCAGGACGACCTCCTCGCGATTGGGACGCAAGGTCACCCGGGCCTGCGGATACGCCTGCAGGAAACCGTGACAATCCTGGTCAAGCACCCTCCCGTCGCGGGCGCCAGGAAGTCTCAGGCCGGCCTTGTCCAGCAGAGCGGCGGTGAAACATAACTGGCCCTGCCGATCGAAATGCACCGGCGTCGGTCCCAGGGAATTGCCGTTGAGCTCCAGGTTCACGAGCTGCAGGCCTTCGCGAAAGCGTGGCGCCGAGCGGAAGTAATCGGCGACTCCTGGGTCGATGCCACGTCCGGAAAGCACGGACAGGTCGAACTCCACCTCGCTGACCTGCTCCTTCTTCTGGGCGGCAGCGGACTCGCCAAGCCCCAGCAACGCCAGGCTGCCCAGCACCTTGATCAGCCGATGGGCCACCCTCGGGGGCGCAAGGGGTCGGTTGGATGATTCAGTGACCAATCGTTCAGGCTTTCTCATGGAAGCATCACTGTGCTTCGGCAAGAATCGGCGCCTCATAGCTGGCGACCGCGAACCCGTAGACAGTCGCCGGCTGCAGGGTGACCGACGTGGACGCGGGCAACGCCGGGTCCACCTCGATCTCCAGGCTGTCCCCTGGCAGCACATAACTGCGACTGAGCATCACCATGGTCTTGTGAGGATTGAGCTGGAGCTCCGGCGACAGCCGCACGACATAGGGGCTGTCATTGCGTACCACCAATCGGGATCCGCCCTGATGCCACGTCAGTTCCTTCCAGGGCGTGGCATTGCGGGCCAACCCCTTGGGGTGCAGGATCAGCGGCAGGTTCTGGCGCAGGCTGATCCCCACGGTGGCCCCGCTTGCGGTCTTGCGCTGCGGGATGCCCTCGAAGGTGATCCGCTTCAGTCGCTGGGTCTTGAGAGGCTGCTCGTTGATCGCCAGAAGCCCCACCTGCTGCGTCTCGCCGCCATCGACCCGGGCCACCGGAGTCGTCACCACCACCAGCGCCTCCAGATCCTCGGGAAGGGACTCGATGGCCGAATGCAGCAGCGCCGGGCCGCTGTCGGTGTTCTGGACATGGATACTGGCCTTGCCCTCTTCCTCATAGAGAATGACCACCGTGGTTTCCGGCTGCATGCCATCGGCCCGGGCACTCCCCCAGAACACGCCCAGAAGAAAGAACAACGCACCGGCACAAGAAGATAGACGAGGCACAGTTTCCAAGTGACACGCTCCCCGGCGAACCGATATCCGGTTCGCTCAATACAGATGTGACAAGACTGCCGGCACGCTACCGCATGCCGGCGTCTGTTCTACTTGCTACTTGAATCGACGGTATTTAGAGGTAACGCAGTTCCAGCGTTGCCAAACCGTCCAGGAAGACTTCCTGGGTCACATCCAGTTCGGAAGTCCTGTTGATTACCGCCTGAACTTCCAGCGTACCGGTTACGCGCTGTACCGAGGCGGGATGGGTGGCGAAGAAGCCACTCCAGGACATGATGTTCTGATACTGGCCCAGGGCGCCGTTGCCACGACTCCAACTCAACCCGTTGTTGCTCGACACGATGGTGTTGACCAGTGGGAAGTCGGCCACGGAGTCCTTGATGGTCAACGCGTAACCACCGATCCGCTGGCCACCCGTCGTCATGCCCAGGCCATAGTTGTAGGTGTCGCCATAGGCCGAGCCGATGGCCGTCTGCAGAATCCCCGGCACCTTGCTGGCGGCACGGTTGTCGAGCGTCTTGACGCCCACCCGGGTGCCCCCGTCGCAGTTGACCGAGAACGGCACGCCCCTGGCCGGCAGGCGGGTATAACCGTTCGGACTCAACGAGGCGGCGCGAATCTTCCCGTAATCGACAACCCCCCCATTTTGCAGGCTCAGGGTGCAGCTGGCGGGAACGATCGTCCCCTTCACCAGCAGGTCAGCCGCGCTGGCGTACCCTCCCACCGCAACCAGCAGGGTTCCGAGCGTCAACTTGGATAGCAACTTCATTTCCCACTCCATGTCATTCCAGTTCTAGCGGCATGAGTTATTCAGGGCAGCATGTTTCAAACCGCAATCGCACTTCTTTCAGGAAGCGCCCTCATCTTTCCACAGGCTGAACACTAAATAACTAACACCACGGCAGAATTGCCGAACGCTAGTTTCCCTATTGGCCTACAACAGAAAAACCGGAACATTCCCAACAATCCAAAGGAATAAAGAGCAGGCAGAATCGGACACACTAAACATAGAGGTCATCGCAATCAAACCCGGTCAGTAATGAATGCGACATATTCGTGTAGGAAAATTGAAGCAATGACTTTTCACCTACCCCGCAACCGATCCCGAGCCGATGCCCACGGGCGCCCTACGTTGGCGTCGGAGCCTGATCGTGGCACGATGGCGGGGTTATCGACCGAGATCCTTCAACCATGCCCCATTCCCAAGCCAAGAATCTTTCCCTGATCGCCGCTATCGACCTGGGCTCGAACAGCTTCCACATGGTCGTGGCCAAGGCCCAGAACGGTGAAATCCGGATCCTGGAGCGGCTCGGCGAAAAGGTTCAGCTGGCCGCCGGCATCGATGAGGAGCGCAAACTCAACGAAGAATCGATGCAGCGTGGGCTCGATTGCCTGAAGCGTTTCGCCCAACTGATCAACGGCATGCCATTGGGCGCCGTACGGATCGTCGGCACCAACGCCCTGCGCGAGGCACGCAACCGCGCCGAGTTCATCCATCGTGCGGAGGCGATTCTCGGCCACCCGGTGGAGGTCATCTCCGGCCGCGAGGAAGCCCGCCTGATCTACCTCGGCGTCTCCCACACCCTCGCCGATACCCCGGGCAAGCGCCTGGTCGCCGACATCGGCGGCGGCAGTACCGAGTTCATCATCGGCCAGCGCTTCGAGCCACTACTGCGCGAGAGCCTGCAGATGGGTTGCGTCAGCTACACCCAGCGCTACTTCCGCGACGGCAAGATCACCCCGGCCCGCTACGCCCAGGCCTACACTGCGGCGCGTCTGGAGATCATGAGCATCGAGAACGCCCTGCACCGCCTGAAATGGGACGAGGCGATCGGCTCGTCCGGAACCATCCGCGCCATCGGCCTGGCGCTCAAGGCTGGCGGCCAGGGCAACGGCGAGGTGAATGCCGAAGGCCTGGCCTGGCTCAAGCGCAAGCTGTTCAAGCTGGGCGAGATCGAGAAGATCGATTTCGAAGGGATCAAGCCGGACCGCCGCGCCATCTTCCCCGCCGGCCTGGCGATTCTCGAAGCGATTTTCGACTCCCTCGACCTGCAGCGCATGGACCACTGCGACGGCGCCCTGCGCGAAGGCGTGCTCTACGACCTGCTCGGCCGTCATCACCATGAGGACGTCCGCGAACGCACCCTCACCTCGCTGATGGAGCGCTACCACGTCGACCAGGAGCAAGTGGTGCGCGTCGAGCGCAAGGCACTGCATGCCTTCGACCAGGTGGCCAAGGACTGGGAACTGGAAGACGGGATCTGGCGCGAACTGCTCGGCTGGGCAGCCAAGGTCCACGAAGTCGGCCTGGACATCGCCCACTACCACTACCACAAGCACGGCGCCTACCTGATCGAACACTCCGACCTGGCCGGCTTCTCCCGGGAAGACCAGCAGATGCTCGCGCTCCTGGTTCGCGGGCACCGTCGCAACATTCCCAAGGACAAGTTCGCCGAGTTCGGTGACGACGGCATCAGGCTGATTCGCCTGTGCGTGCTGCTGCGCTTCGCGATCCTGTTCCACCACATCCGTGGCACCCAGGAAATGCCGCAGGTCGCCTTGCGCGCCGACGGCGATACCCTGGATGTGGCGTTCCCCAAGGGGTGGCTGGAGCAGAACCAGCTGACTCAGGCCGACTTCGCCCTGGAGGCGGAGTGGCTGACCCGAGTCGGCATCACCCTCAACGTACGCTGAGGACCGGGCTGCTCAGGCGATCCAGCAGGGTCGTCTGGGCGCTGCGCGGGTTCTGGTTGCCGGTCGGCGTATTGCGGATGTAGCGACCGTCCGACTGCAGGCTCCAGCTGTGGGTGTTGTCGGTGAGATAGCTTTCCAGCTCTTTCTTGACCCGCAGGATCAGCTTCTTGCCCTCGACCGGGAAGCAGGTCTCGACCCGTTTGTCGAGGTTGCGCTCCATCCAGTCGGCACTGGACAGGAACATCTGCTCCTCGCCACCGTTGAGGAAGTAGAACACCCGGGTGTGCTCCAGGAAGCGGCCGATGATCGAACGCACATGGATATTGTGCGAAACCCCGGCGATGCCCGGACGCAGGCAGCACATGCCACGCACCACCAGGTCGATACGCACGCCGCACTGGCTGGCCTTGTACAACGCGCGGATGATCTTCGGATCGGTCAGCGAGTTGAACTTGGCGATGATGTGCGCCGGTTTGCCATCGATGGCGAACTGGGTCTCCCGGGCAATCATGTCGAGCATGCCCTTCTTCAGGGTGAACGGCGCATGCAGCAGCTTTTTCATGCGCAGGGTCTTGCCCATGCCGATCAACTGGCTGAACAGCTTGCCGACGTCTTCGCACAGGGCGTCGTCGGAAGTCAGCAGGCTGTAGTCGGTATACAGGCGGGCGTTGCCGGCGTGGTAGTTACCGGTACCGAGGTGCGCGTAACGCACGATCTCGCCGGCCTCGCGACGCAGGATCAGCATCATCTTGGCATGGGTCTTGAAGCCGACCACACCGTAGATCACCACCGCACCGGCCGCCTGCAGGCGACTGGCCAACTGCAGGTTGGACTCTTCATCGAAGCGCGCCCGCAACTCGATCACCGCGGTGACCTCCTTGCCGTTGCGCGCCGCGTCCACCAGGGCGTCGACGATCTCCGAGTTGGCACCGCTGCGGTACAGGGTCTGGCGCACGGCCAGGACGTGCGGGTCCTTGGCGGCCTGGCGCAGCAGGTCGACCACCGGAGTGAAGGATTCGAACGGGTGCAGCAGCAGGATGTCCTGCTTGCTGATCACGCTGAAAATGTTCTCGCTGTTCTGCAGCAGTTTCGGGATCTGTGGGGTGAACGGCGTGTATTGCAGCTCCGGATGGCTGTCCAGGCCAGTGATGCTGAACAGGCGGGTCAGGTTCACCGGACCGTTGACCTGGTACAGCTCGGTCTCGGACAGGTTGAACTGCTTGAGCAGGTAGTCCGACAGGTGTTTCGGGCAGGTATCGGCCACTTCCAGGCGCACGGCATCACCGTAGCGACGGGAGAACAGTTCGCCACGCAGCGCGCGGGCCAGGTCCTCGACGTCCTCCGAGTCCAGTGCCAGGTCGGCGTTGCGGGTCAGGCGGAACTGGTAGCAGCCCTTGACCTTCATGCCCTGGAACAGGTCGTCGGCGTGCGCGTGGATCATCGACGACAGGAATACATAGTTGTCACCCGGGCCACCGACGTCTTCCGGTACCTTGATGATCCGCGGCAACAGACGCGGTGCCGGAATGATCGCCAGGCCCGAGTCGCGGCCGAAGGCATCGATACCCTCGAGCTCGACAATGAAGTTCAGGCTCTTGTTCACCAGCAACGGGAACGGATGCGTCGGATCGAGGCCGATCGGAGTGATGATCGGCGCGATCTCGTCGCGGAAATAGCGGCGGACCCAGGTCTTGAGCTTGGCGGTCCAGTAGCGGCGACGGATGAAGCGGACCTGGTGCTTCTCCAGCTCCGGCAACAGGATGTCGTTGAGGATCGCGTACTGACGGTCGACCTGGCCATGCACCAGCTCGCTGATGCGCGCCAGCGCCTGGTGCGGCTGCAGGCCGTCGGCGCCGGCCTGTTCACGGGCGAAGGTGATCTGCTTCTTCAGCCCGGCGACACGAATTTCGAAGAACTCATCGAGGTTGCTGGAAAAGATCAGCAGGAACTTGAGCCGCTCCAGCAACGGATAGGACTCGTCCAGCGCCTGCTCAAGCACGCGGATGTTGAACTGCAGCTGCGACAACTCGCGGTGGATGTAGAGACTGCTGTCATCCAGATTCGGAATCGCCACCGCCGCCGGCACCGCCACATGCGGCGCCTCGGCAACCACCGGCGCCGGCTCCAGCTCCGGCGGGGTTTCGACGATCTGCTCGACCACCGGTTGAGCTTCTTTTACTTCAACTTCGCTGAGTCCTTCGGTATTCATCGAGTGTTCCTGTGAGGGCTATTTTTGCTCTCGTAGCAATTGAGCGGCACGAACGGCAAAGTAAGTCAGGATGCCATCAGCTCCGGCACGTTTAAAAGCGGTCAGGGATTCAAGAATGACCCCTTCACTCAACCAACCATTCTGGATCGCCGCCATGTGCATGGCGTATTCACCGCTGACCTGATAGACAAAGGTCGGCACCTTGAATTCATTCTTGACCCGGTAAAGGATGTCCAGGTACGGCATGCCCGGCTTGACCATGACCATGTCGGCCCCTTCGGCCAGATCGGCGGCCACTTCATGCAGCGCTTCGTCGCCGTTGGCCGGGTCCATCTGGTACGAGGCCTTGTTCGCCTTGCCCAGGTTCGAGGCCGAACCGACCGCATCGCGGAACGGACCATAGTAGGCACTGGCGTATTTCGCCGAGTAGGCCATGATCCGTACGTTGACGTGACCGGCCAGCTCCAGCGCCTCGCGGATCGCCTGGACTCGACCGTCCATCATGTCGGACGGTGCCACCACCTGGGCACCGGCCTCGGCGTGGGACAGCGCCTGGCGGACCAGGGCATCGACGGTGATATCGTTCTGGACGTAGCCTTCCTCGTCGAGGATACCGTCCTGGCCATGGGTGGTGAACGGGTCCAGGGCCACATCGGTGATCACCCCCAGTTCCGGGAAGCGCTCACGCAGGGCGCGGGTGGCGCGCTGGGCAATGCCTTGCGGGTTCCAGGCCTCGCTGGCATCCAGCGACTTGAGTTCGGCCGGCGTGACCGGGAACAGCGCCAGTGCGGGAATTCCCAGTTCGACCCAGTTGGCCGCCTCTTCGAGCAGCAGGTCGATGGTCAGGCGCTCCACCCCCGGCATCGACGCCACCGCCTCGCGACGGTTCTCGCCATCGAGCACGAAGACCGGCAGGATCAGGTCATCGACGGTCAGAACATTCTCGCGCACCAGGCGTCGGGAAAAATCGTCGCGACGATTGCGGCGCAGGCGGGTGGCGGGGAACAAGCGATTGGCGGGGGTAAAGCTCACGGCAGACTCCTGAGCCCGCACGGGCGGGCGAGCATGGCAGTTATAAGCGGCCATTATGACGAAGGAATGACAGTTGTGCTTACTCCTGCGACGGGGCGCCGCAGCCGCTACTTTTGTAGGAAATGTTAACGTCGAGACACATTTGGACACTTTCCTCTCTGTCGTCGAAGGGGTAGGCTGCGCGTTCATTTCGCCAGCATCCAGACAATGCTCCAACAATTTCTGCAGGATTTCGGCTACTTCGCCCTGTTTCTCGGAACGTTCTTCGAAGGCGAGACCATTCTGGTCCTCGCAGGCTTCCTGGCGTTTCGCGGATACATGGACATCAACCTGGTGGTTATCGTGGCGTTCTTCGGCAGCTATGCCGGCGACCAGCTGTGGTACTTCCTGGGGCGCAAGCATGGCCGCAAGTTGCTGGCACGCAAGCCGCGCTGGCAGTCGATGGGTGACCGGGCGCTGGAACATATCCGGCGCCACCCGGACATCTGGGTGCTAAGCTTCCGCTTCGTCTATGGCCTGCGCACGGTGATGCCGGTGGCGATCGGCCTGTCGGGCTATCCGCCGGGACGCTATCTGCTGCTCAATGGTATCGGCGCGGCGATCTGGGCCGCGGCCCTGGCGGCGGCGGCCTATCACTTCGGGGCGATCCTCGAAGGCATGCTGGGCAGCGTGAAGAAGTATGAGCTGTGGGTGCTCGGCGGCCTGCTGCTGGTCGGCCTGATCCTCTGGAGCTGGCGGCGCTTCAAGAGTGCCCGCCTGGCGCGCAAGGTCGAAGCCGAGCAGTCCCTGGCCGGCCCTACGAACCCGCCAGGCGAATGACCCGGCTGCGGCAGCAGTAGAGTCCGATCACGCTCAGCAGGCTGTAGCTGAGCAGACCGATCCAGCCCAGCGGGCTGGCCGGCCACAGTCCGACCAGTGGAGCCAGCCAGACCAGCGGCACATTCAGCAGCAACCGCGTCACTTCCAGCTTCAATGCCCACGGCCGATTCTCCAGGCCCGCCCCGAGCACGAACAGGCCCAGAAGCATCGCGCCCCAGCCGAGCACCAGCGCCGCCTGGGGCAGTTTTTCGGCGAAATTCATCAGGTAGCTGCCCAACGCCACGTACACCGCGAACTGCAAGGCGATATAGACCTGCTGGCGCGGTTCCAGCGGCACCTCGAACTTGCGAAAGTGCGCCAGATCATGTTTCGCCAATGGATACTTCGCCGCGACGTCCGCCGGGCGCCAGCCGGTGGGCATGAACCAGATGCGCAGTTTGTCCCGGTAGCTTTCGGTACGCCGGGCGTCGCTGGCCAGTTGCGCATAAAACTGCAGGTTGGCCCACAGCGGGTTCCAGCTGGCCAATGGCGTGGTCACCCCGAACACCACCGGTTCGGCATCGTCTTCTTCCTGGAAGGTGCCGAACAGCCGATCCCAGAGAATGAACACACCGCCGTAATTGCGATCCATATAAAGAGGATTCTGCGCGTGATGCGCACGGTGGTTGGAGGGGGTGACGAAGAACCACTCGTACCAGCCGAGCTTGGGAATGTGCCGGGTATGCACCCAGAACTGATAGAGCAGGTTCAGCGCCGCGACAGTGATGAACACCGACAGGGGCACCCCGAGCACCGCCAACGGCAGGTAGAAGATCCAGCTCAGCAGGAAACCGCTGCTGGTCTGGCGCAGGGCCGTGGACAGGTTGTACTCCTCGCTCTGGTGATGCACCGAGTGCGCGGCCCAGAGGATATTGCGCTCATGCCCCATGCGGTGCAGCCAGTAGTAGCAGAAGTCGTAGACCACGAAGGCCATGACCCACACCCAGGGGCTGTCGGCCGGCAGGTCGAACAACGCCAGGTGGTCGAGGGCGACGGCGTAGGTCACCAGGCCCACGCCCTTGGTCAGAATGCCAGTGGTGGTCGACAACACACCGGTGCTGAGGCTGTTGATGGAGTCGGCCACCCGATAATGACGGGTGCCGCGCCGATAGTCGGTCAGCAGTTCGACAACGATCAGTACGACGAAAAACGGAATCGCATAGGGAATGAGGTCCATGGCGCTACCCAAGAGGAACGATTGGCCCAAGATTAGGTGTAGTCGCTGCAAATTCCGCTGACAATGACTGCCAGATTGGTAGACATTTAACGCCAGAAATCAGGAGATACAACATGACCAGGAAAATCGCGGTAATCCTGTCCGGCTGCGGCGTATACGACGGCGCCGAGATCCACGAAAGCGTGCTGACGCTCTTGCGCCTGGACCAGCGCGGCGCCCAAGTGCAGTGTTTCGCGCCGAACATCCCCCAATTGCAGGTGATCAACCACCTGACCGGCGAGGAAATGCCCGAGTCGCGCAATGTGCTGGTGGAGTCGGCACGCATCGCCCGCGGCCAGGTCCGCGACCTGCACGAGGCCGACGCGCGGGATTTCGACGGGCTGATCGTGCCCGGAGGTTTCGGCGCGGCGAAGAACCTCTCCAACTTTGCCATCGAAGGCGCCGGCTGCAGCGTGCAGGCCGAGGTCCTGGCCCTGGCCGAAGCCTTCGCCGAGGCCGGCAAGCCAGTGGGGCTGATCTGCATCACCCCGGCGCTGGCCGCGAAGATCTACGGCCCGGGCGTGACCTGTACCATCGGCAACGATGCCGACACGGCCGCGGCGCTGGGCAGGATGGGCGCCAACCACCAGGAATGCGCGGTGGACGAAATCGTCGAGGACAAGGCCCGCAAGCTGGTGACGACCCCCGCCTACATGCTTGCCCAATCGATTGGCGAAGCGGCGGCGGGGATCAACAAGTTGGTGGACCGGGTGCTGGAGCTGGCCCAGGAGGATCAGGAGGCCTAGGAAGCCCGGGCGAGCCGCGTCAGGATCCGATCCAGCGAATTGGCGAACGCCTGTTTCTCGCGCTCGCCATAGGGTGCCTGACCACCGCCGACCTGCCCCTGTTCGCGCAGGTCGGTGAACAGGTTGCGCACCGCCAGCCGCTCGCCCATGTTCTGCTCGTCGAACGGCTTGCCCCGTGGATCGAGGGCCGCCACGCCCTTTTTCACCAGACGGTCGGCCAGCGGCACGTCGCTGCAGATCACCAGTTCGCCCGGCACCGCATGCTCCACCAGATAGTCATCGGCGGCATCCGGCCCGCTGGGCACCACGATCAGCCTGACAATGGCAAACGGCGGGCGGGGCTGCGGCTGACCCGCCACCAGCACCACCTCGAACTGCCGCTTGAGGGCGAACTTGACCACCAGGTCGCGAGCGATCCGCGGGCAGGCGTCGGCATCGATCCACACGCGCATGCTCAGGACGCCTGCAACCGGCGCTTCTCCGCCAGCCGGCTACGGCCGTAGAGCACGATGATCGCCAGCAACGCGACGGCCTGGGCACCCAGCGAGTAGGCGTCGGCGTGAATGCCCAGCCAATCGAAGTCGAAGAACGCCACCGGCCGCGTGCCGAAAATCCCGGCTTCCTGCAACGCCTTGACGCCATGCCCGGCGAACACCACCGACAGGGCGCAGAGCAGCCCGGCATTGATGCCGAAGAACATCGCCAGCGGCAGTTTCGCCGAACCGCGCAGGATCACCCAGGCCAGGCCGATCAGCAGCACCAGCGCCGTCGCGCCACCCGCCAGCACCGCATTGTGCCCGGCAGGGCCGGCCTGCAGCCAGAGGGTTTCGTAGAACAGAATCACTTCGAACAATTCGCGATACACCGAGAAGAACGCCAGCACGGCAAAACCGAAACGGCCGCCGCCACTGACCAGGCTGCTCTTGATGTAGTCCTGCCATGCGGCGGCGTGCCGACGGTCATGCATCCACACGCCCAGCCACAGCACCATCACGCTGGCGAACAGCGCCGTGCAGCCTTCGAGCAGCTCACGCTGGGAACCGCTGACGTCGATCACGTAGGCCGCCAGCGCCCAGGTTCCAGCACCGGCCAGCAGGGCCAGGCCCCAGCCGATGTTGACGCTGCGCACCGCCGACTGCTGGCCGGTGTTGCGCAGGAACGCCAGGATCGCCGCCAGCACCAGGATCGCCTCCAGGCCTTCGCGCAGCAGGATCAGCAGGCCGGAGATGAAGCTCAGCGACTGGCTCAGGCCGTCGCTGCCCAGCAGGCCGGCGGACTCCTTGAGCTTGTCCTTGGCAACGCCCAGGCGTTGCTCCACCTGCTCTACCGGCAGGCCGTCCTGCAGGGATTGCCGGTAGGCCATCAGCGACTTCTCGGTGTCCTTGCGCACGTTGGCATCGACGTTGTCCAGAGAGCTTTCGACCAGTTCGAAACCTTCCAGGTAGGCCGCCACGGACAGGTCGTAGGCCTGCTCGCGATCGCCGGCGCGGTAGGCGGCCAGGCTCTTGTCCAGGGTGGTCGCGGTGTAGTCGAGCAACTGCGACGGCCCGCGCTTGACCTGCGGCGGCTGGGCGCGCTGGGCACGGAACAGCGCCGCGGCCTCGTCGCCTTCGGCGGCCTGGATTTCGCTGGGGGTCTGGCGGGCCAGGTCGGCGATGTTGTAGGCCTTGTCGGTCGGCGCCACGGGCGCGGCGCTGAAGCTGGCGATGTAGGTGGCCAGGTCCCAGCGCTGGCGCTCGTCGAGCTGATCGGCGAACGACGGCATGTCCGTCCCTTCGACCCCCAGGGTCAGGGTGTTGTAGATACCGTAGAGGCTCAGGCGATCCAGGCGCGAAGCGTCACGCAGGTTGGCCGGCGGCGGCGTCATGCCGCTGCCCGCCGGACCGTCGCCAGCCCCGCTCTCGCCGTGGCAGACCGAACACTGCTGGGCATAGAGCGGCGCGCCGCGGGCCGGGTCCGGGGTAATGGCCGGCGCCTGGCTGACCTCGTAGGCCACCGCCAGCCTGGCCCCCAGTTGCCGGGCCTGACGCGCCACGATCGCACCCTCCTGGCGGGCGTCGATGGACTTGCGCAGGTCGACCACGCCCTGCTCAAGTTCCGCCCGCTCGGCACGGGCCGGCAGCGCAACGATCAGCTTCTGCAGCGCGTTGAGGAATTCCAGTTGCTCGTGGTATTCGGTTTCGTCGATGACCTTGCCATCCGCCACCGTGGCCGGGTAGTCCGCGCCGATGTAATCGATCAGGTGCAAGGCCTGGGGGGCACCCTCCACCGTATTCGCCAGCAGGCTGGAGCTGCATAGGGCGAACATCGGCAGCATCAGCCAGGCCAGGAAACGCGTGGGAACAATCATTGAAACGACCTAAATGGAAATGCGAAGTAACATATTGTTCCCTCTCACCGCGTCTCACTCAAGGGTTGCGCGGTGCAAAGAGACAAATAGCCGCTTCGAACGCCCACAAGGAAGACAATAAAGAACCATGGTCCGGCGCCTGCTCACTCCCCTGCTGTTCTGCTGCCTGCTGGACAGTTGTGCCATCTACCGAGACTATGACGGCGAAATGCAGTTGACCAACGAGCAGTTGCGCGCCGGCAATGCCGAGCTGGCCCTGTACCTGCTCGAACGCCACAACCCCTGGGACGACAAGGACCTGCTGTACTACCTGGAAAAGGGCGAACTGCTGCGGGCCAAGGGCGACCTGGCCGCCAGCGAGGAAGCCTGGCGAGTGGCGGACCACGCGGTGCTGGTGCGCGAGGACTCGACGGACATCGACTACTTCAAGATCCTGGCCAGCCTCGGCACCCTGGCGATCAACGACAAGATCCGCCGCTACGACGGCTACGACTACGAAAAGGTCATGCTGACGACGCAGATGGCCCTCAACCGCCTGGCGCTGAATGACTTCGACGGGGCCCGCGTCGATATCAAAAAGACCCACGAACGCGAGACGCAGATCGCCGAGCGGCGCGACCAGGAGTACCTGCGCCTGGAGGCCGAGGCGCACGAGCAAGGTATCGACCTGCGCTACAAGAACCTGCAGGGCTACCCGGTGCAGATCCTCGACGCACCGCAGGTGCTGGCCCTGAAGAACGGCTACCAGAGCGCGTTCAGCCATTATCTGTCCGGCTTCGTCTACGAGGCCCTGGGCGAACGCGACCTGGCGGCCCCCGGTTATCGCCAGGCCATCGAGCTGCGGCCGAACACGCCATTTCTCGAACAGGCACTGTCGAACCTCGGCAAACCACCGCAAGCGGTGGACGGCAGCGATGTGCTGATCATCGTCCAGACCGGCCTGGCACCAGCCCGCAGCTCGATACGCCTGCCCTTTCCCGTGCAGATGCGGGACGGCCAGACCATCACCTCCGTGGTTTCTTTCCCCATCCTGGTACCGGATAACGCGACCGCCCGGCCGAGCTCGGTCGGCATCGATGGACGCAAGCAGCCACTGACCCTGCTCAACAGCATCACCGACATGTCCCTGCGTACCCTGCGGGATGATATGCCAGGCATCATTCAACGCACCCGGCTACGCGCCACCGCCATCGCGCAGGTGCAGGCCACGGATAACAGGAAACACCCGGAAAAAGCCAAGCAGATCGCCGACGCCCCCTTCGAACAGGCCGATACCCGGACCTGGCGTACCCTGCCGGACAACACCCTCGTCGCCCGCCTGCGGCTCAAGCCGGGGCTGCACCAGTTGCGCCTGTCCAAGACCGAGACGGTGGCCTTCAACATCGACCAACCGTTCCAGGTGATCGGGCTGCGGCTCATCGGCGAGCGGGTATTCGCCAGCGGCTACGCGATTCAATCATCCCAGGCAAAGCCCTGAAATTTCCTGCGCGAAGGCAGGACACCCAGACGCAGACCCTGGAAGTTGCAGAAACACCCGACAACTGCGGATCTGACCTGCACAGTCAGATGCGGACTCCTACGCGATCTTCGTCCCCCGACACGTCGACGTCGCCACTCGCCCCCTATTAACGTGATCAGGCACCACGCCCCCTCGACGCGCTAATGAGCCATCAGTTTGGGGCAAAAAAGCCATTACATAGCCATCATTCACTGCCTATAATGCCGCGCCGGTGTTATGGGCAAACGCAATAAAAGCTCCTCTTTTAATGAGGAATTGTCAGGACAATCTTCCCCTGCCAATGGGTTCATCCAGCCAGACCCGCGCTACGGCTGCTTTCATCATCAGGGAAGATGTCGCGCATGACACCCAGCACCCGCCTCCTTATCGCCCTTGGGGCCGTGACCCTGCTGTCCGGCTGCTCGGTGTTCCGCAACTACGACAGTGAACTGGCCCAGACCAACCAGCAGTTGGCTTCCGGTAATGTCGACGCCGCCTTGTCGATGCTGGAGAAGAACAATACCGGCGAAGACCGCGACCTGCTGTACTACTTCGAGAAAGGCGAACTGCTGCGGGCCAAGGGCGACATCCCCGGCAGCCAGCAGGCCTGGGGCAGCGCCGACCAGGTGGTTGGCCAATGGGAAGATGCGGTCAAGGTCGACTACGCCAGGTACGCCGCCCAGTTCGGCAGCTTCCTGGTCAACGACAAGGTCCGCCGCTACGAAGGCTACGACTACGAAAAGGTCATGCTGACCACCCAGATGGCCCTGAACTTCCTCGCCAGCAACGACTTCGAGAGCGCCCGCACCGCGATCAAGAAGACCCACGAACGCGAAGCGGTGATCGCCGAGCTGCGCGACAAGGAATACCTCAAGCGCGAAGAGGAAGCCGACAAGCAGGGCATCAAGACCCAGTACAAGGACCTCAAGGGCTACCCGGTGGCCAGCCTGGACGCGCCTGAAGTCGTCAGCCTGAAAAACAGCTACCAGAGCGCCTTCAGCCACTACCTTGCCGGCTACATCTATGAAGCGCTGGGCGAGAAGGACCTGGCCGCACCGGGCTATCGCCAGGCGGCCGAACTGCGTCCGAACACCCCGCTGCTCGAACAGGCCCTGGTCAATCTCGACAAGCCGGCCGGCAAGGACGCTGACAGCGACATCCTGATCGTCGTGCAGAGCGGCCTGGCGCCGGCCCGCGACTCGATCCGCATTCCGCTGCCGCTGCTGATCTCCGACAACGTGGTGATCACCCCGCTGTCCTTCCCGATCATCAAGGCCGACACCTCGACCCCGGGCTTCAGCCAGATCGGCGTCGACGGCCAGCAGGTCAACCTGACCGCCCTCAACAGCACCACCGCGATGTCCAGCCGCGCCCTGCGCGACGACATGCCGGGCATCATCCTGCGCACCAGCGTGCGGGCCATCAGCCGCGGCATCGCGCAGAAGAACCTGAACAAGGTCAATCCGATCGCGGGCCTGGCCGTGGGTATCACTTCCGCCGTGCTCGAAGGCGCCGATACCCGCACCTGGCGCACCCTGCCGGACACCACCCAGGTGGTCCGCCTGCGCCTGAAGAAGGGCGAGCACCAGGTGTCGCTGCCCAGCGCGGTCGGCGGCTCGCTGGTCAAGGTCACCATCGATCGGCCCTACCAGGTCATCAGCCTGCGGGCCATCGGCAACCAGGTGTTCACCAGCGGCCTGGCGGCCCAACGGGTGCCGAGCGCCAACCCGACCGCCGTCGCCAGCATCAAACAACCTTGAGAACGGAGTCCTTTTCCATGCGTTTCAAACTGACCGCTGTCGTTGCCCTGGCCCTGCTGGCCGGTTGCGCAACCCCTCCGCCGCCACCGGCGCCAGGCAGCGCCGCGAGCAAGATCGTCGCCATGGGCGAGATGGAAGACATCCAGGTCGGCGCCATCCGCGTGGCCCGGGAAAACGGCTTCCTGACCGTCAAGGTGCAACTGAGCAACACGCGCACCAAGAACAAGATGATGTACTACCGCTTTGCCTGGCTGGGCAACGACGGTTTCCCGGTCGCCGATGAAGAAACCTGGAAGACCCTGAGCCTGTATGGCGCCCAGAGCACCTTCCTGCCGGCCATCGCCCCGACGCCGAAGGCCGTCGACTTCCGCCTCGAAGTCAAGACTCCCTGAGACGACGCCACCCCTTGCGCCCCCTTGAAGAGAACCTCTCCATGTTTGCACGCTTTTCGCTCCTCGCCGTCGTCGCCCTGCTGGCCAGCGGTTGCGCCAACAATTCGCCGGTCCTCGGCGGCAAGAACATCAGCTACGGTGATACCAAGGCTGTCGAGCTGGTCACCAACGAGTTCGGTTCCACCGACCTGCAGATGATCGCCGAGTCCATGACCCGCTCCCTGGCCCAGTCCGGCGTGCTGCAGGGTCGTCCGGTGGTCCAGGTGTATGACGTGAAGAACAAGACCAGCGAATACATCGACACCCGCGAGATCACCACCTCGATCAAGACCCAACTGATGAAGTCCGGCACTGCCCGCTTCGCCAGCGACAACACCGAGATGCAGAGCCAGGTCGACCAGCTCAAGCTGCAGAACCAGAGCGGCCTGTACAAGAAGAGCACCATCAGCAAGACCGGCAACATGATCGCCGCCAAGTACCGCCTGGAAGGCTCGATCAGCTCGATCGTCAAGCGCAGCAGCGACTACAAGGACGTGTTCTACAAGTTCAGCCTGCAACTGATCGACGTCGAGAGCGGCCTGGCCGAATGGATGGACGAGAAAGAGATCCGCAAAACCACGGAGCGTTAAGCAATGCGAGCATGGATTGGCATCATCGGTCTGCTCTGCGCCTTTGGCGTGCAGGCCGCGCCGAAGGTCGCGGTCGCCGACCTGGCGTACCAGGCGCAGGTTGAACAGTACATCCGTAGCGTTTCGGCCCGCGCCAACTACCAGCAGAGCTACTACGGTGCCTCCGGCGCCGCGAGCTATGACGAGTACGAGAGCCGCAGCAGCTACATCGAGCAGGGCGAGCTGCGCAAGTTCACCGGCGACATCAAGGGCGAGATCCTGCGCAGCGGCATGTTCCAGCTGATCCAGAGCACGCCCTATACGTCCGACTCCAAGGGCGATGTCTACGACGTCATCCGACGGATCAAGGCCGGCAACTTCAAGGGCGCCGACTACGTGCTGTTCGGCACCGTGTCGGACATCGACTTCACCCAGGACATCAATGAACTGGCCAACACCAACAGCTACTCGGCGGTGCTGGGCCTGACCCTGGTGGGTGATTTCAGCCTGATCAACACCCGCACCTACCAGATCACCTCGGCGTTCACCGCCATGGGTGAAGGCCAGGACACCAAGCTGGTCAACAGCCGGGATATCCGCGTGTCACTGAACCGCCCGCGGGTGGTACGCGATGTGTCGAAGTCCCTGGGCGAGGATGTCGCGCGGCAACTGAGCCTGCAGTTGGGCGGCCCGAACCTGTACCCGGACTCGCGCCCACCGCTGCAACGCAACAACCTGCCACCGGACGAGCCGGCCAGGGTGCTGCAGTAATTCCCGGCGACACAAAAAAGGCGACCTCCAGGGTCGCCTTTTTCTTGCGCCATTGCGCCTCAGGTCGTGGCCTTGTGCAGAGTCGCCAGAAACCCCGCCGCGCCCACGAACAGCCCGGCAAAGGTACGGTTCATCCGGCGTTGCTGCCGCGGCGTGCGCAGCAGGCGCAGGACCTTGGCCGCCAGGCCCGTGTAGCCGGCCATGACGATCATGTCGACAGCGATCATGGTGACCCCGAGAATCAGGTACTGATGCACCAGCGGCGCATGCGGGTCGATGAACTGCGGCAGCACCGCCAACATGAACACCAGGGCCTTGGGGTTGCTGACGTTGACCAGGAAACCGCGGAACATCAGGGTCAGCGGCTTGCCGACCGAACGGATCGTCGCCTCTTCGGTCATGTCGCTGGGCAGCGCACGCCATTGCTTGACCGCGAGATAGACCAGGTAGACCACGCCGAACCACTTGATGGCGTAGAAGGCGGTGGAGGACGCCGCCAGGATCGCGCCAACACCGGCAGCGATCACTGCGATCTGCGCCGCCAGGCCCAGTTGCAGGCCGAGTGCGTTCCAGTAGCCGCGCAGGAAGCCGTATTGCAGGCCACTGGACATCGAGGCGATGGCGCCAGCCCCCGGAGACAGGCTGATCACCCAGCATGCAGCAAAAAAGGCCAGCCATGTCTCAAGCAGCATCACGCACCTCGGATAAGAGTTGTAACAAACCTCTAAGCTAATCCGAAGGCTTGAACTTGACCACCGTTTTCTTGGCCTGCGAAAAGCCGAGGCAGCGGCGTGCCCGTCAGGACAACGCCTCCAGTTCCGCCTGCATGCTTTCCAGCAGCTCCAGGGCCGCCATCCAGGCCTCTTCCAGCTCGGACTCACGGCCTTTGAGCTTGGCCTGCTCGGCCAGCAGATCACGCAGTTCATCCTTGCGGGCGGCTTCGTAGAGCGCGCTGTCGCCCAGGCTCGCCTCGACCGCCGCCAGGCGTTCGTGCAGCTTGCCCAGCTCGGCTTCGAGCTTGTCCGCTTCACGCTTGTGCGGTGCCAGTTGCTGACGCAGGGCAGCGGCAGCCTGGCGCTGGGCCTTCTTGTCGGTCTTGTCGGGATTGACCGGCGTGCTGCTGACCGGCGCATTGCGCTGGCGATACTCCACCAGCCAACGGGCGTAGTCATCCAGGTCGCCATCGAATTCCTCGACCTTGCCGTCAGCGACCAGGAAGAAGTTGTCGGTGGTGCTCTTGAGCAGATGACGGTCGTGGGAAACCACCAGCACCGCGCCACTGAACTCCTGCAGGGCCATGGTCAGCGCCAGGCGCATTTCCAGGTCCAGGTGGTTGGTCGGTTCGTCGAGCAGCAGCAGGTTCGGCCGCTCCCAGGCGATCAGCGCCAGGGCCAGCCGGGCCTTCTCGCCGCCGGAGAAATTCAGTACCGGCTCGTCGATGCGCGCCCCACGGAAATCGAAACCGCCAAGGAAGTCGCGCAGGGTCTGCTCGCGTTCGGTCGGTGCCAGGCGTTGCAGGTGCAACAACGGGCTGGCCTTGGAGTCCAGCGAGTCGAGCTGATGCTGGGCGAAGTAACCGACCACGGTGTTCTCGCCACGGGTCAGGCGACCCGACAGCGGCGACAGGTCACCGGCGAGGTTCTTGATCAGTGTCGACTTGCCCGCACCATTGGGGCCGAGCAGACCGATCCGGGCACCCGGGGTCAGTTGCAGCTTGACCTTCTCCAGGATGGTCTTGTCGCCATAGCCCAGGCGCGCGTCGGAGAGGTCCAGCAACGGGCTGGAGATCTTGTGCGACTCGCGGAAGGTGAAGTCGAACGGCGAATCGACATGGGCCGCCGACAGCTCCTCCATCCGCTCCAGGGCCTTGATCCGGCTCTGCGCCTGGCGGGCCTTGGTGGCCTGGGCCTTGAAGCGGGCGATGTAGCTTTCCATGTGCGCACGCTGCGCCTGCTGCTTCTCGTAAGCCTGTTGCTGCTGGGCCAGACGCTCGGCACGGGCTCGCTCGAACGCGGTGTAGCCGCCGCGGTAGAGCACCAGCTTGCGCTGGTCGACATGGGCCACGTGATCGACCACTTCATCGAGGAAGTCGCGGTCATGGGAAATCAGCAGCAGGGTGCCGGGGTAGCTCTTGAGCCAATCCTCCAGCCAGATGATCGCATCGAGATCGAGGTGGTTGGTCGGCTCGTCGAGCAGCAGCAGATCCGACGGGCACATCAGTGCCTGCGCCAGGTTCAGGCGCATCCGCCAGCCACCGGAGAAATCGCCGACCCGACGATCCATCTGTTCGTTGATGAACCCCAGGCCGGCCAGCAGCTTGCGGGCACGGGCATCGGCGGTATAGCCGTCGGCGCTGTCGAGTTCCGCGTGCAGACGGGCCAGGGCCGCGCCATCCTGAGCCGCTTCGGCGGCCGCCAGGTCGCGCTGCACCTGACGCAGGCGCACGTCGCCGTCGAGCACATAGTCGACCGCCAGGCGCTCGAGCGTATCGACCTCCTGGCGCATGTGGGCAATACGCCAGTCGGCCGGCAGAAAGCAGTCGCCCGAATCCGGGTGCAGCTCACCCCGCAGCAGGGCGAACAGGCTAGATTTGCCGGCGCCGTTGGCACCGATCAGGCCGGCTTTCTGGCCGGCGTGCAGGGTCAGCTCGGCGTCTTCTAGCAGACGCTGCGGGCCACGCTGTAAAGTCAGGTTCTGAAGTCGAATCATAATGGCGGCGGAGTCTACCAGCTTCCCTCGCAACTGGCGCGGATCTCACCATGCATGCTGACCTGTGGACGTTTTCCCTGGATATTTACGCCAAACCCGACGTGGAAAAGGCCTGCCTGGCGCTGCAAGAGCATGGCGCGGATGTCTGCCTGCTGCTTTGCGCGGCCTGGCTCGGGGCACGCGGCATCCGCTATGAGCCTGGGCGGCTGGCTAGTCTGCGAGAGATCGCACAACCCTGGCAGGAACAGGTGGTGCAGCCATTGCGGCAACTGCGCGGGCAATGGCGGGCCATGACCTTGCAGGACTGTGAGCTGAAGGGGTTGCGGGAACGGGTCAAGGCACTCGAACTGGAAGCCGAACGGCACCTGCTGTCGCGGCTGGAGGCATTGAGTCGGGACTGGCCACAGACGGCGGCCGGGGACCTGACCGCGTGGCTGGAGGCGGCGGCGGGCGTTGCGGCCCACCTGAGCCACGACGCGCTGCATCGGCTGCGCGTCGTGGTGAGCCAGGCTTAGGAAGCGCTGGTAGGCGTGCTGTTGGCGGCCGAGGTGGTCGCTGGAGCAACAGGAGCGGGCGCAGGCGTCGCGGCGGCAACTGGTGCCGGAGCCGAGGCTGCGGGTGCGGCCGCCGGAGTGGCAGGCTTGGCAGCGGCTGGTTTCGCGGCGGGCTTGGCGACGGCGGCTTTGGCTGCGGCCGGTTTCGCGGCGGGCTTGGCGGCGGCTTTGGCAGCGGCCGGTTTCGCGGCAGGCTTGAC
>NZ_AQOH01000053.1 GCF_000364705.1 Pseudomonas fuscovaginae SE-1 | reverse complement strand
CCGGCCCCCGCCTGTACTGGCTGTCCACCGGTGCCTACACCACCAGCTACAGCGCCGTCGAATTCAACGGTTTCCCACCGCTGAAGTCGTTCTACGTGTAACTGATCGCGCCTGCGACACCCAAAGGCCCGTGCTCGTCACGGGCCTTTTTTGTTGGCGTGCGCGCTGCCGGGTTTGTAGGAGCCGGCCGGGCGGCGCTCCGTTTGCTGGCGCTCCGCCGAAGGCGGCCATTCAACGCCCCCTCCTGTCGCCGGCGCTGACGCTATCGCCAGCAAGCCGGCTCCCACGAGGATCGTGCTCCCGGAGAGAGAGTCTTACGCCTGAAACGCCTGCGGCGCGGTCGCTTTCATCACCCAGCTCGGCTGCCCGCTCATGATAAGCCAGGGCCATCGCCCTGATCGCCGGCTCACTCGCCGCCTGCAGTGCCTGGCGACTGACCCGGAGAAACTTCAGGTTACCGCCCTCCAGCGCCCGCTCCAGCCACCGCCGGGCCAACCCGATCTGCCCCTGATCGGCCAACACCGCCGCATGGCTGAACGGCCCACGAAAATCGCCCGCCTCGGCCGAACGCCGATACCACTCATGGGCCGCCACCCGCTCAGCCGGACAGAACCGCCCCTCCTCCAGATAGCGCCCGAGCAGATTCATCGACTTGGCATGCCCCATCTGCGCAGCGCGCCGATAACACGCCACGGCCTGAGCCGCCCAGCCCAGCGGCAATCAGATGCCGAACACGCCGAAGAACAGCTTCAGCCTGTGGACCACCTACGAGGTCATGCCCACGCTGCCCCGGAACATCGACCTGCAACTCAACGTGCAGAACCTGACCAACGAGACCTGCCACGACAAGGCCTTCCCGACCCACTTCGCCAACCAGGCGCCGGACGGTACCGCCCTGCGGACCACCCACTTCCACTTCCAGGTGGATGCGTAGCCGGAAGCCCCGCCCATCAAAATGAGCGGGGCTTTCATGCGTCAGGTCCGTTGTAGCGCAATATTTGTAAAAAGCTGACAAATATGAATTTGTCGCATTAACACACACGGCATAATGCGCGCCGTGAAACATCGGTTTGATTGAGCAAGGCGGTCATCGTGTTGAAAAAAACACTGTTCCAACTGCATTGGCTGTTCGGCATCACCGCCGGGCTGGTACTGGCCTTCATGGGCATCACCGGCGCCGTGGTGTCCTTCCAGGACGAACTGCTACGCCTGCTCAACCCCTCGGTGCTGCAGGTCGAGGTCCCCGACCATGAGGCCCTGCCCCCTGCCGAGCTGGTACGCAAGCTCGAGGCCACCGAGGGCAAGAGTGTCGCGATGCTGTGGGTCGAGCTCCATGGTGACCAGGCCGCACGGGTGTTCTTCACCGCCCCGCCGGGGGAACGTCGCGGGCAACTGCGCTACTTCGACCCCTATACCGGCGACTACCTGGGGGACGCCGTCGGCCAGGACTTCTTCAACCTGATGCTGCAACTGCACCGGTTCCTCGCCATGGGCGATACCGGCCGCCAGATCACCGGCGCCTGCACCTTGATGCTGGTGTTCTTCTGCCTGTCCGGCCTGTACCTGCGCTGGCCGCGCCAGGCCCTCGACTGGCGTGCCTGGCTGACCCTCGACTGGGCGAAAAAGGGCCGTGCCTTCAACTGGGACCTGCATTCGGTGGCCGGTACCTGGTGCCTGGTGTTCTACCTGCTGTCGGCACTGACCGGCCTGTACTGGTCCTACGAGTGGTACGCCAACGGCCTGAACAAACTGATGTCCGACTCCCCGGCCCAGCAGCGCCGCGGCGGCGGCCGTGGCCCGGCACCGGCAGGCCCGGCGCCCAAAGCCGACTACGACGCGATCTGGGCCAGCATCCAGAAGGCGGCGGGGCCCGGCCTGAGCGCCTACAACATCCGCATGCCGCCAGTGGCCGGCCAGCCGGCGATCGTGTACTACATGCTGCAGGACTCGCCCCACGATCGCGCCCTCAACCAGATCAACCTGGATCCGGCCACCGGCACCATCGGCGAACACTTGCGCTACGCCGACAAAAGCCTCAAGGCGCAGTTGCTGACCAGCCTCTACGCGCTGCATGTCGGCAGCTATTTCGGTGTCACCGGGCGGATCCTGTTGACGGTTTCCAGTCTGACCATGCCGCTGTTCTTCGTCACCGGCTGGCTGCTGTACCTGGATCGTCGACGCAAGAAACAGGCAGTGAAAAAAGCCCGCGAAGGACTCGGCCAAACCGGCGACGACGCCTCGGACTGGCTGGTGGGCTTCGCCAGCCAGAGCGGTTTCGCCGAACAGTTGGCCTGGCAGACCGCCGGCCAGTTGCAGGGCGCCGGGCTGTCGGTCCGGGTCCAGCCACTGGCCGAAGTCGGCGAACGGCAATTGCGCGAGTCGCGCCATGCCTTGTTCGTCGTCAGCACCTTCGGCGACGGCGAAGCGCCGGACAGTGCCCGCGGCTTCGAGCGCAAGGTGCTCGGCCAGGCCCTGGCCCTCGATGGCCTGAGCTATGCGGTGCTGGCCCTCGGTGATCGCCAGTACCCGAACTTCTGCGGCTTCGCCCGGCGCCTGCAACGCTGGCTCGACGCCCGTGGCGGGCGGACGCTGTTCGCTCCGGTGGAAGTCGACAGCGGCGACCCTTACGCCTTGCGCTACTGGCAGCAGCAGCTCAGCCAGATCATCGGTGCCGCGCCCATGGCGGCCTGGGAGGCACCGCACTTCGACAACTGGACACTGGGCCGGCGCGAACTGCTCAATCCGGGCAGCAGCGGCTCCGGCGTCTACCGGATCGGCCTGAGCGCGCCCACGCCAAGTACCTGGCAAGCCGGTGACCTGGTGGAAGTCCTGCCACGCCAGAGCAACGCCGCGGTGGCGCATTTCCTCAGCGGCCTGGGCCTCGACGCCGCCAGCCCGGTGCAGCTAGATGGCCTGTCGGAAACCCTCGCCCAGGCCCTGGCCAGCCGCCAGCTTCCGGACAATCGCGGACATCTGGTCGGCCTGCACGCCCAGGCCCTGGTCGACGCCCTGGTGCCACTGGCCCAGCGCGAATACTCGATTGCCTCCATCGCCAGCGACGGCGAGCTGGAACTGCTGGTACGCCAGGACCGACACGCCGATGGCAGCCTCGGCCTGGGCTCCGGCTGGCTGACCGAACATGCCGCCCTGGGCAGCGCCGTCAGCCTGCGCCTACGGCGCAACAGCGGCTTCCACCTGCCGGATGCGCCCTGCCCGCTGATCCTGCTGGGCAACGGCACCGGCCTGGCCGGCCTGCGCAGCCTGCTCAAGGCGCGCATCGCCGACGGCCAGCAACGCAACTGGCTGCTGTTCGGCGAGCGCAACGAGGCCCATGACTTCTACTGCCGGGAAGAGTTGCAGGGGTGGCTGGCCAGCGGCGATCTCGCTCGCCTGGACCTGGCGTTTTCCCGCGACCAGCAGGCCAAGGTCTACGTGCAGGACCGTCTGCGGGAGGCTGCGGACGAACTGCACCGTTGGCTCGCCGACGGCGCGGCGATCTACATCTGCGGCAGCCTGCGGGGGATGGCTGCCGGCGTCGACCAGACGCTGGTGGACCTGCTCGGTGCCGAGGGGGTGGAACGGCTGATCGAACAGGGGCGCTATCGCCGGGACGTCTACTGAGACCAGCGGATCGCGCCCCGCGGGGTGCGATCCGCGCCGCCGTCAGACCGGCTGCAATTTCTGCTCGAACACCGCGACACCATCCAGGTCGCGCAACACCACGTTCATCTCGCCGCTCTGACCGTCGATGTTCACTTCGCCGAAAAACTGGAAGCCGGCAAACGGCGAGCTGTTCTGCACCGTCGGCGCCTTCTCGAACACAACCCGTGGGCCGAACGTCTTGTCCAGCACGTTGGGCCCGAAGCTGCCGGCGTTCAGCGGCCCGGCGACGAACTCCCAGAACGGCTCGAAATCCTGGAACGCCGCGCGATCCGGATGATAGTGATGGGCCGCACAATAGTGCACGTCGGCAGTCAGCCAGACCGTGTTGTGGATCTTCCGCGCCCGCAGGTAGCCGAGCAGTTCGGCGACCTCCAGTTCACGCCCCTGGGCCGGGCCCGGGTCGCCATTGGCGATCGCTTCCCAACGCGGCACACCGGGGCTGACCTCGCCATCGGGCACGCCCAGGCCGATCGGCATGTCGGCGGCGATGACCTTCCACTGTGCCTGCGAGCCCTTGAGCTCGCGCTTGAGCCAGTCCAGTTGCTCGCGGCCGAGAAAGGCCTTTTCCCCGCCGAGGTTGTCGTCGTTCGGGCCGCGGTAACTGCGCATGTCGAGCACGAAGACATCGAGCATCGGCCCATAGCCGAGCTTGCGATAGATCCGCCCCCCACCGTCGGCCAGTTGCCGGCGCAGCGGCGCGTATTCCAGCCAGGCCTGGCGCGCAGGTCCGACCAGGCTGTGGATATCCTTATTCTTGTAGCGCTCGTCCAGTTGCTTGCTCGGCGACCAGTTGTTGGTCACCTCATGGTCGTCCCACTGCCAGATCTGCGGCACCTCGGCGTTGAACCGGCGCAGGTTGTCGTCCATCAGGTTGTAGCGGTAGTTGCCGCGAAACTCGTCGAGGGTTTCGGCGACCTTGCTCTTGGCCTCGGTGGTGATGTTGCGCCAGACCCGTCCGCTTTCCGTCGTGATCTGCGCCGGGATCGGGCCGTCGGCATAGATGGTGTCGCCACTGTGGATAAAGAAGTCCGGCAGGCGCAGGCGCATGGCCTCGTAGATACGCATGCCACCGATATCCGGGTTGATGCCGAAGCCTTGGCCGACGGTGTCGCCGCTCCAGACGAAGCGGATGTCACGACGCTGTTGCGGCACGCTGCGCAGATGGCCGAACCAGGGTTCGCTGGAGACACCGGTCTGGGCGTCCTCGAAGCGCACGCGGTAGAAAATCGCCTGGTCGACCGGCAGGCCCGTCAGCTCGACCCGGGCGGTGAAATCGGTACGGGCATCGGCCAGCGCCGAGACGAATCGCCGTGGGTTGCTGAAGACGCTGCGGGTGTCCCACTCCACCACCATGCGCGCCGGACGGTCGGTGCGGCTCCAGACGATCGCCTTGTCGCCCTGCAGGTCACCGGACTGCACGCCGTCGGTCAGCCGTGGACGGTCCTTGACCGAGGCGATCACCGCCGGGGCCAGGCCAGGCAGCAGGATACCGGCGCCCACGGCCTGCACGACACGTCGGCGTCCGAGATTGAAATCGCTCATGGTGAACTCCCTGAAAAAAGCCAAACGCTGAACTTAGCTTCAGGGAATGAAAGAGGTGTGACAGCAGACCGGAGGCGTATGCCGTGAACCAGCCCCAATGACAAACCAGCTCTCTAGCTGAACCGGCCCTTGTGGCGAGCGGGCTTGCCCGCGCTCGGCTGCACCGCAGCCGCAGGCCAGGCACCGCCGTTCATCCTGATGCACCGCGACAACAGGCGTTGGGGGCGCTCGGCGCCCCAGCGCGGGCAAGCCCGCTCGCCACAAGGTATCGCCCTTCTTTCATGAGGCGGCACGCCAGGTCAGGCCTGCGCCGGCTCCGCCACCAGCTCCACCGCTTCCGGGCGTTTCAGCAAGGCATAGACCACCGCCGTCAACAGGCTGCCGGCGATGATCGCCAACAGGTACAACAGCGCATGGTTGATCGCATTCGGGATCAGCATCACGAACAGTCCGCCGTGCGGCGCCATCAGCTTGCAGCCGAAATACATCGACAGGGCCCCGGTCAGCGCCCCCCCGGCGATGCTCGCGGGAATCACCCGCAGCGGGTCCTTGGCGGCGAACGGAATCGCTCCCTCCGAGATGAAGCACAAGCCCAGCACGAACGCCGCCTTGCCCGCCTCGCGCTCACTCTGGGCGAACTTGCGCCGGGCAAGCAACGTGGCGATCCCAAGGCCAATCGGTGGCACCATGCCGGCCGCCATGGTCGCCGCCATCGGTGCATAACTCTGCGACGCCAGCAGCCCGACCGAGAACGCATAGGCCGCCTTGTTGATCGGCCCCCCGAGGTCGACGCACATCATCCCGCCAAGCAGTACACCGAGCAGAATGGCGTTGGTCGTGCCCATGCTGTCGAGGAAATGCGTGAGGCCCTCGAGCATCCCGGCCACCGGCTTGCCGACCACATAGATCATCACCAGCCCGGTGAACAGGCTCGCCAGCAACGGAATGATCAGGATCGGCTTCAACGCCTCGAGACTGGTCGGCAGCCGGGCATAACGATTGATCGCCTTGGCGCTGTAGCCGGCCAGGAAGCCGGCGACGATACCGCCGATGAAACCGGCCCCCAGGGTGCTCGCCAGCAGGCCACCGATCATCCCCGGCGCCAGGCCCGGACGGTCGGCAATCGAGTAGGCGATGTAGCCGGCCAGCAGCGGCACCATCAGCTTGAACGCGCTCTCGCCGCCGATCTGCATCAGCGCCGCGGCCAGGGTGCCGGGCTCCTTGAAGGCGGTGATGCCGAACACGAACGACAGGGCGATCAGCAGGCCGCCCGCCACCACCATTGGCAGCATGAACGAAACACCGGTGAGCAGGTGCTTGTAGACGCCGGTTTTCTCCTGCCGGGCCGGTGCCTGGCTGGCACCCGCCGCCGCGGTCTCCGGCTTGCCTTCGGCCAGGGCCCGGTTCAGCGTGGCATCCGGCTGCTTGAGGGCGATACCGGTACCGCAACGGTAGATGTTCTTGCCGGCGAAACGCTCGGTGGCGACTTCGATGTCGGCCGCCAGCAGCACCACGTCGGCCTCGGCAATGGCCTGGGCACTCAGCGGGTTGCGCGCGCCCACCGAGCCCTGGGTTTCCACCTGCAACTCGTAGCCCAGGCGCTTGGCAGACTGCTGCAGGGCTTCGGCGGCCATGAAGGTGTGGGCCACGCCGGTTGGACAGGCGGTCACCGCCACCAGGCGCGCGGCCCGCTGGCCGGTCGCGTGGTTTTGCAGCGTTGGCTCGGGGGCGACATGCACCTTGGCCTCGTCGGCCCCACGACCGAGCACGCCGTCGACATCCTGCAGGGCCTGGGCCGGTGCCACCTGGTGCACCCGCTTGCCGACGAACCGCGACATATCCACCGGCACGCTGCTGACCAGCAGCACCCACTCGGCCGCCGCCAGGGTGGCCGCCGTCAGTTGCCGCTCCGGGTGACGCGGGTCGTGCACTTCGACACTGGTGCTCCAGCCCAGGCGCAAGGCCGCCGCTTCCAGCAGGCGGGCACAAAGCACGCTGGTGACCATGCCATTCGGGCAGGCGGTAATAATGGCTACGTTCATCACAAACCCTCTTATTGTTCTGTCAGGGCGTGCACGCTGACGCCTCGTTCAAGCTGTGCCAGTTGCGCCCGGTCGGCGATACCAAAACCAATCTGGGTCACTGCCTGGGCGGCGACCGCGGTGGCGGTGCACAGGGTCTGCCGGGCCGGGTGACCGCTGAGCAAACCGTGAAGCATGCCGGCCAGCAACGAATCGCCAGCGCCGACGGTGCTCGCCACGCTGACCTTCGGCGGTTGCGCATGCAAGGCCTTGGCCGCGCTGAACCAGTTGACCCCGTCGGCCCCCTGGGACACCACCACATGTTCGATACCCTGGCCCAACAGACTGGCAGCCGCCTCGGCCTGTGCCCGCGCCGTCTCCACCGGACGCTGCAGGACCTCGGCCAATTCCTCGGTGTTCGGTTTGAGCAGCCATGGCACCGCGGCCAACCCGGCCTGCAGGGCGGCACCACTGGTGTCCAGGGCGACTTTCAGTCCCAACTGTTTCAGGCGCAGCAACAGCGCCTGCAACCATTGCGGGCTGACGCCCCGGGGCAGGCTGCCGGCGACCACCACGGCGTCATGACCGGGAGCGATCCGCTCCAGCGTGTCCAACAGGGCCTGCCGGGCCTGCCCATCGACCTCCGGGCCCGGCCCGTTCAGATCGGTGACGCGGCCATCCTGCTCGGCCAGCTTGATATTGCTGCGGGTTTCCCCCGGCACACGGACGAATGCATCGACGAAGCCACGCCGGGCAAACAGCGCCTCGAACGGTTGCGGGTTGTCCATGCCAAGGAAACCGCTCACGGTCAGTTGATGGCCGAGGTCCGCCAGCACCTGGGCGACGTTCACGCCCTTGCCGGCCGCATGGGTCAGCATCGACACGCTGCGATTGACCTGACCGGGCTCCAGCCGTGCCAGTTGCACGGTCAGGTCCAGTGCCGGGTTCAGGGTCAGAGTCAGAATCCGCGCCATTACACCGCCTCCACGAGCGCACGCACTTCATCGGCGCTGCCCACGACCAGGGCCGAGCGGGCCAGGGCCTGGGCCGCCGGCAGGGCCAGTTCGCGCACCCGCGCCTTGACCTCGGGAATGCTGCGCGCGGCCACACTCAATTCGTCGACCCCGAGGCCAACCAGCACCGGCACCGCCAGCGGGTCGGCCGCCAGCTCGCCACACACCCCCACCCACTTGCCATGGGCATGGGCGGCACGCACGGTGATGTCGATCAGTTGCAACACCGCCGGATGCAGACCATCGGCCTGAGCCGACAGCGTCGGATGACCCCGGTCGATGGCCAGGGTGTACTGGGTCAGGTCGTTGGTGCCGACGCTGAAAAAGTCCACCTCGGCCGCCAGCACCGGCGCCAGCAGCGCGGCCGACGGCACCTCGATCATGATCCCCAGTTGCAGGTCGGCCACCGGGATTTCCCGGCGCAGACGCTCGGTCATGTCCCGGGCCTGGCGCCATTCGGCGACGCTGCCGACCATCGGGAACATGATCCGCAGCGGCCGGTTGTCGGCGGCTCGCAGCAACGCGCGCAACTGGCTCTCCATGATCTGCGGCCGTTGCAGGGTCAGGCGGATGCCGCGCACGCCGAGGAACGGGTTTTCCTCCTTGGCTATCGGCCAGTAGGGCAAGGGCTTGTCGCCACCGACATCGAGAGTCCGCACCACCAGTGGCCGCCCGTCCAGGCCGTCGAGCACACGGCGGTACTCGGCCTCCTGGGTAGCCTCGTCCGGTGCTTGCGGATGGGCCATGAAGATAAGCTCGGTGCGCAGCAGGCCGATGCCTTCGGCGCCCTGCTCCACTGCACTGGCAACCCCGGCGCTCTCGCCGATGTTGGCAAAGACTTCCACTGCGTGACCGTCGGCGGTCAGCGCCAACTCGTGACGCTGCTCGGCAGCCAGGCGCAGGCGTTGCTCGCGGGTATCGCGCTCCTGCAAAGCACGCTGCAGGGTGGCGGCGTCCGGAGCGACGTGCAGCCGCCCGCGCAGGGCATCGAGCAACAGCGTGGTGCCCGAAGCCAGCAGCAACACCTCGGCCCCCGCGCCGACCAGTGCCGGAATGCCCAGGGCCCGGGCGACGATGGCACTGTGAGCGGTGGCGCCACCACGGGCGGTGAGGATACCGGCGACCCGCGCCGGGTCGAGGCGCGCGACGTCCGATGGGCCGACCTCGTCCATCACCAGCACATAGGGCTCGTCCGGCTCGGCCAGGGTCTGCACGCCGCACAACTGTGCGAGCACGCGCCGACCGATGTCACGCAGGTCCGCCGCGCGCTCGGCCAGCAAGGCATCCTGCAGCGACTCCTGCTGGCGCGCCGCCGCCTCGATCACCGCCATCCAGCCGGCCTCGGCGCTTTCACCGAGCTTGAGGCGGGAATCGACCTCGTCGGTCAGTTCCGGGTCGTCGAGCATTTCCTGGTGGGTCACGAAAATCTCGCGAATCGCCTTGGCCTTGCTGCGCTGGATCAGCCCTTCGATATCCTTGCGGACCTCGCTCAGGGCCTCTTGCAGACGCTGGCGCTCGACGGCGGCGGAGTGGCCACGCAGCGGGTAGTCGAATGTCTGGGCGACCTGGACATGGGCCGGGCCGATGGCAATCCCCGGTGCGGCCGCAATCGCCGGGAGCTGGCTGTTGGCGGCCGGCGCCGTCACGACCACGGCCGGCTCGTCTTCCACCGGCGCGCTGACGACAGCGACCTCAGGCAGCGGCTCGACCTCTTCACCCAAGCCCTCCTCTACCGCGGCCAGCAGAGCCGGCAGCGCATCGGCGGCAATCGTCGGCTCGGCGATGAACTCCAGCACCTGGCCGCGGCGAGCGCCGAGGCTGAGCAGCTTGCTCAGGCTCTTCACCGAAACGGCGCTGCCCGGCGCATCGACGATACGCACACGGATGTCGCCGTCGAAGTTCTTCGCCAATTGCGCGAGGACTTTCGCCGGGCGGGCATGCAGGCCATGGGCGTTCGCCAGGCCTATGCGCGCGCTCGGCCAATCGGCCGGCAGCTCGCCACCGAGCACTTCCAGTACCGCACGGCGGCTGGTGGCGCGGCCCAACTCATGACCACGGCCTTCGATCAGCAGCGCGCAAAGCCGCTCCAGCAAGGCCTGGTGGGCTTCACCGAGGCTGGCGAGGCAGAACAGGCCGTGCAACGGCTGACCGAGGTAACGGATCGGCTTTTCCGGGGTGACAAAGGCCAAACCGGGGCGCTTGACCGTCTGCTCGCTGTGCAGCCACCACAGGCCATCACCCAGTGGCAGCGCCTCGACCTGCTGCAGCACGGCGGCGAAGCCGTTGCTCACGCAGTCGGCCTGGCGCAGCAGACGGGCGCCGCGCCAGACCAGTTCCTCGAAATCCTCAGCGACCACACCGAGGCCGATCATCTGTGCATCCAGCGCCAACTCCTGGGGCGCGCCCTGCAACAGCTTCAACAGTGCTTCGGCGCTGCTGGCGCGGCGCAGGGCCTGGCCCAGGTCAGTCTCGCCGAGGGCGCGGGTGAGCAGTTGCAGCAGGCGCAGGTGTTCGTCGGATTTCGCCGCAATGCCGATCGCCAGGTAGACGATTTGGCCGTCGCCCCAATCCACGCCCTCGGGGAACTGCAGCAGGCGCACGCCGGTGACGTGCACCAGGTCGCGGGTTTGCGGCGTACCGTGGGGAATGGCGATGCCCTGGCCGAGAAAGGTCGAGCCTTGCGCCTCGCGGGCCTGCAGCCCGGACAGATAACCCTCGGCGACCAGGCCGTCGGCCACCAGTGAGTCAGCGAGCAATTGCAGGGCGGCAGACTTGTCCACGGCCGACTGGCCCATGGAAATCTGCTCTACGGTGAGCTCGAGCATGCCTTTCTCCTATTCAGCGTCCACGGCTGGGCGCTAGGTATTGTTTTGAATACATCAGCTTAGGCTGACCGGCCGGACGAGGTGAAACGGTCTTGGGGCAGAACCGTGGCACGGGCCGTAATCGCCTTTAAATACGCTTGCTGAAACGTTTAATCTAAAAGTTCTCACACGTTACTCGATTATTGTCCTACGTAGAAGCCCTGCCGGTCGGTGAGATTGTGTGAGGGTCTGGAGAAAGGGGGGGACGCTGGGCAAGGCTTGAGGGCCCCTTCGCGGGCAAGCCGCGCTCCTACAGGGGCGTGTCGAGCGCGCAATGGACGTACGACCCGGTTCTGTAGGCGCGTGACTTGCCCGCGAAGAGGCCCTTGAGGCCGACAAAGGCTTCGCCAGCGAGCCCGGCTCCCAAAGGCCGCTACCCTCCTGAGGTTCTAGCCGTTGCCGTCCCCCGCGGGGGATGTGGCCGAACCCGCCAGCAGCGCATCCACCACCGCCCTGGCCATTTCCACCGAATGCAGCATGCCCCAGAACAGCGTGCGCTCCACCGGGTTGGCATGCAGGCCGATTTCGTCGCCGTTCAGCTCGGCGACCGCCAGCAATTGCGAGACATAGCTCAGCGCATCGTGGGCAGTGACACCGGGCTGGATGACAAATAACGAAGGTTTGAGGGGGGCGGTGTGGTCGACGGTTCTGGAGAGGGTCAAGGAAAGGGAGTCCAGCAATCGGGCGGCATCACGTCGCGGCTGCGCAGGGTCACTGGAAACGGGAGGTGGATCAGGGGTGATTTTCTTGGCCATGGTGAATCTCCAACAGGTTCAAGGAGATCTCCACTCTCGCTGCGATACAAGGGTGGCGAACTGTACGCAGGTTCGCAGACCGGTCTGTTGGACACCGGCAGGCATAAGCCTCCTGCGCACAGCCCGCCATAACGCAGACAAGAAAAAGCCGCTCACGCGGCGCTGTGCGCCAACAGAAACCGCCGGGCTGCGAAACCCGCATCGCTGATTTGGCAGCGACCTCGGAAATGTAGACACGGCACTGAACGCACTCAATATTCTCCCACGCCAAAAACACGTAGGAAATATAAGTTCTTTTTGAAAGCTGTTTCTCCGCATTACCAGCCCCCATCAAGCCATGGACACCGGATGCCTGGCCGGATGACCGCCCCCCCCCCCTGTGGCGAGCGGGCTTGCCCGCGCTGGGTCGCGAAGCGGCCCCAAAACCGCCCACCCGGTCTATCAGGCACAACACAGTGGCAGATTTTGCAGCCGCTGCGCAGCCGAGCGTGGGCAAGCCCACTCGCCACAGCCTCGCCCGGTTCCAGCACCATGGAGCCGCCGATGAGGCTCCGGGGGCCTCGGACCTGTTCCCCAGCAACCCATGCCGCAGCTCCTTCTCAGTGTCATGGCTCGAAAATAGGATACGATCAACGAACATGCAGCCATGAGCTACAGCTAACAAGGAATCATCCGCTTGAAACTCAGTGATATTGCCCAACTGGCCGGTGTCTCCGTCACCACCGCCAGTTACGTCATCAACGGCAAGGCCGAGCAACAGCGCATCAGCAACAGTACCGTGGAGCGGGTACGGGCGGTGGTCGAACAATACGGTTTCACCCCCAACCCCCAGGCGGCCGGGCTGCGCAGCCGCAGGACGCACACCCTCGGCTTCATCCTGCCGGACCTGGAAAACCCCAGCTACGCACGCATTGCCAAGCTGCTGGAGCAAGGTGCCCGCGCCCGCGGCTACCAACTGCTGATCGCCAGTTCCGACGATGACCCGCAGAGCGAACTCGAGCTGCTGCAACTGTTCCGCGCCCGGCGCTGCGATGCCCTGTTCGTCGCCAGTTGCCTGCCGGGCGAAGACGACAGCTATCGCCAGTTGCAGGAGCGGGGCCTGCCGATCATCGCCATCGACCGGGAAATGCAGCCCGAGCATTTCTGCTCGGTGGTCAGCGATGACCACCAGGCCAGCCTGCAATTGACCGGCAGCCTGCTGCAACCGCGACCCCGACATATTGCCCTGATCGGCGCCCGCGCCGAACTGAGCATCAGCCAGCAGCGGGCCGCCGGCTTCCGGCAGGCTCTGGACGGTTTCGCCGGCGAAGTGCTGGTCGAACATGGCGAAGCCTTCAGCCGCGATTGCGGCCGGGAACTGATGGACAACCTGGTCAAACGCCTGGGCCATCTGCCCGACGCGCTGGTCACCACCTCCTACGTGCTGCTGCAGGGCGTGTTCGATGCCTTGCAGGCGCAGCCGCTCAATCCGCAGCCGCTGCGCCTGGGCACGTTCGGTGACACGCAGTTGCTGGACTTCCTGCCACTGCCGGTCAACGCCATGGCCCAGCAACACCAGTTGATCGCGGACAAGGCCCTGCAACTGGCCCTGGCCGCCATCGAGGAGAAGAACTACCAACCCGGCGTCCAGGCGATCGCCCGGACCTTCAAGCAGCGCATCCGCGAGGCTTGAACATGGAGCTGATCGACACCCACACCCACCTCGATTTCCCCGACTTCGATGCCGACCGTGGCGAACTGCTTGAACGCAGCCGCGCCCTCGGCGTCGGGCGGATGGTGGTGCTGGGCGTCTATCGGGACAATTGGCAACGGGTCTGGGACCTGGTGCAGGGCGCCCCGCAGCTGCATGCGGCGCTCGGACTGCACCCGGTATACCTGGACGACCACCGCCCCGGCGATGTGGATGAGCTGCGCGACTGGCTCAGCCGCCTGGCCGGCCACCGGCAATTGTGCGCGGTGGGCGAGTTCGGCCTGGACTACTTCCTCCCGCAACTCGATCGCGAGCGCCAGCAGGGACTGTTCGAGGCGCAACTGCGGTTGGCCGCGGACTTCAACCTGCCCGCCCTGCTCCACGTGCGGCGCAGCCATGCCGCGACCATCGCCACGCTCAAGCGCTTCCGACTGGCCCGCGGCGGGATCATCCACGCCTTTGCCGGCAGCCGCGAGGAAGCCCGGGAATACCTCAAGCTGGGTTTCAAGCTCGGCCTGGGCGGCGCCGGCACCTGGCCGCAGGCCCTGCGCCTGGGCAAGGTGATCGCCGATCTGCCGCTGGAGGCCGTGGTGCTGGAAACCGATTCACCGGACATGGCCCCGGCGATGTTCCCCGGCCAGCGCAACAGTCCGGAACACCTGCCGGCCATTTGCGCGGCCCTCGCCGAACTCATGGGCATCAGCCCACAGACATTGGCTGCCGCCAGCACCGACAATGCCTGTGCGGTGTTCAACTGGCCGGTGACTGCGGCCTGAGCGCAGGCAACAGGATCAGCGAATCTGCGCTCATGCCGGGCAGAAAGGTCGGCCGCCAAAGAAAACAGGCTTCTGATTACACGCCAGGCATTCAAGTACTACAGACGATTCCAAGGGTCATACCCGGAAAGCACCGATGAGCTGTTTCAGCTCGACCACCTGGGCCGACAGTAGCCGACTGGCGCTTTCGGCCTGGTGCGCGCCATCGGCGGTGCGCTCGCCGGCGCGGTTGATCTCGACGATGTTCTGATCGATATCGTGGGCCACGGCCGTCTGCTGTTCGACCGCGGCGGCAATCTGCTGGTTCTGGTCGACGATCATGCCGACGGCGCCGAGGATATGTTCCAGGGCGCGCTGAACCTTTTCCGACTGCCCGACCGTGCCATCGGCCATCTGGTGGCTGACGCCCATGGCCTTGACCGCTGCGCCGACGCCGCCGTGCAGCTTGCCGATCATCTGCTCGATTTCCTCGGTCGACTGCTGGGTGCGCTTGGCCAGGGTGCGGACCTCATCGGCCACCACGGCAAAACCGCGGCCCTGCTCACCGGCACGCGCGGCCTCGATGGCGGCATTCAGGGCCAGCAGGTTGGTCTGCTCGGCAATGCTCTTGATCACCTCGAGAATCTGGCTGATCGACTGGCTGTCGGCGGCCAATTGGTTGATGACCAGGACCGACTGGTCGATCTCGCCGGCCAACCGGGCGATACAACCCTGCTGCGACTCCACCAGTGCCCGGCCGTTGAGGGTTTCGTCATTGACGCTGTGGGCGCTGCTGACCGCCGCCGCGGCACTGCGTGCCACCTCCTGGGCGGTCGCCGACATCTGGTTCATGGCCGTGGCGACCTGCTCGATCTGGCTGCGCTGGCCGGCCACCGCCTGGTTGCTGCGGGCCGACACCGACTCCACCTGGCCGGCCTGGCGCTCGACCTCGCCGACAGTGTGCCCGACCCGCTCGATCAGGTCGTGGATCTTCGCCACGGTGCCATTGAACACCGCGCCCAGCTCACCCAGCTCGTCGCGGCTGTGGGCGACGAAATTGACCGTCATGTCCCCGGCCGCGACCTTGTCCATCATCTGCCCCAGACGCCGCAGGGTGGTGCGGGTCGAGGCGTAGAAACCGCCATAAAGATAGACGATCGAGAGGAACACCACCGCCAGCGCCGCCACCAGCAGGAGCATCTGCAGGCGCTTGTGTTCCAGGCGCTGCTGCAGTTCCTGGGCGAAATACGCCAGGGTCGCGTCATTGAGCTGATAGGTCTGGGCCATGACCGTGCTGACCTGTTCATAGAACGCCGGCCACGGCGCCTCCAGGGTCTCGGCCATCACCACCTGCTCCTCGAACAGCTCGCTGGCCTTTTTCAACGAGGCCTGGCTGGCGTTGGCCAGTGAATCCAGCGCCGCATGGGCGTTGTGGCTGCCGCCCAGGGCATCCTGCAGCTTGAGGGCATATTCGGCCTGCAGCTTCTCGATCTGCTGCAGCAGCTCATCGAAGCGGGTGCTCGAGGATGAATTGAGAAAACCCTGGCCGAGGGAATAGGCGCCCATGGCACGGCCTTCGCCGAGGGTCTGGGTCACCTGCGGGGTAACGCTGGTGACCAGCTCGCTCAGCTGGCGCAGGTCGCCCTGGGCATCGCGGCTGAGGCCGGACTGGCTGGCGACGATCTTGCCGAAGATCTGCGCCTTGCCCAGCAGCTTTTCGATCAGCGCGCTTTTGCTCTGCAAGGAGGTTTCGCCTTGCTGGGCCTTGAACGCGGCGATCAGTTCGTCGCGCTTGGCGCTGAACTGCGCCAGTTGTTCGGGGTCGCCGGTCACCGCCGTCAGGCCTTGCAGGCGGCCGAGCACGCTCTGTTCGAGCTGGCTGATGCGCCCTTCCAGATCCCCGGCCTTGCCGGACTGGCCGAGCACGGCGTTGATCTGCACCTGGTTGTTCAGGGTTTCCAGATCACGACGCAGGGCCAGACTGCTGCCCAGCAGGTCCAGGCTTTGCAACTCGACCTGGGTGGCGGAGAACTCGCGGTAGGAATCACGCACCAGGTAGAAGTTGGTCACCAGCATCGGCGCGAAGAACAGCACACTGATCAGGCTGAATTTCTTCCCGAAGCTCAGGCGATTCATCAGGGCGACGGCGGGAAATAGCAGACTCTTCACTAGAACGCTCCCTTTCCTATTATTTTTATAGTGGCGGCAGGGGCACAGGCATATAGCCAGTATCCGCAGCTACTGCCTGTATAACTCAATTTGGAAGGGAGTTTTGTAACTTAAGGTTAACCGGAGCGAGGGAACGGGCCAGTGGACAGTCGTGGCTGTCCCGGCGTCTTCGCGGATAAATCCTGCTTCCCACGGGTCTTATGATGCACACAAAATAGATGACCGGCACAAGATACTGTGGAAGCAGGGTTGATCCACGAAGAGGTCAGACCAGACAACTCGGGTCTCTAGCGAATCAACACCGTCCACAGGGCAAACCCGGCATACCAGAGCACCGCCGCCCGCAGCAGCAGTTCCCAGAGGCTGTCCAGGCTGGAAACACCGTCAGGCCCCTGCGCCGAAGCCGGCACTTCCCCGGCCACGCGCCCGACCTTCTCGATCAGTTGCCGGGCGCTGATGTCCCAGTTGAGCAGTTCGTGCAGCATGATCCGGCTGACCGCCACGAAGTTGCCGACCAGCGCCAGGCTCGCCGCCAGCAGGCGCACCGGCAGCCAGTCGAAGGCATGGCGCAGCAGGGTGGCACGCTCGGCCAGCGCCGGGCTCTGGCTATGCTCCGCCGCCAGGGCCAGGAGACGATAGCTCAAGGCCGCGACCGGCCCGAGCAGGAAATACCAGAAGATCACCGCAAAGAAGCTCTGGTAGGCCTGCCACAGCAGGTAGCCCTGGACCCTCTCCAGCAGTTCCTCGCCGTTGTCGGCACAGGCCAGGTTCATGTCGCGCCTGGCCACATGCACGCCGGCCTGCAGGTCGCCGCGCCGCCAGGCATCGCGGAACGGCCCCAACGCGGCCAACAGGTCACCGCGCCCGAGGCTATAGACCACCACCAGCAAATGCACCGGCAGCGCCAGCAGGCCATAGGCAACCGGTTGCAGCACCATCAGCAGCAGGCCGAGCAGCAGCACCGGCAACAGCACCAGCAGACCCAGGATCAACCAGGGCCGTTTCGCCCAACGCGGGGCGGACTCGAGCCGGGCCAGTTCGCCCAGCCAGGCACCATCTCGCTGGACACGCTGGCGCAGGGCCGAGAACTTCTCGATCCACACCGCCAACAGCAGCACCAGAAAACTCATTGCGACTCTCCTTTTTCCAGCAGGGCGGCGCGAAAACGCCCCCAGTCAAAGCCCTCGCCCGGATCGGTCTTGCGCCCCGGGGCGATGTCGCTGTGGCCGCAGATCCGTTGCGGCGTGATGGCCGGATACGCCGCCATGAGCTGGCGAGTCAGGGCAATCAGCGAATGGTACTGCGCCTCGGTGAAAGGCAGATCATCGGTGCCTTCCAGCTCGATGCCCAGGGAAAAATCGTTGCAGGTCTCGCGCCCCTCGAAACTCGACACCCCGGCATGCCAGGCCCGTTTCAGACAGGAGACAAACTGCGTGACCTCGCCGTCACGTTCAATCAGAAAATGCGCAGACACCCGTAGGTGGGCGATACCATCGAAGTAAGGGTGTTCCGTAATATCCAGGCGATTCTGGAAGAACTCCTGCACCTTGCCGGTAGCGAATTGTCCTGGCGGCAGGCTGATGTTGTGGATCACCAACAGGGAAACTTCCCCTTCGGGGCGCTCGTTGAAGTTGGGCGACGGACAGTGAACGACTGCCTGGCACCAACCCGTGGCGGGATCCAGCTGCATACAGATTCCTTCGAGGATAAAAGCGACCGCCTCAGTATGCCGTGAGAGCAGCCTCGATGGGCAGCGCCCGCGCAGAAAAACCTCAGCGCTTCTTCAGCCGCCGCAGATTGCCGACGACCGACGCCAGAGCCCGGTCGAACAGCAGCGTGTCGTCCAGCAGGCGGACTGCCCCCCGGCGGAACTCGACGGCCAGCCCCTGGGCGCTACGCTCCAGCACCTTCATGCCGGTACGGTTGACAAAAATGTACTTGCCGGTCGGTTCGACGATCGCCGCCAGCTTGCAGCGCTGGCCGTTCTCTTCGTCTTCACGGAACTCGACCCAGTGGCCGATCCGCAGTTGCCGGACCCACACCAGGCCGGCATCGTTGTCCGGCAATTCCACCGCACGCTCTTCGCGGTAGCCGTCATCGGCGGCACTGAGGACGATTTCCTCGAGCACCTCGACCATCGCCGGCTCTTGCGCCTCGTCCCGGGCAGGCTCGACGCTCTGCCTGGCCAGGCGCTGGAACACCTGGACGTGCAGGGTTTCCAGCTGGCTGAAGAATTCACTGGTGGCAAACGGATCGAACGCCGCACTGGCCAGGCCGTCACGCAGCGCCTTGAGCAGGCCGGGCACCAGGTCCAGCAGGCGCAGGCGCGCATCGGCCACGCCCTGCGGATCGGCGCTCCAGATCAGCTCATCCATGGTCTGCAGGCCGGACCGCCACTCGGCGGACTGCTCGCCGTGCTTGAGCCAGACCAGCAACAGCACCTTGCTCCAGGCCTCCTGGAGCAGGCGCACCACCACTTCGGGCAGGGTCTTGCCCAGCAGCCGCTCGTTCAATACATCCTGGACCCGCTGGCGGGCCAGTTCGGCCTTGGCCCGTCCTTCCTCGGCATCACGGGTACGCTGTTCGAGCAGTTCGCTGCGGCGACGCTCGTCACTGGTGAAGGCCAGGAAATCGGTGAGCAGCTCGGAGAAAATGGCGGGATCGTCGACGAAATCGTTCAACAGGCGCTGCACGATCTGTTCGATGCGCAGGTACAGGGCGTCGCGCTGGTAGTCGTCGCGGGCGCCCCAGCCCATGGACGCCGAGGCGATTTCATTCAGCAGACGGCGCGCCGGATGACTGCCGCGGCTGAAAAAGCTCTTGTCCAGCACCGCCACTTTCAGCATTGGGATCTGCAGGCGGCCGATCAGTGCCTTGAGACAATCCGGCAGGTTGCGGTCATCGAGGATGAATTCGAAAAGCATCGCGATCAGGTTGATCACGTCCTCGTCCATACCGCCGACCACCCGCGACTTGCCGCTCTTGACGCTGACCCGGGTGAGCAACTGCTCCAACTGGTTGCGCAGATCGAAGTCGTCCGTCGCGGCCTGGGCCGGCACGTACTGCTGCAGGTGCGAGAGCAGCCGCAACAGGTCACGGGTGGAAATCGGCTGGATCTCGGAGCCCGTATCCAGCTTCGGCGCGACGCTGCCACGTACATGCTGCAACAGGTCCTGCAGGGCCGAGAACACTTCCTGGACGCTGGCGTCGAGGGAGGAGCTACCGGGCCGGGCCTGCTCGCCCTCCGCGTCGCGGGTCCGCGCACTCGTCGCAGGGCGATCGGAGGAACGACGGGCCGGCGCGGCCTTGAGCTCCGGCAGCACGCCGGTGGCGATCAGCAATTGATTGGCTTCGGCGTACAGGTGATCGGCGTCGCTGAGCACATACTTTTCGAACAGTTTGAGGATGATCAGCTTGACCTTGATCTCCACCCCCAGGTCGTGTCCGGCCTCGAGGAAATACTCGCAGAGCATCGCCGGGCCCATGGGGTTGCTCTGGTCGTCGAGGCGGCGGGTGATCAGCGCGTTCAGCCGCGCGGTCAGTTGCCCCAGGGCCAGACCGTCACGACTGAGAACCTTGGCGACCATCGCATCCAGCGCGACGGTTTTCTCCAACTCGTCATTCGGTACCAGCGCCAGCTTGTCGTAGGACATCGGCGCGGCCAGGGCCACCTCGTGCACGTCGTACTGGCCAAGCGCGGCGAAGGCATCGGCGAAACGCTCGTGAAAGCCCCGCTCGATGTTCTTGCGCTTGAGCCGCAGGTCGCGCATGGCTTCGAAGAACGTGTTCTGGTCGACGTTGTTCAGAGCCTTGTCGGCCATTTCGAACAGCGTGTCGTCGGCATTGTCGAACAGCGCCTGCAGACCCTGGCGCAGTTGCTGGGCCGCCTTGTCGCGCACCTGGAGCAGAACCACGGGCAGACGGGCGAGCGGCGACGGCGTCGCTCGTTCGTCGGTGGCCTTGTGCAAAGGCACTACCTTCCCGTCGTTGTGCATCCAAGCCTCCCTCTGCGGTTCTTTGATCCAGCATGAACAATCGGTTTGTGCGAGGTCTTGGCACAAGCACTCGCAACCCGCTCCCGGCTGCGGCCCAAGGCGACCGCCGGCTATCGATAATCGGGGGAATCACAGAGACGTCAAAGCTATGACGTCAATTACAAGTCATATTATCTTGCAAAAGATGTCACTTTTGCCAGCGAACTCTGCAACTCGTTTTTCGCCCTGTCGCTGGGTAGACCGCCAGAGACGTAAAAACGCTCACGCAAAACGACAAAATGTCGGTTTAACGGGCGGCGTTCGATGGGTGTGCCTTGGGTTGGCCGACGCCAGGGCCCTATAATCGGGGGACTTTGTTTGTGGAGCCCGTTATGCCGAATCTACGTCTCGCCGACCTGACCGCCGAAATCGAAGCCAACGTGCGCCGTGCGTTGCTCGAAGACATCGGCAACGGCGACATCACCGCACAACTGATCCCCGCCGAACGGCTGGCCAAGGCCACCATCATCACCCGTGACGAGGCGACCATCGCCGGCACCGCCTGGGTCGATGCCGTGTTTCGCCAGCTCGACCCACGGGTGGCGGTGCATTGGCAGGTGCGCGACGGCGAGCGGGTCCAGCCGAACCAGGTGCTGTTTCACCTGGAAGGACCGGCACGGTCGCTGCTCAGCGGTGAACGCAGCGCACTGAACTTCCTGCAGATGCTCTCGGGCGTCGCCACCCATGCGCGCTACTACGCCGACCTGGTGGCCGACACCTCGGTGAAACTGCTCGATACCCGCAAGACCCTCCCCGGCCTGCGCCTGGCGCAGAAGTACGCGGTGACCTGCGGCGGCTGCCACAACCACCGCATAGGCCTCTACGATGCGTTCCTGATCAAGGAAAACCACATTGCCGCCTGTGGCGGCATTGCCCAGGCCGTCAGCGCCGCACACAAGATCGCTCCGGGCAAGCCGGTGGAAATCGAGGTGGAAAGCCTGGACGAGCTGAAGGAAGCCCTGGCGGCCGGAGCCGATATCATCATGCTCGACGAACTGAGCCTGGACGACATGCGCGAGGCCGTGCGCCTGAACGCTGGCAAGGCCAAGCTGGAGGCCAGCGGCGGCATCAATGAACGCACCCTGCGGCCGATCGCCGAGACCGGCGTCGACTACATCTCGATCGGCACGCTGACCAAGGATGTGAAGGCGGTGGACCTGTCGATGCGGTTGAGTCTCTGACGCGTCCCGCCCTCCACCGCACCGTCTCCTGTAGGAGCCGGCTTGCTGGCGATCCACCGAAGGCGGCCATCCACCTGTAAGGGTGTTGGAAGGACCGCTATTGCCAGCAAGCCAGCTACCACAGGGTCTCCGCGCGCCACAGAAAGGTGGTGTAACGCGGCACTCACTGCAACTGGAAGTGCCGCGCCTCATGCTCCAGCAGCCACTGCTTGGCCGCCAGCCCGCCACCGAAGCCGGTGAGCGTACCGTTGCTGCCGATCACCCGATGGCAAGGCACGATCACCGGCACCGGGTTGCGCCCATTCGCCGCGCCCACCGCCCGTGAAGCCCTGGGCCGGTTGATCTGCTGGCAAATCCGCCCATAGCTGGTGACGCCACCGTAGGGAATCGTCACCAAAGCGTCCCACACCTCGCGCTGGAACTCGGTGCCGAGCATGTTGAGCTTGAGATCGAATGCCAGGCGCTCACCGGCGAAGTACTCCTCCAACTGCCGTCGTACCGGCGCCAGCTTCTCCGGCGAATGCAACCAGCCCTCCAGCGGCGTCTGCGGCCGGTAATCCAGTTCGAAGCGCAGCTCGCGCAATCCGTCGTCATCGGCGACCAGCATCATCGGCCCGATGGGCGAAGGGATCACGTCGTAGTAGATCGGGTTTGTGGTCATTTCCGGCTCCTGCGTATCAATTCCGAGTCCGTGGCCTGGCGCCACAGGTACATGACCGAGTACGCCCGCCAGGGGCGCCAGTCCTCGGCCAGGGCCTGCAGGGCCCGGGTGCTCAGTGGCGGGTCCTGCGCCGCCACCTGCCGTCGCAGGATCAGGTCCGCGGCGGGGAATGCATCCGGATGATTGAGCACCCGCATGGCAATGTAATGGGCCGTCCATTCACCGATCCCCGGCAAGGCGACCCAGCGCCTGACGAAATCCTCCAGCCGTTGCTCGGCACGAAAGTCCACCTGCCCCTCAATCAGGGCCCGGGCAATGCCCTGGATGGTCGTGGTTCTGGCGCGAATGACGCCGATCGACCCGAGGTCGGCATCAAGCAGTTGTTCCGGCGTCGGGAACAGCCGGTCGAGCCCAGACGCGGGAGGCTCTTCGAGCACGCTGCCGAAGCGGGTCAGCAGGCGCGCAGCCAGAGTGCGTGCCGCCGCGACACTAACCTGTTGGCCCAGCACCGCCCGCACCGCCACCTCGAAACCGTCCCAACCGCCCGGCAGGCGCTGCCCGGGATAGCGCTCGACCAACGGCGCCAGCACCGGACTCGCGCTCAGGGTGGCGACAATCGCCCGCGGGTCGGCATCCAGGTCGAACATCCGCCGAATCCGCGTCACCACCGGCAGCATCTGCGCTGGCGGTACGTTGAACAACTCCAGCTTCAGGGCATGCGCCTCGCCGGGCCAGGGGCTGACCTGCAGCCAACCGGGCGATTCGACACTGCCGAACACCCGGCGATAGCTACCCTCCCCGACCACCTCGATACCCGGCAAGGCCCGGCCGGCAAGAAATCCGAGCAATGCCTCGAAGTCGTAGGGCGGTCGATAGCCAAGGCGCAGGACCAGGGCGCTACCGGCATCGGCCCTGGGCTTGCGTCGCAACTCCCGGGGCGCGACATGGTTGGCCTCGGCAAACGCCGAATTGAACCGCCGCAAGCTCTGGAAACCCGAAGCCAACGCCACCTCGGTGATTGGCAGGGCGGTTTCGGTCAGCAACTGCTTGGCGAACAAAAGGCGCTGGGTTGCGTGCACCGCCATCGGCGGCGCGCCGAGGTGCTGGACGAAGAGCCGGCGCAACTGCCGCCCGCCGATATCCAGGCGCACGGCGAGTTCGTCGAGGGAGTGCTCGGCGAGAAAACCTTCATGGATCAGCTTCAAGGCCCGGGCCACCTGGTGCTCGCCGTGCAGCCAGACGCTATTGCCCGGCGCCAGCTCCGGCCGGCAGCGCAGGCAGGGCCGGAAACCCAGCGCCTCGGCGGCGGCGGCACTGGGGTAGTACTGCACGTTCTCGACCTTGGGCGGCCGCGCCGGACAGACCGGCCGGCAATAGATCCGGGTACTGAGCACGGCGGTGAAGAACACCCCGTCGAACCGCGCATCGCGACTCAGGCGAGCCTTCTGGCAGATATCGGCGGAGGGAAATGGCGCAGCGATTGTCCTGTTTATGGGCGCAGGTTAGCACCGGGCGTGGGGGCATACTCGCCATTTTCGGACAGCAATGAGGCAAGGCGGGGGCGCCCCATTGCCGGGAAGCGCCAGGCAACGAGGCTGTGAACTGGCCGGGGTAAACTCAATGTCGCCCGGCGCGGGCTCCCCAGAAGGAAACCCATGAAATCCCTGCAACCAAGAGGATTACCATGAAATCCCAGGCCATGGATGCCCAGTAGGCTGCCGCAGAATCAACCAGCGTGTAGGTCCGGGTGGGTCCGCCCCTGGCGTACACATGATGAACGCCACGGGTCAAGTCACCTACCCATTCGTAGGCGAGGAGCGCTGAACAGCCCGCCATCAGCCATCCCATCACGAGCAGAGCGAGCGTTACCCTGACGGATTCTTTGCGCGGAGCCTGCTTTTTCTTCTTCACTTGCCGTGCTTGCACTCAGTACCTCGACACTCACCCTAAAACATCAAGCGGGTCTCTATAACGCATTTTGTCTGGGCGGACAAAGAGGGGGTCAGGCAGATAGGAAAAGACCCGCACAAAGCGGGCCTCAAGGGAGCCAGTAAGCGAGAAATCGCCAGTGGCCGAACTGGATGGTGCCGGAGACAGGAATCGAACCTGCGACCTTCTACGCGTTAGTTATGCCACTAAAACCGCTACATGTTAGCGCCGGAAAAATATGCCACATCTGCTGGGCGCCAACAGCCACCGCGCGACCATCAAGCCAGTGAGGTAGAGAGCGACCTTACAGGGCTTCCGCCGCGCGAACCGTCAGCCGCAACATGGACACCGTGATGTCATTTCAGTAGCCTCCATGAGGCCGTCACGCCTTATGATGCCTAGGCGCCCACGGATCAGATCAGCGTTTTTGGAGGTTAGGATGCCTTTTGCAGCAATTCGTGGTGGCACTGCTCTAGAGGATCAAACGGAGCTTGAGGCACATCTAGCCTCACTTCTTAGACTAGAAAACATCGGCCTCCTTCTTGGCGCCGGGGCATCAGTCGCTGCTGGTGGCCTTACAATGATTGCGCTTTGGACCAGGTTTGTGACGGACTGCGCGGCAGACGCTGCATGGCTGGTTGAGCATGGGTTCATGTGCGAGGAGGCCACTACGCTTCCAAGGCCCATCACACCCAATTTCGAGCGTCTTATCGATAGCCTAGAAATCGCCCTGTCCGATTGGACCAGGCAAATGGGCATGTTCGAAGATAACCCGATTGAGTACGCTCCTGGCGAGCGAGAGCTGGAAGAAAAACTCCTTGGCCTGAAAACGGTAAAGGCAGCTCTTTTCAGAAATGTCGTCAGCGCTGCTTTGCTGCGGCGTGAATGGTGGTTGTCTCCGAGTGGAGTGGAGTCTGACGACGACGGTCTCGCGAGCCAGCGTACGATCCTTCAGAAGCTTGTTTCGGCTCGACAACCGGGTCAGTCCTCCCCTTGGGTGTTCACCACAAATTATGATCTAGCCATCGAATGGGCAGCCGAATCCATTGACCTACAAGTCTCAAATGGCTTCCTGGGCACCCACACTCGTCGCTTTTCACCCCAGAGCTTTGATCTCGGCTTCCGAAACACTCAAGCGAGGGGCGAAGCAAGATTCGGCGTCTACAACATCTATTTGGCAAAGCTGCACGGCTCACTGACTTGGAAGCAGGAAAACGACCAGGTATTTGAGGTATCTGCTCCGCTTGCACACCAACGTATTGAAGCTTTCATGGCTGAGCGAGACGGCTCGGACCTAGGTCTGATGGTGATGCCGAGAGCGGCGAAGTACATGGACACCGTCGGCTACGTTCTGGGCGAGCTTTTTCGCAGGTTTGCAGAATTCATGTCTAAGCCTCAGAGCTGCCTGATCCTGTGTGGCTACAGCTTCGGGGATGTAGTGGTCAACAATTCCCGGACACAGAATTGAATTTTTCTTC
>NZ_AQOH01000052.1 GCF_000364705.1 Pseudomonas fuscovaginae SE-1 | reverse complement strand
GGAGACTGTCAGAAATTTTGTGTTCGGGCATACCATGAGTAAGAGGTGCATGTATGCCAACCAAAAAGAAACCGCTTCGAGCTTTACCGACAGTTCCGAAAGAGCTTCTTGAACAGTTTTCCGCCACCCCGTTGATGACCGCAGAGGCCATCGAAGAGGCCTCTGCGGCTTTCAAGAAGGCACTGATCGAGCGAGCTTTGAACGCCGAGCTGGGTCATCACCTGGGCTATCCTCCGGGCGCGCAGCGCCCTGAGGATGAGACCAACCAGCGCAACGGCAAGAGTGGCAAGACCGTGCTGACAGGCGATGGCCCGCTACGCCTGGATATCCCCCGAGACCGTGACGGCAGTTTCTCGCCCATTCTGATCCCCAAGCATGAGCGTCGTTACACCGGTTTCGACGACAAGATAATTGCCATGTACGCCCGCGGAATGACGGTTAGAGAGATCCGGGCTTTTCTTTCCGAGCAATACGGGACGGACGTTTCGCATGACTTCATCAGCTCTGTGACCGATGAAGTCATGGAGGAAATTGGTGCCTGGCAACAACGCCCTTTGGAACCGATGTATCCGGTCATTTTCTTTGATGCGTTGCGCGTCAAAATCCGTGAAGAAGGCTTGGTTCGTAACAAGGCGATCTACTTGGCGCTGGGCGTTTTGCCTGATGGTACGCGCGATATCCTGGGCATCTGGATCGAAAACACCGAAGGCGCGAAGTTCTGGATGAAGGTGTTCAACGACCTCAAGACTCGTGGCGTCGAGGATGTGCTGATTGCCGTGACCGACGGTCTCAAAGGCATGCCAGAAGCGCTCAGCGCGGTGTTCCCGGAAACGACATTGCAGACATGCATCGTGCATTTGATCCGCAACAGCCTTGATTACGCAGCCTGGGACAAACGTCGAGCACTGGCCAAGGCCCTAAAGCCGATCTATCAGGCCATCAACGACCAAGCGGCCGAGCAGGCACTGGACGAGTTTGAACGTGGGCCTTGGGGCAAGCAATATCCAACGGTGGTGGCTGCCTGGCGAAGGGCATGGGATCGCGTGATCCCATTCTTTGTTTTCCCGCCTGCTATCCGGAAGGTGATCTATACCACCAATGCCATCGAGAGCATCAACGCCCAGCTACGCAAGATCATCAAGACTCGTGGCCACTTCCCGCACGACGATGCGGCGACCAAATTAATCTGGCTGGGGCTGCGCAACATCACAGCAAATTGGGGCTCAGCGGCGCATGATTGGAAAAATGCGATGAATCAATTTGCGATTTTGTACGGAGATCGGTTCATCAGGCCGACCTGGTGAAATCAGGGCCTGCCTGATGGCAGGCCGTTACCGGCCCGAACACAAAAAATCTGACACTCCC
>NZ_AQOH01000051.1 GCF_000364705.1 Pseudomonas fuscovaginae SE-1 | reverse complement strand
GTGGAGCCGGAGGTGTACATGATGTACGCCACGCTTTCGCTGGATTGCTCGATCTCCAGATCGTCCGGATCGAAGCCGGACAGGTCCAGGCGATCCACTTCAACCCGCTGCGCGGCGCTGGCCAGCGACACCTGGCTGCGGGTCAGCAACACCCGCGCCTGGCTGTCCTCGATCATGAAGCCCTGGCGTTCGAGCGGTGCGTTGATGTCCAGCGGCACATAAACGGCAGCACACTTGAGCGCCGCCAGCTGACTGACCAGCAGCTCATGGCTGCGTTCCAGCAGGATCGCCACGCTGTCCCCCGGCTGCACGCCGAGGCCACGCAGATGCCGGGCCAGGCGGTTGGCCTGGGCGTTGAGTTCGGCGTAAGTCAACGTCACGCCATCGTGGATCGCGGCGCACGCCTCGGGACG
>NZ_AQOH01000050.1 GCF_000364705.1 Pseudomonas fuscovaginae SE-1 | reverse complement strand
TCATTCTCGCCTAAAAAGGTGTCCGGGGTTAGTAGACCACTACAATTCTGTGTCCGGGAATTGTTGACCACTACATACATACCCCGCACCATTTCATCCTCGGCGTCGCGTTTGGTGCGGAAGGTTTTGGCGTTGGTCGGCCATCCGGTTTTGCGGATGACGGCCTTCTAAGTACCGGCAGGGGTTTTGACGATTGTGGCCATCTGAAGGACTCCAAAGGCGTGCAAGCGAAGCCGCACTGTACCTAATTTGTACCTTTGGACCATAGGACTGTATCTGAGGTGGTCCCGCCAGAAACGCAAAAGCCGCGCAACGCGCGGCTTTCAAGGATGGTGGGCCCACACGGACTCGAACCGTGGACCAAAGGATTATGAGTCCTCTGCTCTAACCGACTGAGCTATAGGCCCTCAGTTGGCCGCGAATTATAACGACGGTTTCTCTCCTGTGCTATCCGAAAACTCCGAAAGCATCACGCGAAGAAAGGTCGCGGCGAATTCTTCGGCTTTCAGTGGCAGGCTGACGATGTAGCCCTGGATCTGTTCGCAACCTTCGGCGGCGAGAAACTCCTGCTGTGCCAGGTTTTCCACACCCTCGGCGATCACCGTGAATTGCATGCTGCGGCCCAGGGCGATGATGGCGCGGACGATGGCGGCATCGTGGGGGTCGTCCGGTAGGCCGCGGACGAATGACTGGTCGATCTTGAGGTAGTCCAGCGGCAGGCGCTTGAGGTAGCTCAGCGAGGAGTAACCGGTGCCGAAGTCGTCGATGGCCAGTTGCACCCCCAGGCGCTTGAGTTGGTGCAGGACGTCCAGGGCCTCTTCGGTCTGGCTCATGATGAAGTTCTCGGTGATCTCCAGTTGCAGGCAGCCAGGGCGCAGGTGGTGGTCCTTGAGCAGTTGCTCGATGCGTGCCAGCAGGTTCGGCTGGCGCAGCTGTGCGCCGGCAAGGTTGACCGACAGTGGGCCGAATTCGCCGTAGCGATCGGCCCAGCGCTGCATCTGGCGGCAGGCCCGTTCCAGTACCCAGTCACCGATCTGCAGGATCATGCCGTTGTCTTCCGCCAGCGGGATGAAATGCTCCGGTGGTACGTCGCCGTAGGTTGGATGGTGCCAGCGGATCAGCGCCTCGGCGCCGACCAGCGCGCCGTCGTCGAGGCTGATCTTGGGTTGGTAATAGAGGAACAGTTCCTGGCGCTCGATGGCACGGCGCAGTTCGTGCTCCAGGGCAACCCGTTCGCTGGCCTGGGCCGTGAGGTCGCGGGTGTAGCTTTCGACACGGTTGCGGCCCTTGGCCTTGGAGCGGTACATCGCCGCATCGGCGTTCTTGATCAGGGTGGCGACGTCATCGCCATCGCGGGGGTAGAGACTGGTACCGATACTGGCGCTGATGAAGAACTCGTGTTCGCCGGCCTGGAAGGGCGCACTGAAGCAGTCCAGCAGCTTGTTGGCCAGGTGCTCGGCGTCGCTGGGCTGGTGCAGGCCGGGCAGCAGGATGATGAATTCATCACCGCCCAGGCGGGCCACGGTGTCGATATCCCGCAGTTGCTCCTTCAGGCGTTGGGCGATGCTCTTGAGCAGCAGGTCGCCGACCGGATGGCCGAGGCTGTCGTTGATGTGCTTGAAGCGGTCCAGGTCGAGGAACAGCACCGCGCCCTGGCCGCCGTCTTCCTGTTGGCTGTTCAGTGCGGCTTGCAGCCGGCTTTCGAACAGGGTGCGGTTGGGCAGGCCGGTCAGCGGGTCGTGGTGGGCCTGGTAGTCGAGCCGCGCCTGGGCGTGCTTGAGGCTGGAGATGTCGGCGAACACGGCGACGAAGTGGGTGATGATCTGATCGCGGTTGCGCACGGCGCTGATGGTCAGCCAACTGGGGTAGAGCTCGCCATTCTTGCGTCGGTTGTAGATCTCGCCCTGCCAGTGGCCTTCGGCGCTCAACTGGTGCCACATGGCGACGTAGAAGGCACTGTCGTGCTGGCCCGAGGCGAGCAGGCGCGGAGTGTTGCCCAGGGCCTCGGTTTCGCTGTAGCCGGTGATTTCGCTGAAGGCGCGATTGACCGCGCTGATGTGCTGCCGGGTGTCGGTGATCAGGACGCCTTCGGCGGTGCTTTCGAAGACCGTGGCAGCCTGTAGCAGCTTTTCCTGCATCAGGTGGCGCTCGGTGATGTCCCGGGCGATGGTCAGCATGCAGTCCTCGCCGCCGATCGGCAGGGGGCGGCTGGAGACTTCGCAGAGGCGGATCTGCCCGTCGCTGCGGCGAATATGGCAATTGAAATCGCGGACGAAGCCATCGCGCTGAAGCAGTTCGAGCATGTGTTTGCGTTCGTTGAGGTTGACCCACAGGCCCAGGTCCATGGCGGAATGGTCCAGCGAGCTGGCGCTGTTGTAGCCGGTGAGGCGGGTGAAGCCTTCGTTGATTTCCAGCAGCATGCCGTCACGCTGGCGGCTGAGCAGCATGCCGTCGGGGGAGGCGTGGAAGGCTTTGGCGAACTTTTCCTCGGAGGTCTGCAGTTGCTCTCGGGTTTCCTTGAGCTGGCTGATGTCACGCACCACGACCACCAGCGCGGGGGTGGTATCGAGTTCGAAGGTCTCGGCGGAGATCAGCCCGGTGAACAGTTGGCCGTTGTTGCGGCGAAAGGGCATTTCCAGGTTGCGGAGGCTGCCGCCCTGCAGGCGCTGCAGCAGGCCCGGGCCAACTCCCTCGATGCCCCAGATGTCGAGTTCGGTGGCGGTCCGTCCGATGACCTGTGCGGCGCGCAGGCCGATCTGTTCCTCGAAGGCCTCGTTGACCTCCAGCAGGCAGCCGTCGGACAGACGGGCGATCACCAGGATGTCGGGACACTGCTGGAACACCGAGGCGAATTTCTGCTCCGACAGGCGCAATGCCTCTTCGGTGTGCTTGGTTTCGCTGATGTCGATCATCAGGCCACGGATGACCAGGTCATCACCCTCTCCGATCAGGCTGACGATGTCGCGGACCCAAAGGGTTCGGCCGTCGGCGGCGATGACCCGGTAGTCGAGGCTGTGGTCGAGGCCGGCCAGGACCTGATGATCGAAGAAGGCGTGGGCGCGGGTCAGGTCGGCGGGGTGGGTGATGCTGCGCCAGAAACCCGGTACCAGCCAATGGGCCAATGGATAGCCGAGCAGGGCTTCGGCATGGGGCGACACATAGGTGTAGGTGTAATCGCCCATCCGCGCTTCCCAGGCAATCGCCGACAGGCTCTCCACCAGGCCTCGGTAGTGGTATTCGCTGCTGCGCAGTTCCTGTTCGAGGGCCACCCGCCGGGAGATCTCCGAGCTCAGGCGCCGGTTGACGCGGATCACCACGGCCAGCACGGTGACCAGCAACAGGATGCCCGACAGCCCGTAGCTGAGGATATCGCTCCAGTACGAGGGACCGCTCAGTACGTTGCCGACCCAGTGTTTCTGGATGGCGTCGACTTCGGTGGGGCTCATGTCGGCCATGACCTTGTCGAGAATGCCCGCCAGGATCTTCTGCTCCTGCGGCACACCCATTGCCAATTGGTAGCGGTAGGGCGTTTCGCCGCTGACATACAGGCCATCGAGCTTGAGCTGGCGCAGGCTCCAGACCGTGGAGGCGAGATCGCTGACCACGGCGTCGACCTCGTCGGTGGCCAGGGCCTGCAGGGTCGAGCTGACGTTGGGCAGGGCGACCAGGTTCAGGTCCGGATGGTGGTTGCGCAGCAACTCGTGGGGGGCGTAGCTTTCGACCACGGCGACTTTCAGGCCATACAGTTCCTGCAGGTTGCGTGGTTGGGCTCCGCCCTCGTGGGCGAGGATGACGATCGGAAAGTCCAGGTACGGGCGGGTGAAGGCCAGGTAGGCGCGACGCTCGGGTGTGGACATCACCCCGGGCAGCAGGTCGAGCCTGCCGTCGCGCGCCTGTTGCAGCACCGCGGTCCAGCTCATCGGTTCGGCGGGTGTGAGGCTGATGTTCAGGCGTTTTTCCACCAGTGCCATGTAGTCGGCGGACAGTCCCTGGTGACGTCCGTCCTCGTCGCGAAACTCGAATGGTGGCCAGGCGCTGTCGATGCCCAGGCGCAGGTCCGGATGGGCCGCGAGCCAGCTACGTTCCTCATCGGTGAGACTCAACGCGCCAGCCGTTGCGGTCCAGGCGAGCAGCGGCAGCAGTAGCAGGGCTGGCAGTCTGGGCATAACGGTCTCGTTATGGCACGGGGATTGTTTCGAGTGTAGACGGGCTGTGGGGGAGGGGAGGCTTTTGTGCCGTGCGGAAAAGCAAAACCCCCGGCGGGCCGGGGGTTTTGTCTATCACTCGTCGAGGAAGGAGCGCAGGTGCTCGCTTCGCGTCGGGTGCCGCAGCTTGCGCAGCGCCTTGGCTTCGATCTGACGAATCCGCTCGCGGGTCACGTCGAACTGCTTGCCGACTTCCTCGAGGGTGTGGTCGGTATTCATGTCGATGCCGAAACGCATCCGCAGTACCTTGGCTTCACGGGCGGTGAGGCCCGACAGCACCTCGCGGGTGGCTTCCTTGAGGCTCTCGACGGTGGCGACATCGATTGGCGACTGCATGGTCGAGTCTTCGATGAAATCACCCAGATGAGAGTCTTCGTCGTCACCGATCGGGGTTTCCATGGAGATCGGTTCCTTGGCGATCTTCAACACCTTACGGATCTTGTCCTCAGGCATTTCCATGCGCTCGCCCAGCTCTTCCGGCGTCGGTTCGCGACCCATTTCCTGCAGCATCTGCCGGGAAATGCGGTTGAGCTTGTTGATCGTCTCGATCATGTGCACCGGAATACGGATGGTGCGCGCCTGGTCGGCGATCGAGCGAGTGATCGCCTGACGGATCCACCAGGTGGCATAGGTCGAGAACTTGTAGCCGCGACGGTATTCGAACTTGTCCACCGCCTTCATCAGGCCGATGTTGCCTTCCTGGATCAGATCGAGGAACTGCAGGCCGCGGTTGGTGTACTTCTTGGCGATGGAGATCACCAGACGCAGGTTGGCTTCAACCATCTCTTTCTTCGCGCGGCGGGCCTTGGCTTCGCCGATCGACATGCGACGGTTGATTTCCTTGATTTCGGCAATCGTCAGGCCGGTTTCGGCCTCGAGTGCGGTCAGCTTCTGCTGGCAACGGATGATGTCCGGCTGCAGGCGGCCGATGGCTTCGGCGTACTTGGCCTTGCCCTTGGCCAGGGCATCGCTCCAGCTTTCGTCGATTTCGTTGCCAGGGAACTGGCGCAGGAAATCGGCGCGTGGCATGCGGGCATCACGCACGCACAGTTGCATGATGGCGCGTTCCTGCTGACGCAGGCGGTCCAAGGCGCTGCGAACGCGCTCGACCAGGATTTCGAACTGCTTGGGTACCAGCTTGATCGGCATGAACAGCTCGGCCAGGATCAACAGTTCGGCGATGGCCGCCTTGTTGTGGCGACCATGCTTCTTCAGTGCCTTGCGGGTGACTTCCATCTGTTCGGCAACGGCGCCGAAACGTTGTGCCGCAACGACCGGATCCGGGCCGCTTTCGGCCTCTTCCTCGTCGTCACCGCCTTCGGATTCTTCGTCTTCGTCGTCGTCGCTGTCGTCCTTGCCGGACTTGGCGTCGACCGGTGGCGGAACTTCGGCGGCAGGCGGCGCGGTGCCGTCGTCCGGATCGATGTAGCCGCTGAGAACGTCGGACAGGCGACCACCTTCGCTGGTGACGCGATTGTATTCGTCGAGGATGTATTCAACCGTGCCAGGGAAGTGCGCGATGGCGCTCATCACTTCACGGATGCCCTCTTCGATACGCTTGGCGATTTCGATCTCGCCTTCACGCGTGAGCAGCTCCACCGTGCCCATTTCGCGCATGTACATGCGCACCGGGTCGGTAGTGCGACCGATGTCGGTTTCCACAGCCGCGAGCGCCGCCGCTGCTTCTTCGGCAGCGGCTTCGTCGGTATCGGCTTCGGCCAACAAAAGGGCATCCGCATCCGGAGCACTCTCGAATACGTTGATCCCCATGTCGTTGATCATGCGGATGATGTCTTCCACCTGTTCCGGATCTGAAATATCCTCCGGCAGGTGGTCGTTGACCTCCGCGTAAGTCAGGTAACCCTGCTCACGACCACGGCTGATCAACTCTTTGAGGCGAGACTGCTGTTGCGCTTTTCCGGACATAACACCCTATCCACTGAAGGTCTTGGCGGGCAAAAAACAAGCCGAGGATTATACCTGAGCTATGACCTCACGCGCCAGTTGAGGTCGGGTTTGATGCAGGAACATCGCGTTTGAGCAATTCGAGCAGCAGGGATTTCTCCTCTGCGCTCAATTCGCTCTGCCGCGATTTCCTGAGAAGTTGTTCCAGCTTTCGCTCGCGCTGGCGGGCTGACAAGCTAGTTATGGTGTCGAAAAACTGCTGTTCAAGGTTTTCTCCGTCGATCAGCCACTCCTTTTCCGCCAGGCGGGTCAGCAATCGGCCCTGCTCGGTGCCGTGCCAGCGCGATAGCATCTGGATGGAGCTTAGCTTAGGATTCTTCTGCAAGGCCTCGAGCAGGGCCACCAGCAGTTGGGTCGTGCTGTTGTCTTCATCCGCGAAGTGACCGGCGGTCTCGACCTTGCCGGCCAGTTGCGGGTAGTGGATCAGCGTGCGCACCGCGGCCTGGATCGGCGGCTCGACCGGCGCTGGGATTCTCGGGGCATGGGGCTGGTCACGATCGCCGCCGCGCTTGCCGTTCTTGTCCCAGGGTTTCTTGTCCCATTTCTTGCCACCACCGGACTTTTTCGGCGTCCAGTCCTGCTGCTGGGGCACATAGGCCTCCTGCGGCTGGTGGTAATCCGAATAGTCCGAATGCTCCGAATAGTCCGGGGTGAAGCCGTAATCGATGCCCTGGTCATGGGCGCCCGGCATTTCCGCCGGGGCACTCTGGGCCAATTGGTTGACCGTTTCGCTGCTCAGGCCGGTGATTTCCGTCAGCCGCTGGCGCATCAGAATGCGCAGGTTGGCGCCTGGCACCTTGTCGATCAGCGGGGCGGCGAGCGTGGCCATGTGGGCCTTGCCTTCCAGCGAGCGCGGGTCGGCCTCTTCCGTCAGTTGCTGGAAGAAATAGTCGGCCAGCGGTTGCGCATGCTGATTGATCCGCGCGCGGAAGGCGTCGGTGCCTTCGGCGCGGATCAGAGTGTCCGGGTCCTCGCCTTCCGGCAGGAACAGGAAGCGCGCACGCCGGCCGTCCTGCAGGCTGCTCAGGGTCGCTTCGAGCGCGCGCCAGGCGGCATTGCGGCCGGCCTGGTCGCCATCGAAGCAGAACAGCACGCTGGGCACGACCCGGAACAGACGCTTCATGTGCTCTTCGCTGGTCGCGGTGCCCAGGGTCGCCACGGCGTTGCGCAGGCCCTGCTGGGCCAGGGCGATGACGTCCATGTAGCCCTCGACGACGATGATTTCGTCGAGGTTGCGGTTGTTCTTGCGTGCTTCGAACAGGCCGTAGAGTTCCTGCCCCTTGTGGAACACGGGGGTTTCCGGCGAGTTCAGGTACTTGGGCTTGTCGTCGCCGAGCACCCGGCCGCCGAAGGCGATGATGCGGCCGCGGGTGTCGCGGATGGGGAACATCACGCGATCGCGGAAGCGGTCGTAGCGCTTGCCGGTTTCGGCGTTCTCGATCAGCAGGCCGGCGTCGATCATGGCCTTCTGTTGCAGCGTGTCGCTGGACAGGTGCTTGAACAGGTTGTCCCAGCCTGGCGGGGCGAAACCCAGGCCGAAGTCGCGGGCGATCTCGCCGGTCAGGCCGCGGCCCTTGAGGTAGTCGACGGCGGCCTTGCGCGCCGGGTGGCTCTTGAGTGCCTGGCGGTAGAAGTCGGCCGCCGCGCTCAGCAGTGGATACAGCGGCGAGTCGGTCGGCTGGCGTGGCTTGCGTCCGCGGCCGTTGTCCCTTTCCTCGCGGGGGACCTCCATGCCGGCGGCTTTCGCCAGGTCCTCGACGGCCTGGGGGAAGTCCAGGTTGTCATGGTCCATGATGAAGCCGAGGGCGTTGCCCCCCGCGCCGCAACCGAAGCAGTAGTAGAACTGCTTGTCCGGGCTGACGCTGAAGGATGGAGTCTTTTCCTTGTGGAACGGGCAGCAGGCGGTGTAGTTCTTGCCGGCCTTCTTCAGTTGCACGCGCGAGCTGACCACATCGACGATGTCGGTACGGTTCAGAAGGTCGTCAATGAAGCTCTGGGGTATCAGCCCGGCCATGGCGTTCTCGCTGTCACTGCGCTGCTGGGGTATCCCGAAAGGGCCTGTCGACGCGAGGGCATGCAGGTCTTTTGGCTGCGCGACCGCTCGTCGTCTGCTCGAACATCATCGGGAAATGTATCTGTCGAAACCGGCTGGCCTTGAGTCGGGCGGCCCGTCGAATTTCGATGGGTACACTGTCGCTGTCGGGCCCGCTGGAGGTCAAGGTGACCACGGATCTGCCCGCAAGCTGGAAAGGGTGTGCTCGTCGGTAGCCTTGTTAGGCTCGTCAGTAAAGACGTGCACCGCTGGCTACAAGCCAGTTCTGACGTGGTGAAGCGGTTTCGTCTGGGCCGCACGGGCGGCTTTGACGGTGAAGCATCAAGCGATATCCGCAAATGCCATTAGCCCGGCTGAGGGCCGGGCTTGGCAGAAGCTTGCAGCGAACGTCTGTGTATTAGTACAGACGAACGGCGCGGCGCTGTTCGCGCTGAACTTTCTTGGCGTGACGCTTGACAGCAGCGGCTGCCTTGCGCTTACGCTCGGAAGTTGGCTTCTCGTAAAATTCGCGGCTACGAACTTCAGCCAGAACACCGGCTTTTTCGCAGGAGCGCTTGAAACGACGCAGAGCTACGTCGAAGGGTTCGTTCTCTTTAACTTTGACGGCTGGCATCCAGAGCTACCTTCATTCATTACCGGGGTCGATGTCTTCAGGCAAAAGCGCACTGGAGATCATCGGTTTTTAAGGGTTGCGGATGTTAACCCCTCGGGACGCGGAATGCAAAGCCTCTGATCGAAAACCGCTGGTCGGAGCTGGGGGGGACGACTATCATGCGCGCCTTCGAATTCAGCCTCAGGGCGCAAACCCATGCTAGTACTGGGATTAGAAACCTCCTGCGACGAGACCGGCGTCGCGCTGTACGACAGTGAGCGCGGCCTTCTGGCCGATGCGCTGTTCAGCCAGATCGACCTGCACCGGGCCTATGGCGGCGTGGTGCCGGAGCTGGCTTCCCGCGATCACGTCAAGCGCATGCTGCCGCTGATCCGCCAGGTGCTGGCCGAGGCCGACTGTGCACCGACCGAGATCGATGCGATCGCCTATACCGCCGGCCCAGGGTTGGTCGGCGCCTTGCTGGTCGGCGCCTCGTGCGCCCAGGCCCTGGCTTTCGCCTGGGATATCCCGGCGTTGGGCGTGCACCATATGGAAGGTCATCTGCTGGCGCCCATGCTCGAGGAGCAGCCACCGGAGTTTCCTTTCGTCGCCCTGCTGGTCTCCGGCGGGCACACGCAGTTGGTGCAGGTCGATGGTATCGGCCAGTACAGCGTGCTGGGCGAAAGCCTGGACGATGCCGCCGGCGAAGCCTTCGACAAGACCGCCAAGCTGATCGGCCTGAATTATCCGGGCGGCCCGGAAATCGCCCGGTTGGCTGAACAGGGCGTGCCCGGGCGCTTCGTGTTCCCGCGGCCGATGTGCGACCGTCCGGGCCTGGAGTTCAGCTTCAGCGGCCTGAAGACCTTTGCCCTCAATACCTGGCAGCAGTGCGTCAGCGCTGGAGACGACGGTGAGCAAACCCGTTGCGACATCTCGCTGGCCTTCCAGCAGGCGGTGGTGGAGACTCTGACCTTCAAGTGCAAGCGGGCGTTGAAGCAGACCGGCATGAAGCGTCTGGTGATCGCCGGTGGCGTCAGTGCCAACAAGGCCTTGCGCGAGTCCCTGGAGAAAATGCTCGGCGACCTGAGGGGCGAGGTGTTCTATGCGCGCCCGAGGTTCTGCACCGATAACGGCGCGATGATCGCCTTTGCCGGTTGCCAGCGCCTGCAGGCCGGGCAGCACGAAAGCCTGGCGATCAGCGTACAGGCGCGTTGGCCGATGGAGCAGTTGCCGCCACTTTGAGGCGCTGTGGGTAGGTTTTGACGGGCAATATCTAGAAATGCCGTTCGCGGCCGGCGAAAAGGTCGCGTAGATTGCCACGGTGGCGCCAGACGATCAGCCCGGTCAGCACGCTCATCGGCAGCAGCGCCGCCGGTTCCTGCCAGGCCAGCAGCGGCAGGGGCAGCGGGG
>NZ_AQOH01000049.1 GCF_000364705.1 Pseudomonas fuscovaginae SE-1 | reverse complement strand
TTGTGGGAGCCGGCTTGCTGGCGATCCGCCGCAGGCGGCCATCCCGAACTATCTTCCCAAGACAGCTTCAGCACCAATCAAGCCACTATCGCCCCCAAGCGCGGCGTTGCCCGGCCTCCCACACAGGGACGGCGCCGTGCGCAAGCTGGCGCGGCGCTGAAGCGGGTCACTGCGCCGGATCTTCCTCGGCAACGTTGTCCAGCAGTCCCAGCCAACCGGCCAGTACCGTGTACGCCTCTTCCAGGCCCATGCGCTTGGGCGCCGAGAACAGCTGGATGGTCACCGTGTCGCCCCAGCCCTTGCGGATTTCCGACTGGACCTTGAGCAGGGTGTTCTTCGCCGCGCCATAGGTCAGCTTGTCGGCCTTGGTCAGCAGGATGTGCATCGGCATGCCGCTGGCGATCGACCAGTCGAGCATCAGCCGGTCGAAGTCGGTCATCGGGTGACGCACGTCCATCATCAGGATCAGGCCCTTGAGGCTCTCGCGGCTGCCCAGGTAGGCCTCCAGGTGGCGCTGCCAGTGCTGCTTGAGCGGGATCGGGACTTTTGCATAACCGTAGCCCGGCAGGTCGACCAGACGGCGTTCATCGTCTAGCTTGAAGAAATTCAACAGCTGTGTGCGACCCGGGGTCTTCGAGGTGCGCGCGAGGCTGGCGTGGGTCAGGGTGTTCAGCGCGCTGGATTTGCCGGCATTGGAACGGCCGGCGAAGGCCACCTCGAAACCGGCGTCGTCCGGGCACTGGTCGACTTTGGCGGCGCTGAGCATGAAGGTGGACTGCTGGCACAGACCGAGAATGGGGTTTTTCAGTTGCATGGGATTTCCAATGTGGGCGGTGCCGGGAGGCGCGACAAGCTGTGTCGTTTCCGTTTCATGGGCGCCAGTATATAATGCCGCAGATTTAGTGTGTGCTTTGTCCCGACGTAGGATGACGCATACGGGAGCGATTGACCTAGGCTGCGCATTAGAACGCGGCACGTTCCCGACCCTGAAGTTCATGACTGGAACCTTCGGTTCATGAGCAGATGGCTGCTTGCTGCCAGTGTCCTGATCCCGCTTCACGGCGCTCAGGCTGCACAGGATCCGGAAGCCGTGTACAACCGTGTTTGCAGCGCCTGTCATGCCGGACAGTTGCCGATGGCCCCGCAGAAGGGCGATCAGGCCGCGTGGAAGCCAAGAATGGCCCAAGGCATGGATGTGCTGGTGCAACACGTGACTCAGGGTTTCAAGGCGATGCCGCCGCGTGGTTTGTGCATGGACTGCAGTACCGAGGATTACCGAAGCATCATCCAGTGGATGAGCGAGTGAGCCCGGTTCATAACTCTTAACCCTTAGCCGTATTGGATTAGCTGATGAACAAATTGATCGTGAGTCTGCTGTTGACCCTGGGGATCACCGGCCTCGCCCATGCCGCCGGCGATGCCGCCGCCGGCCAGGCCAAGGCTGCTGTCTGTGGCGCCTGCCATGGCCCAGATGGCAACAGCATGGCGCCCAACTTTCCGAAACTGGCGGGCCAGGGTGAGCGTTACCTGGACAAGCAACTGCACGACATCAAGTCCGGCAAGCGCACCGTCCTGGAAATGACCGGCCTGCTGACCAACCTCAGCGATCAGGACATCGCCGACATCGCCGCCTACTTCGCCAGCCAGAAGGGCAGCGTCGGTGCTGCCGATCCCAAGCTCGTGGCCCGTGGTGAAGAACTGTTCCGTGGCGGCAAACTCGACCAGGGCATGCCGTCCTGCACCGGTTGCCACTCGCCCAACGGCGCGGGCAACGCCGCCGCCGGCTTCCCGCATCTGGGTGGTCAGCATGCCCAGTACGTCGCCAAGCAGCTCACCGACTTCCGCGAAGGCGTGCGCACCAACGACGGCGACACCAAGATCATGCAGAGCATCGCCGCCAAGCTGAGCAACAAGGACATCGAGGCCGTCTCCAGCTACGTGCAGGGTCTGCACTGATTGGCAGACGATGACTGACGCGGCCTGCTCGCGTTAATAATCGATTAATCCTTCATTGCAAGGATAAAAGGGTGGCCTTGGCCGCCCTTTTTTGTGGCCGCTGCCGTTACACTAATCGAACCAAGAGCCCGCTCGGTCTGTCAGAAACTACAGGTCGCGACGGAGGCGACTTCCAAATCCCCAGGAGCAAAGCATGCGTAATCTGATCCTCAGCGCCGCACTCGTCACCGCCAGCCTGTTCGGCATGACCGCCCAGGCCGCCGACGTGCCACTCGAGGCCGGCAAGACCTATGTCGAACTCAAGACCCCGGTACCGGTGCAGGAGCCTGGCAAGATCGAAGTGGTCGAGATGTTCTGGTACGGCTGCCCGCATTGCTACGCCTTCGAACCGACCATCAACCCATGGATCGAGAAACTGCCGTCCGACGTGCACTTCGTGCGCATCCCTGCCATGTTCGGCGGCCCATGGGACAAGCACGGCCAACTGTTCCTGACCCTGGACGCCATGGGCGTCGAGACCAAGGTGCACTCGGCGGTGTTCAATGCCATCCAGAAGGAGGGCAAGAAACTGCTCGAGCCTGAAGACATGGCCGACTTCGTCGCCACCCAGGGGGTCGACAAGGAGAAGTTCCTGGCCACCTACAACTCCTTCGCCATCAAGGGCAAGATCGTCGCCGCCCGCGAACTGGCCAAGAAGTATGAGATCAGCGGCGTACCGACCATGATCGTCAACGGCAAGTATCGCTTCGACCTCGGCACCGCCGGTGGTCCGGAGGCCGCACTGAACGTCGCCGACCAACTGATCGCCAAGGAGCGGGCAGCTGGCGCGACCGCCGGCAAGTAAGGTGCCCCGGCCATGGCTCGCTGGGGATCGGAACGCATCGTTGGCCTTCACCAGCCGAAGGTCAATGAACACCATCTGCAATCCAGCGGCCTGCCGGCGGACAACCGCCTGAGGCTGCTCAGCTTCAATATCCAGGTCGGCATCAGCACCCAGCGCTACCGACATTACCTGACCCGTGGCTGGCAGCACCTGCTGCCGCATACCGGGCGCGCCGACAACCTGCGGAAAATCGGCAACCTGCTCGGTGACTTCGACCTGGTGGCCCTGCAGGAGGTCGATGGTGGCAGTCTGCGCTCGGGCTATGTCAACCAGGTTGAACACCTGGCGCAGCTCGGCGCCTTTCCCTACTGGTACCAGCAACTCAATCGCAACCTCGGCCGCCTGGCCCAGCACAGCAACGGCGTGCTCAGTCGCCTGCGACCCTGGGCGATCGAGGACCATCCGCTGCCCGGCCCGGCCGGGCGCGGGGCGATCCTGGTGCGTTTCGGCGAGGGCCCGGAGTCGCTGGTGGTGGTCATGATGCACCTGGCGCTGGGTGCCCGTACGCGGACCCGGCAGCTGGCGTACATCCGTGAGCTGATCGGCGGCTTCAAGCATCAGGTGCTGATGGGGGACATGAACACCCATGCCGCCGACCTCCTGCAGCACTCACCCTTGCGCGACCTGGGGTTGCTCGCGCCACAGGTCGAAGCGACCTTTCCCAGTTGGCGCCCACAGCGTTGCCTCGATCATATCCTGCTGAGCCCGAGCCTGGCGCTGGAGCGCGTCGAGGTGCTGGCGCAGCCGATTTCCGACCATTTGCCGGTTGCCGTTGAAATTCGCCTGCCAGGATCCATCGGTTCTGATACGTTGCCCGTCCTGAGTCGTTGAATCTGACGGACACCCTGCAATGAGCAGCGAAGAAGCCGAGCGCTGGAAAGAGAAGTACCTCAAAAGCATCGAGCAACAGGAAAAGCTCGAGCGGCGTTGGGACGCCCGTCTCGACCTGCTCCGGCGCGGGCTGGTGCGCAGTACCCTGGCGGCCGAAGGCACCGACAAGGCGGTCGACCAGTGCATGAAGGAAATGCGCGAGGTGATCCGCACCGACGACATGGATGCGGCTCTGGCCAACCTGCTGCCGCGCCTGGAAAAGGCGGTGCTCGATTCCGAACAGCGCCGCGAGACCCGGATCGAACAGATGGGCACCGCGCTGACGGCGCTGGTGGCCCAGTTGCAGGCCCTGCCGTTGCCGCGGGATGTGCGTCGGCCGTTGAAGAACTTTGCCAAGAATCTCGATGGACGGGTCAGCCAGGCCCGCGAGATTCCATTGCTGCTCAGCGAACTGAGCCATCTGCAGGGCAAGGTCCTGACCGAACTCGATCATCCCGCCGAGGCCGTCCGGCCCGGCTTGCTGCAGCGTTTGTTCGGTTCGAAGGAGAATCCCGAGGCGAGCGTCGAGGCAAGCCCGGCGGAGGGCCCCGCAGCGACTCCCGCGCAGGCGGTGCCAGCAGTTGCAGCAACGTCGGTCGAGGATGACGACGATGAACTGGACGAGCCTGTGGCGCCAGCGGCGGGGGGCGG
>NZ_AQOH01000048.1 GCF_000364705.1 Pseudomonas fuscovaginae SE-1 | reverse complement strand
AGGCTCGCTGGCGAGATCGATGAGCGCGTCCACGCCTTCCTTGATCGACCGCTTGAGGGCGATTGGCCCTACCTGTGGATTGACGCCACCTACGTCAAGGTGCGGGAGGCCGGGCGCATCGTCTCGGTCGCCGTCATAATCGCTGTGGCCGTGAACACCAACGGCGGGCGCGAGGTGCTGGGTATGCGGGTTGGCCCGTCGGAAGCCGAACCGTTCTGGACGGACTTCCTGAGAAGCCTGATGCGGCGCGGGCTGCGGGGTGTGAAGCTGGTGATCTCTGACGCTCACGAAGGGCTCAAGGCCGCTGTTTCCAAGGTTTTCCACGCGACCTGGCAGCGCTGTCGCGTTCACTTCATGCGCAATGCCATGGCCCATGTCGGCAAGGGCCAGCGCACCATGGTAGCGGCCTTGCTGCGCACGGTGTTTGCCCAGGACAGTCGAACCGAATGCCATCAGCAATGGCGGCTGGTGGCTGATCAACTTCGTGAGAAATACCCCAAGATCGCCACGCTCATGGACGGCTGCGAAGATGAAGTGCTGGCGCACATGGCCTTCCCGAAGGCACATCGACAGCAGTTGCACAGCACTAACCCGCTGGAACGGCTAAACGCTGAGATCAAGCGGCGTACCGAAGTGGTGGGCATCTTCCCCAACGATCC
>NZ_AQOH01000047.1 GCF_000364705.1 Pseudomonas fuscovaginae SE-1 | reverse complement strand
GGATGGCCGCCTGCGGCGGATCGCCAGCAAGCCGGCTCCCACAAAAGCGGCAAGGCGTACGCCAAACGGTCTGTGGTGCGTTCAGGCTGCGTTGAAAGCGCCACAAGCCGTTTGGGCAAAAAAAACCCCGGACTTCGTATGGGGAGGGGAAGTTCGGGGTCCAAGTTCCGGACCGCTAGGGCGGGGTCCAGAATATCTGCCAACACTTAACACAACATAGGAGCATCGAAGGGCTTCACCAGCCATTCAGTAACTCTGAGTAGCGGGATGCCGATTTAGTTCAAAATATCTTCAAAAACTATTTGGCATAGCCACTGAAGATTTCAGAACCAAAGCCCTTCGCCGGGGTGCAAGGCTTGCGGGCCTGTTCGCGGCGGTGCGGCGATCCGACTCGCCCGCGAACCGCCGCAGGCGGCCATCCATAGCAAGCGAATCAGTGCGCCTCATCCCAGTTGTTGCCCACCCCCACCTCGACCAGCAACGGCACATCCAGCTGCGCCGCACCGCTCATGTGCTCACGGATCTTCTCGCTGACCTCGGCCACCTGGTCCTCGCGCACCTCAAGCACCAGTTCGTCGTGCACCTGGAGGATGACCTTGGCGTCCAGTCCGGACCCGCTCAGCCACTCGTCGACCTTGACCATGGCCTTCTTGATGATGTCCGCCGCGGTGCCCTGCATCGGCGCGTTGATCGCCGTGCGCTCGGCCGCTGCGCGTTCCTGGGGCTTGTTGGAATGGATGTCCGGCAGGTACAGCCGACGGCCGAACAGGGTCTCGACGTAACCCTGCTCCGACGCCTGGCCACGGGTGCGCTCCATGTACTCGCGAACCCCGGGGTAGCGGGCGAAATACAAGTCGATGTAGGCCTTGGCGGTCTTGGTGTCGACGCCGATGTCCTTGCCCAGCTTCTGCGCGCCCATGCCGTAGATCAGGCCGAAGTTGATCGCCTTGGCGCTGCGGCGCTGATCGGATGTGACCTCGCCCAGCTCGACCTTGAACACTTCGGCCGCGGTGGCGGTGTGCACGTCGAGGTTGTCGCGGAAGGCGTTGAGCAGGCCTTCGTCCTTGGACAGGTGGGCCATGATCCGCAGCTCGATCTGCGAATAGTCAGCCGCCAGCAGCTTGTAGCCCTTGGGCGCGACGAACGCCTGGCGGATGCGCCGGCCTTCGGCGGTACGCACCGGGATGTTCTGCAGGTTCGGATCGCTGGAGGACAGCCGGCCGGTCGCGGCCACCGCCTGGTGGTAGGAGGTGTGGATCCGCCCGGTACGCGGGTTGATCTGTTCCGGCAGACGGTCGGTGTACGTGCTCTTCAGCTTGCTCATGGAACGGTACTGCATCAGCACCCTGGGCAGCGGATAGTCGTCTTCGGCCAGTTTGGCCAGCACTTCCTCGGCGGTGGAGGCCTGGCCCTTGCCGGTCTTCTTCAGCACCGGCAGGCCGAGTTTCTCGTAGAGGATCACTCCCAACTGCTTCGGCGAACCGAGGTTGAACTCCTCGCCGGCGATCTCGAACGCCTGGCGCTCCAGCTCGACCATCTTGTCGCCCAGCTCGATGCTCTGCACGCCCAGCAGGTCCTTGTCCACCAATGCACCCTGGCGCTCGATGCGCGCCAGTACCGGCACCAGCGGGATCTCGATGTCGCTCAGCACGCTGGCCAGGCTCGGGATCGCCGCCAGTTGCTCATGCAGCGCGTGGTGCAGGCGCAGGGTCACATCGGCATCCTCGGCGGCGTAGTGGCCGGCCTGCTCCAGGGGAATCTGGTCGAAGGTCAGTTGCTTGGCGCCCTTGCCGGCGATGTCCTGGAAACTGACAGTGTCGTAGTCCAGGTACTTCTTCGCCAGGCTGTCCATGTCATGCCGGGTCGCGGTGGAGTTCAGCACGTAGGATTCGAGCATGGTGTCGAAGGCGATGCCACGCACGGTGATACCGCATTCGGGGTCGCCACCGATGGCGCAGTTGGCGAGGATGTTCATGTCGAACTTGGCGTGCTGGCCGACCTTGAGTTTGCTCGGGTCTTCCAGCAGCGGCTTCAGCGCCAGCAGTACGCTGTCGCGGTCCAGTTGCTGCGGCACGCCGATATAGGAGTGGGCCAACGGGATGTAGGCCGCTTCGTTGGCCTGCACGGCGAAGGACACCCCGACCAGTTGCGCCTGCTGGGCGTCGATCCCGGTGGTCTCGGTATCGAAGGCAAACAGCTTGGCGTCCTGCAGCTTCTTCAGCCAGACATCGAAACGCGCCTGATCGAGGATGGTTTCGTACTGCGGCTCGGCAGGTGTCGGCGCGGCGCTTTCAGCCGGCGTTTCCTCGACCACCGCCTGGCTCGCCGCCGGCGCCGGGGCGGCACCTTCCTGCAAGCCGGCGCGCTTGGCTTCGCGGTTCAGTTCGTCGAGCCAGCCCTTGAATTCCAGCGAGCTGTACAGCTCGATCAGCTTGTCGCGATCCGGCTCGCCCAGGTGCAGGTCGTCCAGGCCGACCTCCAGCTCCACGTCGACCTTGATGGTCGCCAGCCGGTAGGACAGGAAAGCCATTTCCTGATGTTCGAGCAACTTGGCCGGCAGGGTCTTGGCCCCGCGGATCGGCAGGGTCGGCACCAGGTCGAGGTTGGCATACAGCTCCTTCAGGCCGCCGTTGACCCCCACCAGCAGGGCCACGGCGGTCTTCTCGCCGACGCCCTTGACCCCGGGGATGTTGTCGGCGGAGTCGCCCATCAGCGCCAGCAGGTCGATGATCTGCTCGGGCGCGACGCCGAACTTGGCCTTCACGCCCTCAACGTCCATGGACGTCTCGGACATGGTGTTGACCAGCGTGATATGACTGTCGACCAACTGGGCCATATCCTTGTCGCCGGTGGAAATGATCACCGGGCGATCCGCCGCCGCACTGCTGCGCGCCAGGGTGCCGATCACGTCGTCGGCCTCCACGCCTTCGACGCACAGCAGCGGGAAGCCCATGGCGCGCACGCTGGCATGCAGCGGCTCGATCTGCACGCGCATCTCGTCGGGCATGCTCGGCCGGTTGGCCTTGTAGTCGGCGAACATTTCGTCGCGGAAGGTCCCGCCCTTGGCGTCGAACACCACGGCGAACGGGCTGTCCGGGTACTGTTTGCGCAGGCTGCGCAGCATGTTCAGGACGCCCTTCACCGCACCGGTCGGCACACCCTTGGAATTGGTGAGCGGCGGCATCGCGTGAAACGCGCGGTACAGGTACGAAGAACCGTCCACCAGGACGAGGGGAGCTTTGCTCATGAGCGCGATCAACCTTTTCGGCGGGTCCAGCGGTAGAATACAGGGACCGTTGACGACAAAGGGACAAGGTTATCATGCGCACGCTCAATCGCTTGTTGTTGGCCGGCCTGTTTGCAATCACTCCATTGGCGGCGATCGCCGCGGATGATGCGCCCTCGGCCGATCCAGAAGTGACCATTCGCACGGAAGGCGATAAAACCATCCAGGAATACCGGCAAAATGGCTTTCTGTATGCCATCAAGGTCACCCCGAAAGGGGGCAAGCCATACTTTCTGGTACGCGCCGACGGAACTGATGCAAACTTTATCCGCTCGGATCAGCCCGATATGCTGATTCCGTCATGGAAGATCTTCGAGTGGAAGTAACCCTTTAACCCCAAGCGGCGCCGGCTCGATGGCGGCGCCCCGACTGGCAGTTCTAGACATGTCTGTGTTCACCCCCCTGGCTCGCCCCGAGCTGGAAACCTTTCTCGCTCCCTACGGGCTCGGTCGCCTGCTCGATTTCCAGGGAATTGCCGCCGGCAGTGAAAACACCAATTTCTTCATCAGCCTGGAGCAGGGCGAGTACGTCCTGACCCTGGTCGAACGCGGCCCGGTGCAGGAGATGCCGTTCTTCATCGAACTGCTCGACGTGCTCCACGACGCCGACCTGCCAGTGCCCTACGCCCTGCGCACCACCGACGGCCAGGCCCTGCGCGAGCTGGCCGGCAAGCCGGCGCTGCTGCAACCGCGCCTGGCCGGCAAGCACATCAAGCAGGCCAACGCCCAGCATTGCGCGCAGGTCGGCGAACTGCTCGGCCACCTGCACCTGGCGACCCGCGAGCGGATCATCGAACGCAAGACCGATCGCGGCCTGGACTGGATGCTCGAAGAGGGCAACACGCTGAAGTCGCACCTGGGCAGCGAGGCCCACGACCTGCTGGAAAATGCCCTGGAAGAGATCGCGCGCTGCAAGGCGAAGATCCTTGCCCTGCCGCGGGCCAACCTGCACGCCGACCTGTTCCGCGACAACGCGATGTTCGAAGGCACGCACCTGACCGGCCTGATCGACTTCTACAACGCCTGCTCGGGGCCGATGCTGTACGACGTGGCGATCTCGCTGAACGACTGGTGCTCGGATGACGACGGCCTGCTCGACGGCCAGCGTGCCCGGGCCCTGCTGGGCGCCTATGCGGCGTTGCGGCCGTTCACGGCGGCCGAGGCCGAACTGTGGCCGACGATGTTGCGCGTGGCTTGCGTGCGGTTCTGGCTGTCGCGACTGATCGCCGCCGAGTCCTTTGCCGGGCAGGACGTGCTGATTCACGATCCGATGGAGTTCCAGCTACGCCTGGCGCAACGGCAGCAGGTGAGTGTGCCGTTACCGTTCGCGCTCTGATCAGCAGAGGGCCTTCAGAGCCCTTTCGCGGATAAACCGGGGCGCCGGCTCCCACAGTTTGCGTCGATCACAAGATTTGCGGTCGACACAGTACCTTGTGGGAGTCGGATTTATCCGCGATGAAGCCACTATGGTCTAGAGCGATTCCAGACAGTTGGCCAAATCGTTACCGAGTTTTTCCAGCACCTGCTCATAGCCATTAGCCGTCGCCGGCGTATAACCGCCCAGCGCATCCAGTTCCGCCAGCTTCACCGGCAACCCTGACACCAGCGTCTCGGCCAACCGTGGCCGCAGCGGCGGCTCGCTGAACACGCACGTCTTGCCGACTTCCTGCAACCGCGCCCGCATCGCCGCGACATGCTGGGCCCCCGGCTGCACCTCGGCGGCCACGCTGAACACCCCGGCGTGCTTGAGGCCGTAGGCGGCCTCGAAATAGTCGAAAGCCTCGTGGAACACGAAGTACGGCTTGTTCGCCACACCGGCCAGGCGCGCCTTGAGCCGCGCATCCAGGGCATCCAGGCGACCCGAGAAGGCCTCGGCATTGTGCCGGTAGCGTTCGGCATTGGCCGGATCGGCCTTGGCCAGGTCCTCGGCCATGCGCGCGGCGATCACCCGCGCGTTGACGGTCGACAGCCACAGGTGCGCATCCAGCGAGCCCGGGCGGTGATCGTGGTCATGTTCGTCGGCTTCTTCGGCGTGAGAGTGGCTATCTTCGGCAAAACGGCGCAACTTCATGCCCGGCAGGTCCTGCACCGCCACGGTCGGCAGACTGCGGCCCTTGAGCACCCGAGGCAGGAAGCTCTCCATGTCCGGGCCGACCCAGTACAGCAGGTCCACCGACTGCACCTTGCGCACGTCGGACGGCCGCAGCGCGTAATTGTGCGGCGAAGCGCCCGGTGGCAACAGCACCTCGGGCGTGTCCACGCCATCCTCGACGGCGGCGGCGATCAATTGCAGGGGCTTGATGCTGGTCAGCACGCTGACCTGCTGGGCCTGGACAGTTCCGGTCACGAACAAACCGGCGCTTATAGCGACAAAAAAGGCAAAAAGACGGGGCACGATGAACACTCAAGGCGGCAGGAACAGGTAACATAATAACGTCTCTCACAACAATCGTCGCCGCTCATGCCTAAAACCCCTCTCGCCAGCCGCCCCCACGATCACTCCCACTGCGTGCACAGCGCGCTGTCCGAGGCCGATGCGCTGTGCGCGCGCCAGGGCCTGCGCCTGACCGCCCTGCGGCGGCGGGTGCTGGAACTGGTCTGGCAGAGCCACAAGCCGCTGGGCGCCTATGACATCCTCGCCGTACTCAGCGAACAGGACGGCCGCCGCGCCGCGCCACCAACGGTGTACCGCGCGCTGGACTTCCTGCTCGACAACGGCCTGGTCCACCGCATCGCCTCGCTCAACGCCTTCGTCGGCTGCAACAACCCGGAACACGCCCACCAGGGCCAGTTCCTGATCTGCCGCAACTGCCACGCGGCCATCGAGCTGGAGCAGAAGACCATCAGCGACGCCATCGTCCAGGGCGCCAGCGATGTCGGCTTCGTCGTCGAAGGCCAGACCGTCGAAGTGGTCGGCCTCTGCTCGGGTTGCCAGGGGGCCTGATGAGCACTGCGCTGATTCGCCTCGACCAGGTCGGCGTGACGTTCGCCGGGCAGGACGTGCTGGACAACATCCACCTGAGCGTCGAGCCGCGGCAGATCGTCACCCTGATCGGCCCCAACGGCGCCGGCAAGACCACCCTGGTGCGGACCGTGCTCGGCCTGCTCAAGCCGACCCGCGGCAGCGTCTGGCGCAAGCCGAAACTGCGGGTCGGCTACATGCCGCAGAAACTGCACGTCGACCCGACCCTGCCACTCTCGGTGCTGCGCTTCCTGCGCCTGGTACCGGGGGTCGACCGTGCCAGGGCGCAGGCCGCCCTCGCTGAAGTCGGCGCCGAACAGGTGATCGACAGCCCGGTGCAGAGCATTTCCGGCGGCGAGATGCAGCGTGTGCTGCTGGCCCGGGCGCTGTTGCGCGAACCCGAGCTGCTGGTGCTCGACGAACCGGTCCAGGGCGTCGACGTCGCCGGGCAAGCCGAGCTCTACAGCCTGATCACCCGCTTGCGCGACCGCCATGGTTGCGGCGTGCTGATGGTTTCCCACGACCTGCACCTGGTGATGAGCACCACCGACCAGGTGGTCTGCCTCAACCGCCACGTCTGCTGCTCCGGCCACCCCGAGCAGGTCAGCGGCGACCCGGCCTTCGTCGAGCTGTTCGGCAGCAACGCGCCGAGCCTGGCGATCTACCACCACCATCACGACCACGCCCATGACCTGCATGGCACGGTGGTCAGCGAAGAGGCCGCGCCGGCCCACGTCCACGTTCACGGAGATGGCTGCAAGCATGGCTGATTTTCTGCTCTACGCCCTGCTAGCAGGCCTGGCCCTGGCGCTGGTGGCGGGCCCGCTGGGTTCGTTCGTGGTCTGGCGGCGCATGGCCTATTTCGGCGACACGCTGTCCCACGCCGCCTTGCTCGGCGTGGCCCTGGGTTTCCTGCTGGACATCAGCCCGACCCTGGCGGTGACCGTCGGCTGCCTGCTGCTGGCGATCCTGCTGGTGACCCTGCAACAGCGCCAGCCGCTGGCGTCCGACACGCTGCTGGGGATTCTCGCGCCGAGTACGCTGTCCCTCGGCCTGGTGGTCCTGAGTTTCATGCACGAAGTACGCATCGACCTGATGGCCTACCTGTTCGGCGACCTGCTGGCGATCAGCGGCACCGACCTGGCCTGGATCCTCGGCGGCAGCGCGGCGGTACTGGCGCTGCTGGTGGCGCTGTGGCGACCGCTGCTGGCGATCACCGTGCACGAGGAACTGGCGACCGTCGAGGGCCTGCCGGTGGCCACGCTGCGCATGGCACTGATGCTGCTGATCGCGGTGGTGATCGCCGTGGCGATGAAGATCGTCGGCGTACTACTGATCACCTCGCTGCTGATCATTCCCGCCGCCGCCGCCCAGCGGCACGCCCGCTCGCCGGAACAGATGGCCCTCGGCGCCAGCCTCCTGGGGGTCCTTGCGGTGTGCGGCGGGCTGGCGCTTTCGTGGTTCAAGGACACCCCTGCCGGGCCGTCCATCGTGGTGGTTGCGGCCGGGCTGTTTCTGCTGAGTTTTGTCCTGCCACGCAGAGGGGTGTAGACTTGCTCGTTTTTTGCGCAATTAGAGAGTCGCAGGAATGAAGCTTTCCGCCTCCCGTTATCTGCTCCTTGCCGCATTTTCCTTGCTGTTGGGTGCCTGCCAGAGCCCCCCGCCGGCCGCCACCGCCGTGCCCGACGCACGGGCCACGGCGATTGCCGCGCTGGAGCAGAACATCAACAGCAACGAGCTGGCCACCGCCGAAGACCAGTTGGCCACCTTGCAGGCGCAGTCCCCGGACGACCCGCAACTGGTCCAGTACCAGCGGCAGTTGGCCGAGGCCTATCTGCAGCGCAGCCAGATCGTGTTGCAGAAAGGTGACGTCAATGCTGCCGCCACGGCGCTGAGCCGCGCCCGCGCACTGATGCCCAAGGCCCCGGCGCTGACCGGTGGTGTCAACGGCGCCATCGCCCAGGCACGCAAGGCCGAACTGGAGAAGGCCGAGGCCGAGCTTCAGGCTGCCGAAGCCAGGCCGGCGGCCAGGCTGATCGACCCGAGCGCCGAAAGCAGCACCATCGCCCTGAACATCCAGGACATCGCGCTGCTGCGCAAGCAGATGGATGCGCTGGCGGCGGACGTGGTCAACTACCAGTGCGCGGTCACCTTTCAGGTGCCACGGACCCAGGATTACCCTTGGTTGGAGACCCTGCTGAGCAAGCGTGTGAAGAAGCTCGATCCAAACTTCGAGCTGAAGATCGACAAGCAGATCGACCGCAAGGTGAAGGCCCAGGTCGTGCTGAGTCCGCGCAAGCCCTGAGACCGCCGATCGCCAGCAAGCGGAGCGCCGCCCGGTCGTCTCCCACAAAAGCGCGCATGCTCTGCAGGACTGTCGATCGTACCCACGCTCCGCGTGGGTACGCAGCCCGTGTCGCTCTGCGTCACAAGAGCGGACGCTGAGCGTCCGGAGAGGCATTCCCACGCGGAGCGTGGGAACGATCGGCGCTGTGGCAGCCCGGCTTGCCCACGAATTAGCCGTCAGGCCGGCACAGCCTTCGCCCGCTCCTCCCGCTCCCAGACACGATGCCCGGCCAGCGCCGCGATAAAGGCCTTCAACGCCTTGGCATCACTGCCCACTACCAACCCAGCGTCCGCCTGTAGGTGCAGCTTCTCCAGCAGCGCCTTGGCGTCCCCATGCACGGCGATCGGCTTGAGGTGCTTGTAGGCCTCCAGCAGGTAATGCAGCGCCACGCCGTTGCCGCCGAGGGCCTTGACCGACTCGGCCCCGCCCGGCACATACACCGCATCGAACGCCACTGACGGCAGGCCCTCCATCGAGGCATCCACCGCCAGGCTCGCACCGCCAGCCGTGGTAATCGCCGCCGACGTCGGGCCAAGCAGCCGCGCACGGGCACCTTCCGTTTCCAATAGCTTCTGCACTGCCTCGATCGCCGCACCATCGGCGCCATTCGCCGCAAGGATCGCCACCTTGCGTGTCTTGATATTCCCCGCCAGCAGGTTCGCCTGGCTCAGCGCCGGCGATTGCTCCAGCGCGGTCTCGCGCGGCGCCACCGTACCCGCCTGCGGCGCCGGCAGACCAAGGTTGGCGGCAACCCGCGCGGCCAGCTCCAGGTCGATGTTGGCCAGAATCTCGTTCACCTGCCGGGCGCGGATATGTTCACGCTCGACCTTGCCCAGCTCGAAACTGTAGGCGGCGATGATGTGCTCCTTCTCGGGCTTGCTCATGCTGTTGAAGAACAACCGGGCCTGGGAGAAGTGGTCGGAGAAGGACTCGCTGCGCTGGCGGATCTTCGCCGCATCGATCCGCTCGGGATAACTCTCGAAGCCACCGTCGCGGGCCGCCGCGGGGGTTTCCCGAGGCCAGCCGCCATCGATCGAGTTGGGCTCGTAGGACGCCCGGCCCTTGTCGATCACCGAGCGGTGCTGGGCGTCGCGCTGGCTGCTGTGGAAGGGCGCCAGCGGCCGGTTGATCGGCAGCTCATGGAAGTTCGGCCCGCCCAGGCGGCTGATCTGGGTATCGGTGTAGGAAAACAGCCGGCCCTGCAACAGCGGGTCGTTGGAGAAGTCGATCCCCGGCACGATGTGCCCGGGGCAGAAGGCGACCTGCTCGGTCTCGGCGAAGAAATTGTCGGGATTGCGGTTGAGCACCATCTTGCCCAGCGGCGTGATCGGCACCAGTTCCTCGGGAATCAGCTTGGTCGGGTCGAGGATATCGAAGTCGAAGTTGTGCTCGTCCTCTTCGGCAACGACCTGCACGCCCAGCTCCCATTCGGGGTAGTCGCCGCTTTCGATCGACTCCCAGAGGTCGCGCCGATGGAAATCGGTGTCCTTGCCCGCCAGCTTCTGCGCTTCGTCCCAGACCAGCGAACAGGTCCCGACACCGGGCCGCCAGTGAAACTTGACGAAGCGCGAGCCGCCTTCGGCATCGACCAGGCGGAAAGTGTGCACGCCAAAACCCTGCATGCTGCGCAGGCTGCGCGGAATCGCCCGGTCGGACATGGCCCAGATCACCGCATGGGCCGACTCCGGCACCAGCGAGACGAAGTCCCAGAAGGTATCGTGGGCCGAGCCGCCGGTGGGGATTTCGTTGTGCGGCTCGGGTTTGACCGCATGGACGAAGTCGGGGAACTTGATCGCGTCCTGAATGAAAAAGACCGGCACGTTGTTGCCGACCAGGTCGAAGTTGCCTTCCTCGGTGAAGAATTTCACCGCAAAGCCGCGAATGTCGCGCACCGTGTCGCCGGAGCCACGCGGCCCCTGCACCGTGGAAAAACGCACGAACACCGGGGTCTTGCGCCCGGGATCCTGGAGAAAGCCGGCCTTGGTCAACGCCGCGTGGCTCTCGTAGGCCTGGAAGTAGCCATGGGCGGCGGTGCCCCGGGCATGCACGATACGCTCGGGAATCCGCTCATGGTCGAAATGCGTGATCTTTTCACGCATGATGAAATCTTCCAGAAGGGAAGGCCCGCGCGCGCCGGCCTTCAGGCTGTTCTGGTTGTCGGCGATCTTGACCCCCTGATTGGTGCGCAGGGCCTGCCCGGTGGCGTCGGAGCGGAACGGCTCCAGGCTTTGCAGCTTGTCATTGGTGTTGCCGCGATCCAGCGTATCGGTTCCAGCCAGTTGGCTCTGGGTGGCCGTAGGTTTCTTGATACTCATCAGACAGATTCCTCGGTTACGGTCGCCGGAAACATGCCGGTAATCGGCAGGATCCCGGGATCAGGATTCGACATGCCTAACGAGTGACTGCCAGTGCTCTGAGGCCGTTCCTTTTTTCTGACCACTGATCGTGTTATTGCCAAATTGCAGGTTGCGTGCGAAATAAATGCTAATAGCCTCTATACGGACAGGCTAAAATGCGCGCCCGGCTAACCGCTGACCCCTTTCCATTGCGCCCCACAAGGTTCGCTACGTGATCGAGTTTCATAACGTCCATAAAACCTACCGGGTCGCCGGTAAGGAAATCCCCGCCCTGCACGCGACCAATCTGCGCGTCGAGGCAGGCCAGGTGTTCGGCCTGATTGGTCATTCCGGCGCCGGCAAAAGTACCCTGCTGCGCCTGATCAACCGCCTGGAAGCGCCCAGCGGCGGCAAGATCGTCGTCGACGGCGAGGAAATCACCGCGCTCGACGCCAATGGCCTGCGGCGTTTCCGCCAGCAGGTCGGGATGATCTTCCAGCACTTCAACCTGCTGGCGTCCAAGACCGTCGCCGACAACGTCGCGCTGCCGCTGAACCTGGCCGGTGAACTGTCCCGCCGGGAGATCGACCAGCGCGTCGCCGAGCTGCTGCAACGCGTCGGCCTGTCCGATCATGCGAAGAAGTACCCGTCGCAACTGTCCGGTGGGCAGAAACAGCGCGTCGGCATCGCCCGCGCCCTGGCGACCAAGCCGAAAATCCTGCTGTGCGACGAGGCCACCAGCGCCCTCGACCCGCAGACCACCGCCTCGGTCCTGCAACTGCTGGCCGAGATCAACCGCGAGCTGAAGCTGACCATCGTCCTGATCACCCACGAGATGGACGTGATCCGCCGTGTCTGCGATGTGGTCGGTGTGATGGACGCCGGCGTGATCGTCGAGCAGGGCCCGGTGGCCGAGGTGTTCCTGCATCCCAAGCACCCGACCACCCGCCGCTTCGTCCAGGAAGACGAACAGATCGACGAAAACGAGCAACGCAACGACTTCGCCCACGTACCCGGCCGCATCGTGCGCCTGACCTTCCAGGGCGACGCCACCTACGCGCCGCTGCTGGGCACCGTGGCCCGTGAAACCGGCGTCGACTACAGTATCCTCGCCGGGCGTATCGACCGCATCAAGGACACCCCGTACGGGCAACTGACGCTGGCCATCACCGGCGGCGACCTGGACGCCGCCTTCGCCCGCTTCGCCGCGGCTGACGTCCATATGGAGGTACTGCGCTGATGGACCTGTTCCTGAGCTTCTTCGCCAACATCGACTGGTCGGACATCTGGGAAGCCACCGGCGACACCATGATGATGCTCGGCGGATCGCTGCTGTTCACCGTGCTGCTCGGCCTGCCGCTGGGCGTGCTGCTGTTCCTGTGCAGCCCGCGCCAGTTGCTCGAGCACAAGCCGACCTACTCGGCGCTGTCGTTCGTGGTCAACGTGGTGCGTTCGCTGCCGTTCATCATCCTGCTGATCGTGCTGATCCCCACCACCGTGTTCCTCACCGGCACCTCGCTGGGCGTGGCCGGCGCCATTCCGCCGCTGGTGATCGGCGCCGCGCCGTTCTTCGCCCGCCTGGTGGAGACCGCGCTGCGCGAGGTCGACCGCGGCATCATCGAGGCGACCCAGGCCATGGGCGCGACCACCCGCCAGATCGTCTTCAATGCGCTGCTGCCGGAAGCCCGTCCGGGTATCCTGGCGGCAATCACCGTGACCACCATCACCCTGGTAGGCTATACCGCCATGGCCGGTGTGGTCGGTGCCGGCGGCCTCGGCGACCTGGCGATCCGCTATGGTTACCAGCGGTTCCAGAACGATGTGATGCTGGTCACCGTGGTCATGCTGGTGGTGCTGGTGCAGGTCCTGCAGACCATCGGCGACAAGCTCGTGGCGCGGTTCTCCCGCAAGTAACGGGCAACACCCCAAAACGCTTTCGCAACCTACTGATCGCCGGCCCCGGGGCCGGAAGATGCCAAGCGGCATCCCACATGGAGTCGTTCGATGAAAAAACTGATCGCTGCCTTCGCCGCCGTCGCGGCGTTCTCCGCTCACGCAGCGGAAACCCTGAGCGTGGCCGCCAGCCCGGTACCACACGCGGAAATCCTCGAATTCGTCAAACCAACCCTGGCCAAGGAAGGCGTGGACCTGAAGATCAAGGTCTTCACCGACTACGTGCAGCCCAACGTGCAGGTGGCCGAGAAGCGTCTGGACGCCAACTTCTTCCAGCACCAGCCGTACCTGGATGAGTTCAACAAGTCCAAGGGCACCCACCTGGTCAGCGTGGCCGGCGTGCACATCGAGCCGCTGGGCGCCTACTCCAGCAAGTACAAGAAGCTCGAGGACCTGCCCGGTGGCGCCACCGTGGTGATCCCGAACGACGCCACCAACGGCGGCCGTGCGCTGCTGGTGCTGGAAAAGGCCGGCCTGATCAAGCTCAAGGACGCGCACAACATCCTGTCGACGCCGAAGGACATCGCCGAGAACCCGAAAGACCTGAAGTTCCGTGAACTGGAAGCGGCGACCATCCCACGCGTGCTGACCCAGGTCGATCTGGCGCTGATCAACACCAACTACGCCCTGGAAGCCAAGCTCGACCCGTCCAAGGACGCGCTGTTCATCGAAGGCAAGGACTCGCCTTACGTGAACATCCTGGTGGCCCGCCCGGACGACAAGGATTCGGATGCCCTGAAGAAACTGGTTGCCGCGCTGCACAGCCCGGAAGTGAAGGCGTTCATCCTCGAGAAGTACAAGGGCTCGATCGTTCCGGCGTTCTGACCTTTGCCTTGTGGCGAGCGGGCTTGTCGGAACGCCGCACCGCCGCGCTGGGCTGCGAAGCAGCCGCAAAACCGATCACTCTGCTCCACATGACACACCGCGATCATCGGTTTCAGGGCTGCTTCGCAGCCCAGCGCGGCAAGCCCGCTCGCCACGACACCGCTCATGCCGATCGTTCCCACGCTCCGCGTGGGCCGTTTCAGGCCCGCAGGCACTCCAGCAGGCAATCCAGGGCCGGCTGGCGCTGGGCGCGGCGCAATACCGCGATCAGCTGACGCTCGAAGGTCAACTCACCCAGCTCGATGACCCGCAACTGATCCACGCGCTGCAGCCAAAGCCCGGCCCTGGGCACCAGCGACACTCCCAGCCCGCATTCGACCATCCGCGCAATCGCCTCGATCTCGTCCAGCTCCAGCACATCACGCACCTGGATCCGTTGCTCGCGCAGGAACTGGCTGACCAGCCGCCCACCGAACGAAACCCGGTCATAACGCACGAACGGCTGCTCGGCGAGCAGTAGCCGCGGGTCGTCGCCCGTGACCTGCCGGGGCGCGATCAGTACGAAGGCCTCGCTGGCCAGGGGAATCGCCAGCAACTCCTTGGGCAGTTCGAACGGCGGCTTGATCAGCAACGCCAGGTCCAGTTCCCCGGCGTCGACCTGGCTCAGCAGGTTGAGCGACACCCCGGGGACCAGCTTCAGGTCGACCCGTGGCGCCGCCTCGCGAAACCTCGGCAGGGCCCGTGGCAGCAGGCCGGTCTGCACCGTGGCGATGGCGCCGATACGCAGTTCGCCCTGCCATTGCGCGGCGGCCGTGGGCAACGCCATCGCACCATAGAGGGCGAGGATCTGCTCAGCCAGCGGCAGCGCATGACGCCCGGCCGCATTCAACACGGCGGCGCGGCCACTGCGATCGAACAGGCGCACGCCGAGGTTCTGCTCCAACACCCGCATCTGCGCGCTGACCGCCGACTGGGTCAGCCCCAGTTGCTGCCCGGCAGCGACAAAGGTGCCTTCGCGGGCCACGCGGATGAAGGTCTTGAGTTCTCGCAGCATCAGGATCATCCAGAGACGGGGTGAGACAGATCGGAAAGGCAGGATACGACAAAATAATTTGTGCTCGAAGGCAAGAATATGCGCTTTTCCACAAAATATTCGCCTCTAGACTGAAAGTTCACTTCTCACGATGGGTACCCACCATGGCGCTTTCTCCCTTTCACCTCGCAATTCCCGTTCATGACCTGGCCGCGGCCCGACGCTTCTACGGCGATGTGTTCGGTTGTCCGGAAGGGCGCAGCAGCGAGCACTGGGTGGACTTCGACTTCTTCGGCCACCAGTTGGTGATCCACTACCAGGCCAGGACCGCCGCCCAGGAACAGGCAATGAGCAACCCGGTGGACGGCCACGACGTGCCGGTCCCGCATTTTGGCGTGGTGTTGGGCTGGGAAGAATGGGAAGCGCTGGCCGAGCGGCTGCGTGCCCGGCAGACCCGGTTCGTGATCGAACCCTACGTGCGCTTCAAGGGCCAGGTGGGCGAGCAGGCGACCATGTTCCTGCTCGACCCGTGCGGCAATGCGCTGGAGTTCAAGGCGTTCAAGGATATCGGGCAGCTGTTCGCCAAGTAGTCTGTCGATTGACGCCGCCGACCCTGTGGGAAATTCTATGGTTGTGGGCAAGACTTGAGGGCCTATTCGCGGGCAAGCCACGCTCCTACAGAGGGGCGCGGTCTTCCGAGCCTGGCGCGGTCATTGTGGGAGCCGGCCGGGCGGCTCCCACGGAATGGACTGCCTGGCCGGCACCTAATTGCGCTTGAGCATGCTCGGCAACTGCGCCACCAGCTTCTGGTTGTTCAGCGGCGCACGGATGAAACCGCGCTGCCTGCCATCCGGCCCGACGACCGCCAGGTTGCCGCTGTGGTCGACCGTGTAGTTAGGCTTGCTGGTATCGGCCGGGATGAACGGAATGCTCACCGCGTTCGCCAGCTTCTGCAGGTCCTCGATGGAGCCCGCCGTCAGCCCACGGAACTGCGGATCGAAATACCCCAGGTACTGCTTGAGCTGCTTGGGGTTGTCGCGGTTGGGGTCGACGCTCACCAGGATGATCTGCAGCTTGTCCACCGCCTCCCTGGGCAGCTCGCTCTTGATCTGCCGCAACTGCGCGAGGGTGGTCGGGCAGATGTCCGGGCAGAAGGTGTAGCCGAAGAACAACAGGGTCCACTTGCCCTTGAGCTGGTCGACCTCGACCGGCTGGCCATCCTGGTCGGTCATTTTCACATCCGGCAGCGTGCGGCTCTGCGGCAGCAGGATGATCCCGGCATCGATCAGCGCGGTGGTATCGCCCTGGCCCTTGCCGTTGAGAACCTTGTTGACCGTCAGCCCCAGGACCAGGGCCACCACGGCGACGAGAATGAAGACGGTTTTCTGAGTTCGAGTCATAGATTCAACAGTAGGTAGTGATCGACGAGCAGCGCGATGAACAGCAGGAACAGGTACCAGATAGAGTACTTGAAGGTGTCGATCGCCGCATGCGGCCGGCTGCCACGGTACAGCACCCAGGCCCATTGCAGGAAGCGCGCACCCAGGCCGAGGGCGCAGAGCAGGTAGAGCACGCCACTCATGTGGATCACGAACGGCAGCAGGCTGGCCGCCAGCAGGACACAGGTGTACAGCAGGATATGCACCTTGGTGTAGTGCTCGCCGTGGGTCACCGGCAGCATCGGGATATCGGCCTTGGCGTATTCCTCCTTGCGATGGATCGCCAGGGCCCAGAAATGCGGCGGGGTCCAGGCGAAGATGATGAGCACCAGCAGCAGCGGCTCGGCGCCCATGTGCCCGGTGGCCGCGACCCAGCCCAGCAGCGGCGGTGCCGCGCCGGCCAGGCCGCCGATGACGATGTTCTGCGGTGTGGCACGCTTGAGGAAGCCGGTGTAGATCACCGCGTAGCCGAGCAGCGAAGCCAGGGTCAGCCAGGCGGTCAGCGGGTTGGTGAAGGCCAGCAGCAACGCCTGGCCGAGCACCGCCAGCAGCAGCGCGAAGGCCAGTGCCGCCGGCGGCGAAACGCGGCCCTCGGCGAGCGGGCGCTTGTGGGTCCGGGCCATCACCGCGTCGATGCGGCGGTCCACCACATGGTTGACCACCGCCGCGCCGCCCGCGCACAGGCCGATGCCGAGGTTGCCGAACACCAGCACCGTCCACGGCACTCCGGCGCGGGTGGCGAGAAACATGCCCACCAGCGAGGTGATCAGCATCAATACCACCACCTTGGGCTTGGTCAGCTCCAGATAGTCGCGCCAGATCGCCTGGCGGTGACGCTCACCGGCTACAGTCGCCATGGCATTTCTCCCTTGATGGTGTTGGGTCCGTGTACCGTCCCACGGGGGCTGAGCCGCCAGCGGGCGGGCGCCTGCCGGCGCACCCGCACCAGGGCGGTCCGCGCGTGATAGTTGACCAGCACCAGCGTCAGCAGCAGCAGCGCACCACCGGCGTTATGCGCCACGGCCACCGGCAGTGGCAGGTGGAAATACACGTTGCTCAGGCCCAGGCCGATCTGTGCCGTCAGGGCACACAGCAGCAGCCCGGCCAGGCGGGTCATGCCGACCACCCGCAACTGCCAGGCCAGCCCCAGCAGCACCAGGGTCACCAGCAGCGCGCCAATGCGGTGGGTGAGGTGAATCGCCGTGCGGGCCTCGCTGTCGAGCTGGCCGCCCAGATAGTTCGGGCCGATATGCTGGGTCAGGTGGAAACCGTTGGCGAAGTCCGCCGCCGGCCACCATTGGCCATGGCAGGTCGGCAGGTCAATGCAGGCCACCGCGGCATAGTTGGAACTGACCCAGCCGCCGAGGGCGATCTGCAGGATCACCAGCAGCAGCCCGGCCGTCGCCCAGCGTTGCAGTCGCCTGGGCACCGCCAGCGCCGGCAGCACGCCGGACAGGCGCAGGGTCAGCAGGAACAGCAGACTCAGGGTGGCGAAACCGCCGAGCAGGTGGCCGGTGACCACCTGCGGCCAGAGCTTGAGGGTCACCGTCCACATGCCGAACGCGGCCTGGGCGAACACCACCGCCAGCAGGAACAGCGGCAGCTTCAGCGGCTGTCCCTCACGACGCCGCTCCCTCCAGGAACGGGCCGCCAGCACGATGATCGCCAGGGCCAGGCTGCCGGCGAAATAACGGTGGATCATTTCATTCCAGCCCTTGTGCGCCTCCACCGGCGAGTCGGGGAAGTGCAGCTCGGCATGGGCCAGTTGGGCTTCGCTCTTGGGTACGCCGATGAAGCCATAGCAACCGGGCCAGTCCGGGCAGCCGAGGCCGGCGTGAGTCAGGCGGGTATAGGCGCCGAGCAGCACGACAATCAGCGCCAGCACGGTGGCAAACAACGCGAGGCGGAATCCTGGCTTGGCCATGCCGATCTCCTTAGCCGATGTTCGACAGTTTCAACAACTGGCGCAGGTCGTTGAGCAGGTCCTTGCCCTTGACCCGGGTGTCATAGCGCAGCACCAGGTTGCCGTGGGGGTCGATGATCCACAGCTGCGGCCCGGTACTGCCCCTGGCCTCGCGGGTGTAGGCGGGCAGGTCGAGGGCATAGCGTTGCAGTTGCGGATACTCACGCTGCAGCTTGGCGGCGTAGCCGTCGGCCAGTGGCTGCGCGGTTGCCAGCGCGTGGCTGGCCCGGGAGGCGTCACGCCCCAGGCCGATATGGATCTGTCGCGCCAGGTAGACCAGTTGCTGGCAGTCCGCCGTGCAGTCCTGCGGCGCGGTCACCAGCAGTTGCCAGCGGGTCTCGTCGGCCTGTATCCCCAGGTCGGCGCGGCCCTGGCCATTGCCGATCAGTTCGCCGTGGTAGCTGCGACTTTCCGGTACCCAGAACTGCAGCTTGTACATGCCCGTGGCGAGGATCATCGGACCGATGACCATCAGCACGATGAGGATCAGTTGCCAACGGCCACGGGCACGCGCGCCCGACTGGCGTGGCTCAGTGGTGTCGAATCGATTCATGGCCGCTCCCATGCCGTTTCTCCCTTGCGTTATGCCATCCGAGGTAGAGATAGAGACCGAACAGGGCCAGGGCCATGGCGAACCACTGCACGGCGTAGCCGAGGTGTTTTTCCGGGCCCATGCCTTCGGCCACCACCGGCCAGCCGGTCTCGTAGCTGCCGGGGCCGGGTTCCTGGCGCAGTTCGTAGGCGTAGCCGTCGCGCCCCAGTTCTTTCCACAGCCTGTCCGGTTCGATCGCGGTCACCAGCCGCGGCCAGGCGGCATCGGCCGGGTCGGCGTGCAACTGGAAGGTCGCGCCCGGCGCCACGTAGACCCAGGCATCGATGTTCAGTGCCTGCTCCGGCGTGCTGAACGCCGGCGGCGTACGTCGTTGCGGCCAGGGCAGCCAGCCGCGGTTGACCAGCAGCCAGAGCCCGCTGGCCTGGTCGTGGAACGGCTGGATCAGCTCGACGCCGACCTGGCCGTTGCGGATGCGGTTGTCCAGCAGGTAGCTGTGTTGGCCATCGAACTGGCCACGCAGCCGCACCCGGCGAAAGGCCGGATCGACACTGTCGTGCAGTTGCCCGACACTCAGTGGCTCAGCCGTGCGCCGCTGGGCATGGCTTTCCAGCAGCAGGCGCTTCTCCTCACTGCGGTGCAGTTGCCAGAAACCCAGCGACACCAGGATCGGCAGCAACAGCAGCACCACCAGGGTCGGCGCCACGCCGGGACGCCAGCGCCTCATGACGGCGCCCCACGGGCAGGAATCGGGCTCGCTATACTCAAATACACGTGCATCTCCCCCCGGAGTCCCACCATGCTCAAAGCGGCGATTGTTCTGCTGCTGATTGCCACGCTGATCAGTCTGTTCAGCGGCCTGGTCTTCCTGGTCAAGGACGAGGCACCGTCGCAGCGCCTGCTGACCGCGCTGACCATTCGCGTCAGCCTGGCCGCCATCACCCTCGCGTTGATCACCTGGGGCTTCTACAGCGGCCAACTGGTCTCCAGCGCCCCCTGGTAGGCGGGCGCCGCGGTCACAGCACGTAAACGAAGACGAACAGGCCGATCCAGACCACGTCGACGAAGTGCCAGTACCAGCTCGCCGCCTCGAAGCCGAACTGATGCTCGGCATCGAAGTGCCCGCGCAGGATGCGCACCAGCATCACGAACAGGATCAGCGTGCCGATGGTCACGTGGGCGCCGTGGAACCCGGTGAGCATGAAGAATGTCGCGCCGTAGATGCCCGAGCCGAGGGTCAGGCCCAGCTCGTGGTAGGCGTGCAGGTATTCCTCGGCCTGGAAGCCGAGAAACGCCATCCCCAACAGCACCGTCAATGCCAGCCAGGCTTTCAGTGCGCCACGATGGCCCTTCTTCAGCGCATGGTGGGCCAAGGTCACCGTCACGCTGGAACTGACCAGCAGCACGGTGTTGAGCAACGGCAGGCCCCACGGACTGATGGTGCCCTTGGGCGCCGGGAAGAGTTTCGGATCGGGGTTGTTCAACAGCGGCCAGGCGTTCTGGAATTCCGGCCAGAGCAGGTGCGCCAGGCCCTTGGCGCCGCCTTCGCCAGCCAGCCACGGCACCGACATGTGCCGCACATAGAACAGCGCGCCGAAGAAGGCGATGAAGAACATCACCTCGGAAAAGATGAACCAGCTCATGCCCCAGCGGAACGAACGGTCCATCTGCGCGCTGTACAGCCCGGAGCGGCTTTCCCGGATCACCGCGCCGAACCAGCCGAACAGCATGTAGGCCAGCAGCAGGCCGCCGACGAAGAAGATCAGCGGGCCATGGGATTCCGGGCGCGCCGCCTTCAGGTCGTTGAACCAGGTGCCCAGGCCGTAGACGGTGACCAGCAGGCCCACGGTGGCGACGATCGGCCACTTGCTCTGGGCGGGAACGTAGTAGTGCTCGTGGGTGGGAGTCGCCATTTTATTGTTCTCCTTGTCGGGCACGCCGACCGGCCTAACCGCCCGAGTGGGCCACGGGTGGGTTGTGGGCAGTGATGTCAAACAGCGTGTAGGCCAGTGTCAGGTGCTTCACATCCCTGGGCATGTCGCGGTCGACGATGAAACGGACCGGCATCTCGACCCGCTCCCCGGGCTTGAGCGTCTGCTGGGTAAAGCAGAAGCACTCGGTCTTGTGGAAATACACCGCCGCATTGCCGGGGGAAATGCTCGGGATGGCCTGGGCCTTCATCACCCGGTCGGTGGGGTTGTAGGCGACGAAGATCATCTCGTTCACCGCACCGGGGTGGACGTCGATCCGGTCGGTTTTCGGGTAGAACTCCCAGACCATGTCCACCGCGTTGGTGGAGAGAAACTGCACGCCGATCTGCCGCGAGGCATCCACCACCTGCTCGCCCTCGTACTGGCCGGCGGTCTTGCCGTTGATACCGAACGCCTTGCACATCACGTCGTAGATCGGCACCAGGGCGAAGCCGAAGGCGAACATCGCCACCACCACCAACAGCAGTCGGGTGACCAGGCGTTTGAGTGAAACCGAGTCGCTCATGGGACGGCCCTCCGCGTCACTTCACTTCCGGCGGCGTGGTGAAGGTGTGGTACGGCGCCGGCGACGGGATGCTCCACTCCAGGCCCTCGGCACCATCCCACGGCTTGGCCGGCGCCGCCGGGCCGCCACGGATGCACTTGATCACGATGAACAGGAACAGCAGCTGGGTGGTGCCGAACATGAAGCCGCCGATCGAGGAGACCATATTGAAGTCGGCGAACTGCAGGTTGTAGTCGGGGATCCGCCGCGGCATGCCGGCAAGGCCGACGAAGTGCATCGGGAAGAAGGTCAGGTTCATGCCGACGAACGACAGCCAGAAATGCAACTTGCCGAGGGTCTCGTCGTACATGTGGCCGGTCCACTTCGGCAACCAGTAGTAGGCCGAGGCGAAGATGCCGAAGATCGCCCCCGGCACCAGCACGTAGTGGAAATGCGCGACCACGAAGTAGGTGTCCTGGTACTGGAAGTCCGCCGGGGCGATCGCCAGCATCAGCCCGGAGAAGCCGCCGATGGAGAACAGGATGACGAACGCCACGGCGAACAGCATCGGCGTCTCGAAAGTCAGCGAGCCCTGCCACATGGTGCTGACCCAGTTGAACACCTTCACCCCGGTCGGCACCGCGATCAGCATCGTCGCGTACATGAAGAACAGCTCGCCCACCAGCGGGATGCCGACCACGAACATGTGGTGCGCCCAGACGATGAACGACAGGAAGGCGATGCTCGCCGTGGCGTAGACCATCGAGGTGTAGCCGAACAGCGGCTTGCGCGAGAAGGTCGGGATGATCGCGCTGACGGCACCGAAGGCCGGCAGGATCATGATGTACACCTCGGGGTGGCCGAAGAACCAGAACACGTGCTGGAACAGCACCGGGTCACCGCCACCGGCGGCACTGAAGAAGCTGGTGCCGAAGTGGATGTCCATCAGCATCATGGTCACGCAGCCGGCCAGCACCGGCATCACCGCGATCAGCAGGAAGGCGGTGATCAGCCAGGTCCAGACGAACAGCGGCATCTTCATCAGGGTCATGCCCGGGGCGCGCAGGTTGAGGATGGTCGAGACCACGTTGATCGCGCCCATGATCGAACTGATGCCCATCAGGTGGATGGCGAAGATGAAAAAGGTCACGCTTTCCGGCGCGTAGGTGGTCGATAGCGGCGCGTAGAAGGTCCAGCCGAAGTTCGGCCCGCCACCGGCGGTGAACAGGGTCGAGACCAGCAGGCCGAACGCCGCCGGCAGCAGCCAGAAGCTGAAGTTGTTCATCCGTGGCAGGGCCATGTCCGGCGCGCCGATCATCAGCGGGATCATCCAGTTGGCGAGGCCGACGAAGGCCGGCATCACCGCGCCGAAGACCATCACCAGGCCGTGCATGGTGGTCATCTGGTTGAAGAACGCCGGCTGCACGATCTGCAGGCCGGGCTGGAACAGCTCGGCGCGGATCACCATGGCGAACGAGCCGCCGAGCAGGAACATGGCGAAGCTGAACCACAGGTACAGCGTGCCGATATCCTTGTGGTTGGTGGTCAGCACCCAGCGCATCAGGCCCTTGGCGGGACCGTGGGCGTGGTCACCGGCGTGACCATGGTCATCGATCACAGCACTCATGTCCTGTCTCCTGCAGAGGTTTGAACCGGGCGGCCCGGGAACACGACGGGCCCGGTCATTTGCTTTCTGCCTGTTTCAGCGCCAGCACGTCTTTCGGCGTGACCATGTCGCCCTTGTTGTTGCCCCAGGCGTTGCGCTCGTAGGTGACGACCGCGGCGATATCGACTTCCGAAAGCTGCTTGCCGAAGGCCGCCATCGCGGTACCCGGCTTGCCGTGGAAGACCAGACTCAGGTGGGCCTCCTTGGGCCCGGTGGCGATTTTCGAGCCCTTGAGCGCCGGGAACATCGGCGGCAGGCCCTGGCCCTCGGCCTGGTGACAGGCCACGCAGGTGGTGTGATAGATCTTGTCGCCACGGGCCACCAACTCGTCGAGGGTCCATTCCTTGCTGGTCAGTTCCTTGAGCTTGGCCGCCTCGGCCTTGCGCTCGGCGAGCCAGGCGTCGTAGTCGGCGCGGGATTTCACGTCGACGACGATGGGCATGAAGCCATGGTCCTTGCCGCACAGTTCGGCGCACTGGCCGCGGTAGAGACCGGGCTTGTCGACCTTGGTCCAGGCCTCGTTGACGAAGCCGGGGATGGCATCGCGCTTGACCGCGAAGGCCGGTACCCACCAGGAGTGGATCACGTCGGCGGCGGTCACCAGGAACCGCACCTTGACCCCCGCCGGCAGCACCAGCGGCTGGTCGACCTCGAGCAGGTAGTGCTCGCCCTTGGCTGACTGGTTGTGGATCTGCTCCTGGGGCGTGGCCAGGTTGCTGAAGAACTCGACGTCCTGGCCCAGATACTTGTAGTGCCACTTCCACTGGTAACCTGTGATCTGGATGTCCACATCCGACTCACTGGTATCGTACATTTTGATCAACGTGGCGGTGGCCGGAATCGCCATGGCCACCAGGATCAGCAGAGGCACGATGGTCCAGAGGATCTCCACCGTGGTGCTTTCATGGAAGCGGGCCGCGACCTGGCCGGTGGAGCGGCGGTGAATGATCATCGACCAGAACATCGCCCCGAAGACGATGACGCCGATCACCACGCAGATCCAGAAGATGGTCATGTGCAGGTCGAAGACCGCGTGACTGACCTCGGTCGCCCCCTGCGTCATATTCGTGGTCCAGGCGGCTTGCGCCTGGCTGAATAACGACCACAACAGCAGGCCCATCCAGACCCGTGGATGTCGCATCATTGCGCGTTCCCCTTATCGTTCTTGTTATCCCGTCGGCTTTCACCTGGGGCAAAGGGAAATGGTCGGACTACGCACGCGGACCATTCGGTCTTGCCGAAACACAAAGCCGGACGTCATCAGCTAACTCCATACAAAACCGAGTATAGACAGCGACCGGGACCACGCAATGCAATAGAAAAAATGAACCTGTCAGTTTGCTGAAAGCCACGAACGGCGAGGGCTGCAGCGAAATAACGGCATCCCAATATAACGCAGGCATATAACCATGAAATAATTATTACAAATACGTCTTAACAACTTTTATAACCCAGCTACCTTATGGTCTCCCTTTTTCCCTTTGTATTACCTATTGGAGTCTTCATGAACACCGCCGCATTGCGCGAGCAAATACAACGAGCCCATCAACACGAAGCCGAAACCGGCCAATTGACGCAACAACTGGAAACTCAACTGCCGCACCTGCACCCCGCCATCCAATTACCGGAGATAGATGCCACGGGCGTCATGACCCGTTTTGTAACCGCCTACATCGAGCTGGTCCCCGACCTGCTGGATGCCGCCAACTCGGTCGCCCGCGAAGCGGGTATCGAATCGCAGATCAAACCTGTGCTGAAAATTGCCGAGCAGTTCTTCCTGCAACCACCAAGCATCCTCGAAGGCCATGTCGGCCTCGACAGCCTGCTGGACGAAGCCTACCTGGCGCATCGCCTGGTGGAGGAGGTCAATGACCTGTACATCGTGCATTTCGGCCAGTCGCTGATCCCGTTGAACACCACCGTGGCCAACCTGATCGCCCACCAGCTGATCGGCGAAGCGTTCGCCAACCAACTGGATGAAGCGGTGCATCACGCGGTCGATCAAATGCTCGACGAAGAGAGCTTCGCGCTCGAATCGGTGGAAGCCTATCGCGACCGCCTCAACAGCCCGGACACGGAAGCGGCGTGGAAACGCTGGCCTTGCCTGTCCCGCCAACTGGGCGTGGAGCTGGAACTGGAACAGCCCGCCGCCTGACCCTGCCGCTGCGCACCGTGGGTCTGCACGAAATGCTTTCGAGCGAAGGCCAGGCAAGGCGAAAACCGGCGAGCAAGCGCAGTTGACTGGAGTCAATGAGCATTGCGAGCCGGTTTTCAACGCAGCCTGGGCGAGCGCAGATGTATTTCGTACAGAGCCTAAGTTGTCGACCCGATACCGGTCGTGGTGCGCAGGCGACCCTCCAGGCGCCGTTTCAATCGACGCGATTCGATCACCAGCCGCGAACCCTTGGCAGCGTTGGCGCGCCCCCATTCCTCGAGCAGCTCCAGGCAGGAATGGTCGATGTAGGTCAGGTTGTTCAGTGGCACATGCACCGTGGTTCCCGGCGGCACACTCGCCAGCACCTGGGTCAGCACCGGTACCTTGAGAAAGGTCGCCGCCCCGGTCAGACGCAGTTCCTGCTCACCTTCACCCGGCAGGTCGACCAGGCTGACCTTCAGCCGCGAGGCCTTCCAGGCCAGTTTCGCCAGGGTCAGGCCGAAGCCGATCAGCACGCCGGTCAGCAGGTCGGTGAAGACGATCGCCAGCGCCGTCGCGGCGTAGGTGAACATCGGCATCCGTCCGTAGCGGCCCAGGCTACGGAAGACTTTGAGGTCGACCAGCTTCAGCCCGGTGAACACCAGCACACCGGCCAGACTCGCCACCGGGATACTCTGCAGCACGCTTGCCAGCAACAGCACGAAGGCCAGCAGCCAGAGGCCATGAAACATGGTCGAGAGGCGAGTGCGGGCACCGGCCTGGACGTTGGCCGAACTGCGCACGATCACCCCGGTCATCGGCAACGCGCCGAGCAGGCCGCAGAGCATGTTGCCCACCCCCTGTGCCGAGAGTTCGCGGTCGAAGTCGGAGCGCTGACCGTCGTGCATGCGGTCGACCGCCGCCGCCGAGAGCAGGGTTTCGGCACTGGCGATGAAGGCCACGGCAAAGGCCGCGACCAGGATCGCCGGGTCGGCCAGATTGAGCAGGTCGGCCGGACGCAGCCAATCGATGGCATCGGCCAGGTTCTCCGGCACCTCCACGCGGCGTACCGGCAACGCCAGCAGCAGGCTCACCAGTGTCGCCAGGCCCACCCCCAGCAGGGCACCCGGCACGAAACGCAGGCCCTGCGGCTTGAACTTCTCCCAGACCCACATCACCAGAATCGTCAGAAGGCCCAGCAAGCCAGCCTGCCAGCCGATGCCGGCGCCAACGATCGGCAAGGCCTTGCCCAGGGCCTGGGGAAAGCCCAGCAGGTTATCCAGGCCCGAAGGCAGGGGCGAGGCGTCGAACATCACGTGGATCTGCGACAGCACGATCAGCACGCCGATACCGGCGAGCATTCCGTACACCACCGCCGGAGCGGTGACGCGGAACCAGCAGCCCAGGCGCAGGCGCCCGGCGAGCAGTTGCAGCAGGCCGGCCAGCAGCAGGATCGGCCCGAGCATGGCGAGGCCGTGCTGGCGCACCAGCTCGAACACCAGCACCGCCAGGCCCGCGGCCGGACCGCTGACCTGCAGGGGCGAACCCGCCAGCCAACCGACCACCAGGCCACCGACAATGCCGGTAATAAGGCCCTTGGCCGGCGGCACGCCGGACGCGATGGCGATTCCCATGCACAGCGGCAGGGCGACCAGGAACACCACCACGGAAGCCAGCAGCTCCCGGGGTAAAACAGCTTTCAGTTGCGCAGCACGCATGACGAATCTCCTGAGGATTTCTTCAGGCATGGCAAAGCCAGACCGCTCTGTGGCAGTCATGGCAGAACCTTATCGATTGGAAAAAGCTTTAGGCTGAAGTGACCCTTCCCGGCAATACCGCTCCCTTGCGACGACCTCGACGGCCGTCATAAGGGCGAATACTGCCGAGTCCGGCTCTAGAAGCGTGCCTTCGGCGTCGCGCAGGGGATGGGGTGGGTGCCATCCAGAGGCAGGAAGTCGCCCCGGTCCGCGTCATAGGCTTTGATTTCGCTGGTTTCGATGTTGTAGACCCAGCCATGGATGAACAGATGGCCACTGGCAATGCGCGAAGCCACCGACGGGTGGGTCCGCAGGTGCTGCAGTTGGGCGATCACGTTTTCTTCGGTCACCACATGCATGCTTTCACGCTCGTCGACGCAATTGCAGTTGTCGTGGACCATGGTCCGCGCCACCTCGGCATGGCGCAGCCAGGCCTTGACCGTGGGCATCTTGTCCAGGCTTTCGGGATTGAGCACCGCGCGCATGGCGCCACAGTCCGAATGGCCGCAGATGATGATGTGCTGCACACCAAGAGCCAGCACGGCGTACTCGATGGCGGTGGATACACCACCGTTCATCTGGCCGTAGGGTGGCACCACGTTGCCGACGTTGCGGGTGACGAACAGGTCGCCGGGGCCGGTCTGGGTGATCAGTTCGGGAACGATGCGCGAGTCGGCGCAGGTGATGAACATGGCCCGGGGAGCCTGGGCCGTGGCGAGTTTCTTGAAAAGTTCTTCCTGTTGCGGAAAGACTTCATGGTGAAAACGCAGAAAACCATCGACGATATGTTGCAATGCTGCATCGGCGCTTTCGGTCTCGGGGAGCACTGAAGCCGACGCAGCCAAAGGCTGTTTATCCCTGTCACTCATGATTCATCCTCTTTACTGGCGGATTTAAGGGGATTTTCCTGATTTGGCTTGCTCAGGGCCAGCGTTCTTCGGGTCAGCACGCCCGATTCCTTGAACACTACCTGCAAAAACACAGGCCTGGACACCATAACCGTGGAAACTTAACTCAAACTGAATCAGAGGCTCTAGGACGCGCGTTCCACATCGTTCCGGGGGGACATCGCCGACGCCCGCCGCCACGAAGAGGCATCATATGGCATGCCTCATCCAAAGCTTACGTCAGAGCAGCGACATTTGCGCCCCCGGCGGGCAGAAAAGGCTGCAATCGAGGTTGAAACCTTCCCGGCGGTCCAGGCCCAGGCGCTTGAGGGCCCTGGCGAAACGCTGGGCCAGCAGGTCGGCGAACGGCCCTTCGCCACGCATCCGCGCACCAAAGCGGCTGTCGTAGAGTTCGCCGCCACGGCTCTGGCGAATCAGGCTCAGGACATGCGTCGCCCGTTGCGGGTAATGCGCCGCCAACCACTCCTCGAACAGCGGCGCCACCTCCAGCGGCAGGCGCAGCATCATGTACGCCGCACTCCGGGCCCCTGCGGCATGCGCTTGGGCAAGCAGGCTTTCGAGTTCACTGTCATTGATCATCGGAATCATCGGCGAGCACAACACACCGACCGGAATGCCCGCCTCGCGCATCACCCGGATCGCCCGCAGGCGCGCCTTGGGTGCGGCGGCACGGGGTTCGAGGATACGCTTGAGCTCGTCATCCAGCGTGGTCAGGCTGATCATCACCGCCACCAGCCGCTGCCGGGCCAGTTCCACCAACAGGTCGAGATCGCGCAGGATCAGCGCCCCCTTGGTCACGATCGTCACCGGATGCCGGTAGCGCAACAGCACTTCGAGGGTCTGCCGGGTGAGCCGGTGCTCGCGCTCGATCGGCTGGTAGGGGTCCGTGTTGGAACCCAGGTTGATCGGCGCGCAGCGGTAGCCCGGCTTCGACAGTTGCTGCTCGAGTACCGTCGCCGCGTTGCTCTTGGCGATCAGGCGGGTCTCGAAATCCAGGCCCGGCGACATGTCCCAGTAGGCGTGGCTGGGCCGCGCGTAGCAGTAGATACAACCGTGCTCGCAGCCGCGATAAGGGTTGATGGAGCGGTCGAAGGGCAGGTCGGGCGAGGTATTGCGGGTGATGAGGGTCTTCGCCGTCTCGATGCGCACTTCGGTGCCCTGGGTCGGTGGCACCTCCTGGTACCAGCCGTCATCCTCGACCACCGAGCGGTTCGGCGCGAAGCGGTTGTGCGGGTTGCTCGCGGTACCGCGACCGCGTGGCGGGAGAGGGGTGGACATCGGCGAAAACCCTTTACTGTATTTATATACAGTAATCGAGTCCGACGGATCTGCCTAGGGCCAGCCGACCTGCGGGCGCCACACCTACAAATCCTTGACATGCGCCTCACAGGCTTTTGATCCCCCGCGGGCCAAGCTGCGTGCCAGTCTCCCCTCTCTCACGGGTCACCCTGACATGTCCATCCCTCGCGCACTCTCGATCCTGTGCATCGCCCTGAGCAGCCTGTTCATGGTGGCCCGGGTCCAGGCCGACGCCGCTTTTGTCCGCCCGCCCCAGTGGGCCCAGCCGGTCGGCGACCAATACAACCTGAACCAGATGAGCCCGACGCTCTACCGCAGCGCCCTGCCGGATGCCGATGCCCTGCCGCTGCTGGAACGGCTGAAGATCGGCACGGTGATCAACTTCCTGCCGGAGTCGGATTCAAGCTGGCTGGCCACTCCCAACGTGAAGAAGGTGCAGTTGCCCTACCGTACCAACCACGTCGACGACGCCGACGTGCTGGCGGCCCTGCGGGCGATCAGGGACGCCGAAGGCAATGGCCCGGTGCTGATGCACTGCAAGCACGGCTCCGATCGCACCGGCCTGATGGCCGCCATGTACCGGGTGGTCGTGCAGGGCTGGAACAAGGAGGACGCCCTGGCGGAAATGACCCAGGGTGGGTTTGGCGAAAGCTCCCACCACAAGGACGGCATTCGCTACATGATGAAGGCTGATATCGACAAGTTGCGCACAGCCCTGGCCAATGGCGATTGCAGCACCCGCCCGTTCGCCACCTGCAATGTGCAGAACTGGTTCAAGTCAGCTTCGGCCGACGTCCGCTGAGGTCGGTGCCAGGCCGACACTGCCGAGCGGCTGCCGCAGCGCGGTACCGAACAGTTGCGCGGCCCAGGCCGATACCGAGCCGGGCAGGAGCGGCCGGGTCGTATCGCCCCCGGTACCGGTTGCCTCGTCGTTCGTGCCACCGGCCTGCACCATGGCCAACTGCCCCATCAGCATATTGAACTGCGGGTCTTGCGAGGCGCGCATCGCGGCCTGCGGTGGCCGTCCGAGGAAGGCCTCGATGGACTCCGGCAGGGATCGGGTGGCCGCCGAGGCGAAGAGCTCGACACGCAGGCGACGCCCCTCCACGGCATCGAACAGCCCCTTCTCCACGAAACGGGCAAACACCTCACGGGCCAGTTCCAGCCCCCACAGATAGGTGAAATAGCGGGCTTCGTAGCCCGTGGCCAGGTGCGTGAAGGCGTAGATGAAACGCTCGTGCATGGGCCTGGGCCAATGGGCCAGGTTCTCCTTCGCCAACGCATGGATCTGTTGAGTATCGACGGGCTGGAGCAGATGCAGGAAGAAGTCCATGCCCGAGAACATCAGTTGCGTGCTGTCCTGCAGCCAGGTCTGGCTTTCCAGGAAGATGCGCAAGCGCCGGGCCTGGTCTTCGGACAGGCCGACCCCGGTCCGGTAGTGACGGCTCATGTCGACCAGGAACTCGACATTGCAGCACCAGCGCTCCATCAACCCGGAAAAGAACTCCCGCACATCCAGGCCCGAATGCTCGATGCACGACAGTTGCCAGGTGGGCGAGCTGTCGAGCAATTGATGCAGGCAATGCCCGAGCTCGTGGAACAGGGTGCGCAGTTGCCCGTGTTTCAACAGCAGGGGGTCGCCGGCCCCATTGGCGCTCAGGGCACAGGACAACACCGCCACCGGCAGCGTCACCTTGCGCCCCTCGACCGACAGCAGGCGATGTCCAAGGGAGTACATCGAGCCGGTCTTGAACAATTTCTCGTCGCGGGCGAACAGGTCGAGGAACAGATAGCCGATCGCCTGCCCGGCCTCCCGGACCTCGAAGGAGCGGATGCTGGCGTGCCAGGTATCGAGCTCCGGGCGCTCGACGAACTCGATGCCGAACAGGCGCCGGGGCAGGTCCAGCATTTTTTCCAGCACCCGTTCGAGTTCGAAATGCACGCGAAACTCGTCCTCGTCCAGGGCGCCGCTGTTCCTGCGCGCCTGCTGCCCATAGAACAGATAGTCCCAGGGCTCCAGGGGCTGCACGTCCGGGTCGGGTGCCAATGCGATCAGTTCCCCGCGCTGCCTGAGCCAGTCGGGCGCCTTTGTCGCGATCTGCTGATGGAGGAACCACAGGACATGGGACGTCTCGCGCACCGAAAGACGTTGCAGGGCCAAGTCGGCGGAACTGCCGGCACCGAGCATGCGGGCCTGCTCCAGGCGCAACCGGAGCAGTTGTTCAAGCACGGTGCTGTTATCGAAGCTCTTGCACGCCGGCAGGCCCTGGTCGGACGCCAGGGTGCCACGACGCTGGTAGAGCTGCTGGCGCAGGCTCCGGGACCGGGCATCGGTCATGATCGTCCGGACCCGTTCCAGGTTGCTCATGTCCACTTCCCAACCCAACAGCTCCTTGCCCTGGTAGCGGGCCATGGCGGCCTTGTCATGGACCGACAGTCCGTCCAGCTGCGCCTCATCCGCCACGCCGATCCGCCAACTGGAGCATCTGGCCGCAGCGGCGGCGTTGGCAAGAAAGCGCACGCGAAGCTCCTCGATCGTCTCGCCCAGTTCCCTGAAACGCCGACGCTGGCCGGACGGCAACTCCATGCCCGCCAGACGCAAGCGCTGCAGAATTCTTTCGAGCAGCACCTGACGTGGCCGATCGAACTGCCGGGCCTGCGGACTGGCGGCGAGTTTCCTGTACAGGGCATGCAGGTGGTGGTTGGCCCAGAGCATGCGGTCGAACCGCGCCTCGATGCGGGCGCAGCGTATGAACGCCTTGTTCCAGTCCGCTCCGGTGCGCGCCCTGGTCAGGGCCAGGAGGGTGCCGACGAACCAGGCCATGCGGGCGCCGAGCACGTCGAGCGGCACGACGAAATCGTCCCAGGTGGGCATATCGCGCTGACTGATGAGGATCGCCTCGATCGTGCTGCGGGCCTCGTTGCGCACCTGCAACATCGCCGGCACCAGATGACGGGCCTGTATGGACGAGTAGGGCGGCAGCTCGCCGCAGTGATGCAGCAGCGGGTTGTAGGTCCCCATGGTTCACTCCTTGAAAACATGGCCCCGGGACGGGGCCACTCAAGGAGCGAGCCTATGTGGCACGAGCCTGGCGCTGGACCTACATAGATAGGCCCGGCAGCGCGGATTACTCGCTCGGCTTTTTCAGCTTGGGATTGGGGAAGAACTGCACGGTCTGGACCGTCTTGTCGGCGACCTTCGCCGCCGGCGTGTTGACCCGCGTGCTGAGTTCCTTCGGTACCGACAGGCCCTGTTCGTTGAGCGTGTCGGCATAGCCGCACGCCACGCACTCGCGGTGCGGAACGTCATCCTCGCTCCACATCATCAGCTTGTCCTGCTCGCTGCACGCCGGGCAGACCGCCCCGGCGATGAAGCGTTTCTTGGTCCTGGTCACGACTACCTCACTCATGCCGCCGCGTCCTCGCTCAGGCCGCTGTGGCGCAACAGTGCGTCAATCGAAGGCTCGCGGCCACGGAAGTCGACGAACAGCACCATCGGCGCCTGGGAGCCACCACGGGCCAGGATCGCTTCGCGGAACGCGCGACCGGTCCGGGCATTGAGCACGCCTTCCTCCTCGAACCGCGAGAAGGCATCCGCCGACAGCACCTCGGCCCACTTGTAACTGTAGTAGCCGGCCGCGTAGCCACCGGCGAAGATGTGCGCAAAGCTGTTGGGGAAACGGTTGTAGGCCGGCGGACGCATCACCGACACCTCGTCGCGTACCGCCTCCAGCACCTGCGCGACGCTGCGACCGTCGCCGTGGGTGGCGTGCAGCTCGAAGTCGAACAGCGAGAACTCCAGTTGGCGCACCATCATCAGGCCGGACTGGAAGTTCTTCGCCGCGAGCATTTTTTCCAGCAGGTCCTGGGGCAACGGCTCGCCCGTTTCGTAGTGACCGGAAATCAGTGCCAGGCCTTCCGGCTCCCAGCACCAGTTCTCCATGAATTGGCTCGGCAGTTCCACCGCGTCCCAGGCCACGCCGTTGATGCCGGAAACGCCGGCGTGCTCGACGCGGGTCAGCAGGTGGTGCAGGCCGTGGCCGAACTCGTGGAACAGGGTGGTCACTTCGTCGTGGGTCAGCAGTGCCGGCTTGCCGCTGTCGGCCGGGGCGAAGTTGCACACCAGATTGGCCACCGGGCTCTGCAGTACGCCATCGGCGGTGCGCCGGCGGTCACGGGCGCCATCCATCCAGGCACCGCCACGCTTGTTCGCGCGGGCATACAGGTCGAAGAAGAAACGGCCGACGTGCTGACCGTTCTCCTTGATCTCGAACAGGCGGACATCCGGGTGCCAGGTGTCGAAACCGGTCTGCTCGGTGATCTCGATGCCGTAGAGTTTCTGCACGATGGCGAACAGGCCAGCGAGCACCTTGTCGATCGGGAAGTAGGCGCGCAGGGCTTCCTGGGACACGCTGTAGCGCTGCTCACGGAGCTTCTCGCCGTAGAAGCCGCTGTCCCAGCTCTGCAGTTCGGCGCAGCCCTGCTCGGCGGCATAGGCCTTGAGCTGTTGCAGGTCCTGGACGGCGAACGGCTTGCTGCGCTTGGCCAGGTCGCGCAGGAAGGTCAGCACCTGGTCGCTGGAATCGGCCATCTTGGTCGCCAGGCTCAGCTCGGCGAAGCTGGCAAAGCCCAGCAGTCGGGCCAGTTCCTGGCGCAGGTCGAGGATTTCGGCCATCACCGGGCCGTTGTCGAACTGGCCGGCATTCGGGCCCTGGTCCGAGGCACGGGTGCAGTAGGCGGCGTAGACCTCTTCGCGCAGGGCACGGTCTTCGGCGTAGGTCATCACCGCGTAGTAGCTGGGGAATTCCAGGGTGATCAGCCAGCCGTCGAGGCCCTTGGCCTGGGCCGCGGCAGCCATCTGCGCCTTGGCCGAGGCGCTGAGGCCGGCGAGGCCCGCCTCGTCGGTGATGTGCTTGGTCCAGGCCTGGGTGGCGTCGAGCAACTGGTTGGAGAAACGGCTGCCCAGCTCGGACAGCTTGCTCTGCACCTCGGCATAGCGCTTCTGCTCGGCCTCCGGCAGGTCGATACCGGACAGGCGGAAATCGCGCAACGAGTGTTCGAGGATGGTTTTCTGCGCCACGTCGAAGCCGGCGGCCTCGGGACTGTTGGCCAGGGCTTCGAAGGCCTGGAACAGCTCGCGGTTCTGGCCCAGCTCGGTGGAGTAGGCGCTCAGTGCCGGCAGGCAGGCCTCGTAGGCCTCGCGCAGCTCCTGACTGTTGCACACCGCGTTGAGGTGGCTCACCGGGCTCCAGGCGGCACCCAGGCGGTCATTGAGTTCGTCCATGGCCAGCACCAGGCCGGCCCAGCTCGGATTTTTCCCCTGGCTTTGCAGGATGCCTTCGATGGCCTTGCGGTTGTCGGCGAGGATCTGCTCGATGGCCGGTTGCACGTGCTCGGCACGGATCGCCGAGAACGGCGGCAGGTCGTAGGACTGCAGAAGCGGGTTGTTCGCGCTCACGGTGGACACCTTGGCTGAAAAAACATGTAGGAACAAAGATGGGGTCATCTTAATTACAATCAATGCCGACCGCAGCTATCAGCAACAGAGAGAGTGCCTATCGTGAGTCTTCGCACCTACCAGAACCACACGCCGTCCCTGGGATCCGGGGCTTTTGTCGACCGGTCGGCGGTGGTGATCGGCGATGTCGAGATCGGCGCCGACAGTTCGATCTGGCCATTGACCGTGATCCGTGGCGACATGCACCGCATCCGCATCGGCGCGCGCACCAGCGTGCAGGACGGTTGCGTGTTGCACATCACCCATGCCGGCCCCTTCAACCCCGAGGGTTTCCCGTTGCTGATCGGCGATGACGTGACCATCGCCCACAAGGTCATGCTGCACGGCTGCAGCATCGGCAGCCGGATCCTGATCGGCATGGGCAGCATCGTCATGGATGGCGCGGTGATCGAGGACGAGGTGATCGTCGGCGCCGGCAGCCTGGTCCCGCCGGGCAAGCGGCTGGCCAGCGGCTTCCTCTACGTCGGCAGCCCGGTGAAGCAGGTGCGGCCGCTGACGGACAAGGAAAAGGCCTTCTTCACCTACAGCGCCTCCAACTACGTGAAGCTCAAGGACCAACACATCGCCGAAGGCTACGACCGCGCCGACTGATCATTTTTTGTACGAATTGGGACATTGCATGCACTACCAGACGATTCTGTTCGACCTCGACGGCACCCTGACCGACCCGCGCGAGGGCATCACCCGCTCGATCCAGTTCGCCCTGGCCAAACTGGGCATCGACGAGCCGGACCTGGGCAAGCTGGAACACTTCATCGGCCCGCCGCTGCTGCAGGCGTTCATGCAGTTCTACGGTTTCGACGAGGCCAAGGCCTGGGAAGCGGTGAACTTCTACCGCGAACGCTTCAAGGTCACCGGTCTCTATGAAAACCGCGTGTTCGACGGCGTCGTGCCGCTGCTGGAAACCCTCGGCGGGCAAGGGCGCACGCTGTATATCGCGACCTCCAAGCCCTGGGTATTCGCCCGCGAGATCGCCCGGCATTTCGACTTCGCCCGGCATTTCAAGGTGATCTATGGCAGCGAACTGGACGGTACGCGGACCGACAAGGTCGAGCTGATCGCCCACCTGGTCGCCGAGGAAGGCCTGGAGCCGGGCAATACGCTGATGATCGGCGATCGCAAGCACGACCTGATCGGCGCCCGCCGCAATGGCCTGGCGGCGGCGGCGGTGGGGTATGGGTTCGGCAGCTTCGAGGAGCTGAGTGCCGAGCAACCGGAGTATCACTTCCAGACGCTGGAGGAGCTGCATCGGGCGTTCCTGTAACGCCACGGCACCGTGGCTCTTGCAGATTCCTGTGGCGAGCGGGCTTGCCCGCGTTGGGCTGCGGAGCGGCCCTGAATCCAGGGCATTCGGTGTGTCAGGCAAGTCTTGGTTACCAGGTTTGGGGGCGCCTTGCGCCCCAGCGCGGCGGTGCGGCGTCCCGACAAGCCCGCTCGCCACACATGCCCGCTCATCTCAATCGAGCGTGCTGGCGGCCATCCATCAACTTCTGCAATGCCACCTTGCGCTCGCCCACCGGCAAACCGCCCAGCTTCTCGACTGCCTGGAAAAACGCCGGCCAATCGCCGTTGACCTGTTTGAACAACGCCGCAAACGCCGGCACCCACTGGTCATACAGCCCGAACGGCAGCAGCTTGGCATTGTTCAGCGGCGTATTGATCCAGCCGTCGTAGCGCTTGTCGCCGGCCCATTGTGTTGCCTGCAAGCGCCGGTATTCCTGGCGCAGCCGCTCGAACTCGGCGGCCTTGCGCGCGCGCATCTGCTCGGCCGGCAGCGGCAGCGCATAGAGCGCCTGCAAGCGCTTGCGGGTTTCCAGCACCAGCGCGATGAACTGGTCCTTCTGCTGCGTCTCGTTGCCCCGAGCCGCCGGCAACCCGCGCGCCGCCCGCCATTGCCGGGTACCTTCCTGTTCGACGAAGTTGGCGTAAGACTCATTGAACTCGGTGTCGTCCTTCACATAGAAACGCTGGTGCGCCAGTTCATGGAAAATCAGCGTCGCCAGGCGCTCGTCGCCCCAGTTCATCATCGAACTGAGGATCGGGTCGTCGAACCAGCCCAACGTCGAGTAGGCCTCGACCCCACCGATGTAAACGTCCAGGCCCTGCTGGCGCTGCACGGCGGCCTCGCCGCGAGCCGCACCCTGGCTGTAGTAGCCGCGATAGGCGACACAGCCGGCGATGGGGAAGCAGTGGCTTTGCGGCGTCAGGGAAAACTCCGGCGTGGCAAAGACATTCCACACCACATAGGGTCGCTGGATGTCGGCGTATAGCCGGTAGCTGCGGTTGTCCGGCAGGTGCAGGTGTTCGCTGGCAAAGGCCCGCGCCTGCTGGGCGTGGATCAGGTGTTCGCGCAACGCCTGGGGCCGGCTGGGGTCGGCGATCACCTCGGCCACCGGCTCACGGGCGCGCAACAGGTTCAGTTGCCCGGTGGCCAACTGGCTGTAGTAGTCCAGGCTGCTGCAACCACTGGCGAGCAGCAGCGAGAGGCCGACCAGCCAGAGGCGTAGAATGGAAAAAAGCGGCCTGTGCGGCATGGGGATCATCCAGTCGAGGGGTGCGCCAAGACTATCGCGTGGAACGAACCCTGTTCCATGAAGATTCTCCACGCCAGGCACAGCCCAGGCGACTCGGGTCAGCGATCACGGGTATGCTGGCCCCCCATCACCGAGCGAAAACCGAACATGCGCAAGCTACTTTCCTGCCTCGCCCTCGCCAGCCTCGGCGGCTGCGCCGGCCCCTTGCCCGCGGTCGATCCGAACATGGCCTGGGTCGACCTGGGCACCCGCACCGGCAAGCTGGTCATGGCCGAAAGCGTGGACAGGAAACGCCTGGACGACGGGCGTTTATTCCAGATCACGCCAGGGGCCCACGAATTGACCGTGCGTTTCGACTACGACGTGTATGTCGGCGGCATGGCGATGAACACCGATCCGATGCAGCGGATCTGCTACCTCAGCGTGAGCTACCCGAATTTCGAGGCGGGACGCCGTTACCATCTGGAGGGCGTAGCCCTCGGCTTCCAGGCCAGTGCCCGGCTGTATGACGACAAGGGTGTGCAGATCGCCTCGGATGAACGGGTGATCTGCATCCCCTAGGCAAGGCGAGAAAGGCTTTCGAGCGTCGCCCGCCGTTCACGGCGGCACGACTGGCTGCAGGACCTCATCAGGCGGCCTCAGGTGTCGTTCTTCTGGTAGATGATCGCCTTGGTGCCGTTTTCGCAGGTGCCGACCACCATGGCCACATCATGCTTCTCGGCTTCTTCCCTGGAAACGATCTCCAGGGTATAGGAGGGCACGGCATTCGCCTGGATCTTCACCTCGATTTCACTCTTCAATTCCTGGCAGTCCTTCGGGGCTGCCAAAGCCTGCGCCGTCAGCGCACAACAGAAAACTCCAAGGGCAATGCGTTTCATGATCAGACTCCTTCTGGCGGCAACGCGTCGCAAGGGCGTACGCAATCAGTTGCTGCCCACTGATTCGACCACAAACGGGAGAACCAAGTTCTGACTCGCCTCACAACCTGAAACAGAGGCCGTCCACATTGTGGGAGCCGGCTTGCTGGCGACAGCGCTGTGTCAGCCAGGCACTGTGTCGACTGCCTCACCGCTATCGCCAGCAAGCCGGCGCCTACAGGACTCGGTGCATCCGGACCGGCACCGCGGGGCTACGGATCAGCCCAGCAGCGTCGCCTCCAGGCTGATCTTCGCGTTCAGCACCTTGGACACCGGGCACCCTTCCTTGGCCTTTTTGCTCAACTCATCGAACTGCTGCTGGCTGGCGCCCGGAATCCTGGCCTTGAGGATCAGGTGCACCGCGGTGATGGCAAAGCCACCGTCCACCTGGTCCAGCGTCACTTCGGCGTTGGTGTCGATACTGTCGGCCTTGAGTCCGGCCTCGCCGAGAATCATCGAAAAGGCCATGGAGAAACAGCCGGCATGGGCCGCACCGATCAGTTCCTCGGGATTGGTACCGCGGCCGCCTTCGAAACGCGCCGTAAAGCCGTAGGGCGCCTCGCGCAGCACGCCGGTTTCGGTGGAAATGGAACCAATGCCGGTTTTCAGGTCGCCTTCCCAGTGAGCCGATGCTTTCTTCTTGATACTCATGACAGCCTCCTAAAGGGCCGACGCGGGTTCGCGCCAGACGAAATTTTGAGAATAGTCGGCGTCTCAAAGTTCATCTTGTAGGAGTTGTCTTTGATTTCTGTGAGCCAAGAATTCAGACTGCTCTTGAAACTCGGGTATATGCCCATATTGCCCCAGAACATCGACAGGTTCCTTGCCGCGCCTCGCAAGCCTGTCCCTCAAACAGGAGCAACAGGCTTATGAAGCGCTTGTCCGACGTCAAGTTTTCCACCCTCGACCTGGTGCCCGTACGCCAGGACGGCGGCCCCGCACAGTCGCTGCGCAACTCGCTGGACCTGGCCCGGCACGTGGAGAAATGCGGCTTCACCCGCTTCTGGGTGGCCGAACACCACAACATGGACGGCATCGCCAGTTCGGCCACCTCGGTGCTGCTGGCCTATCTGGCCGGCGGCACCTCGAGCATCCGCGTCGGCTCCGGCGGGGTGATGCTGCCCAACCACGCGCCGCTGGTGATCGCCGAGCAGTTCGGCACCCTGGAGAGCCTCTATCCCGGCCGGATCGACCTCGGCCTGGGCCGCGCGCCCGGTTCCGACCAGATGACCGCCCACGCCCTGCGCCGCGAGCGTTCGGGCAGTTCCGACGACTTCCCGGACGACGTCGCCGAGCTGATGAAGTACCTCGGCCCGCGCACCCCCGACCAGCGTGTGATCGCCGTTCCCGGTACCGGCACCCAGGTCCCGGTCTGGCTGCTCGGTTCGAGCCTGTTCAGTGCGCAACTGGCCGGCGAGCGCGGCCTGCCGTACGCCTTCGCCTCGCATTTCGCCCCGCGCTACATGCATGAGGCGATCCGCGTCTATCGCAACCACTTCAAGCCCTCGGACGTCCTCGACAAGCCCTACGTGATGCTCGGCGTACCGCTGGTGGCAGCCGACACCGACGAACAGGCCGACTACCTGGCGACCTCGGTCTACCAGCGCATCCTCGCGCTGATGCGTGGTCAGAGCCTGGTGCAACGACCTCCGGTGCAGAGCATGGACGGCCTGTGGTTGCCCCATGAGAAAGAAGCCGTGGCCAGTTTCCTCGGCCTGGCGATGGTCGGCAGCCCGCAGAAGATCCGTGCCCGCCTGGAAGTACTGGTCGAACAGACCCAGGCCGACGAGCTGATCTTCACCTGCGATCTGTACGAGCACGCCGACCGCCTGCACTCCTACGAGCTGCTGTCGCAAGTGATGAAGGGCGAAGCCTGATCGGCGCCCATGAAAAAGCCGGCGCCTTGCGCCGGCCCTGATCCTGCACGCGCTTACTTGCGCTTGTAGGTAATGACCTTGGTACCGGCTTCGCAGGTCGCCACCACCTTGCCATCGGCGCCTTTCTCGCCGGTGGCGCGGTCAAGGATCTGCAGCGAATAGCCGTGCACGCCCTTGGCCTCCAGCTTGTCCTTGATCTCCCTTTCCATCTCGTCGCATGGCTTGCCTGCCGCAAGGGCCGTTCCCGCGATACTCAACAAACCCAGCGCCAAAATCAGCTTCTTCATCGGTCACATTCCCTGGTCATATCAAAAAAAGTGCGTCGGCTTCTGGGCGACGCACATGAGGCTCGATTGGAGACTCCTGTATAGCAAGCTATATGGCCGTCGGCCAGTGCACTAGTTCACAAGTGCCATTATTCATTCAACTGTTGGCGATCTTGAACCCGACCTTGAGGGTCACCTGGAAATGTGCCGCCTTGTTGTCGCGGATATGGCCGCGGGTATCCACCACCTCGAACCACTCCAGGTGCTTGAGACTCTTGCCGGCCTCGGCCAGGGCGTTGTTGATCGCTTCCTCGATGCTGTTGGGCGACGAACCGACCAGTTCGATTTTCTTGTAGGTGTGATGGTCACTCATGCTGCTCTCCTTGGGCTGCGGGCTTTCAGGGACAGCCTAGCAGTGATTTCCCAGGGAACCCGAACGGGGTACGGCACAGCGGATTGCAGATTTTCTGCACTTTCGCCAACCGGTGCAGTCGGACTTCACAGACGCCATCCATCACTGAGAGGAGAGCCGATATGGCCAGTTCATCGTTGCGAAAAGCTGCACTGCAAAGCATGGAAGCGGAGATCGAGAGCCTGCTCAAGTCCCTGGAAAGCCTGAAGGACGACGCTTCGGACGAATCGCGCAAGACCCTCAAGGCCCTCAGGAGCAACGCCGAAAGCGCCCTGCGCCATTCGCGCCATCTGCTCAGCGACGCCTACGAGGAGGTCAAGGTCAAGACCCGCGAAACCGGGATCGCCACCCGCGATTACGCCCAGGAGCATCCATGGACCACCGCCGGCGTGGCCGTCGGTGCGCTGGGGCTGCTGGCGGCCTACCTGCTATGCAAACGCGGCGACTGAGCCGATGACGCAAAAGTCCTAACCACACAAAACCCTGTAGCCGGCTTGCTGGCGATGGCGGCGGGTCAGTCGACATCTCTCTGGCTGATCCACTGCCATCGCCAGCAAGCCGGCTCCTACAGGTAATCGTGCACGGCGCGCAGACCGTGCGGGTCATGAACCCGCTGCCAATTCGGCCCTGAGCCACTGCGCCAATTGCAGGGCGCGCCCGTCCACGGCGCGCCCCGGCAGCCACAAGGCGAGTCGCCCGGGGGTTTCATTGAAGCCCCACGGTGCGACCAGCCGACCCGCCCGCAGGTCATCCGCTACCAGCGCCTGTGGCGCGATCGCCACGCCAAGCCCGGCCACTGCCGCTTCCAGCAGGTAGTACAGGTGCTCGAAACCCTGCCCGTACTTCAATTCGGCCACGTCGATACCCTTGCCTTGCGCCCAACTTGGCCACGCCTGCGGCCGTGAAGTGGTATGCAGCAGCGGCTCGCCCACCAACGCGCGGGCCGGCGCCGTGCGCAACGCCTCATAACGGGAAAAGTGCGGGCTCATCACCGGGCCGATCCGCTCGCGGGCCAGCTCGTGCACCTGCATGTCCGCCGGCCATGGCGGCTCGGCGAACAGCAGCAGGGCATCCAGACCCGGCTTGCGCGGATCCAGGTCACCTTCACCGGCCGACAGGTGCAGGCGCAGGTCCGGCAGGTCGGCGTTCAGCCGCCCGAGCCGCGGGATGAACCAGCGCGCCAGCAGGCTGCCGGAACAACCGAGGACGAAAGGCGCATCGCTCGAATCGCGGGTCAGCTCGGCACAGACGGTGCGCAGCCGCTCGAAGGCCTCGGCGCTGGCATCGCGCAGACGGATACCGGCATCTGTGAGTTTCAGGCCACGCCCATCCTTGACGAACAGGCTCAGCCCCAAATGTTCCTCAAGCACCTTCAACTGCCGGCTGACCGCGCCATGGGTCACGTGCAACTGTTCGGCAGCCTGACTAACGCTGTTCAGGCGGGCGGTGGCCTCGAAGGCGCGCAAGGCATTGAGCGGGGGCAGGTCGCGGCTCATGATATCTGTGAGTTTTCCTGACAGGTTATGGCGATCTTATCGGTTTTCATCCGCGCCTGTCGTGGTTAGAGTGAACCCATTGCCCATTACCTCACCACCTGGAGCCTCCCATGACCCAGTCCACCCTGCGCAGCGGCCCCGATGCCAATGGCCTGTTCGGCGCATTCGGCGGCCGCTATGTGGCTGAAACCCTGATGCCACTGATCCTCGACCTGAACCGAGAGTACGAGGCCGCCAAGGCCGACCCGGCGTTCATCGAGGAACTGGCCTACTTCCAGCGCGACTACGTCGGCCGTCCGAGCCCACTGTATTTCGCCGAACGCCTGACCGAACACTGCGGCGGCGCGAAGATCTACCTCAAGCGCGAAGAGCTGAACCACACCGGCGCGCACAAGATCAACAACTGCATCGGCCAGATCCTGTTGGCGCGACGCATGGGCAAGAAGCGCATCATCGCCGAGACCGGCGCCGGCATGCACGGTGTGGCCACCGCCACCGTGGCCGCGCGTTTCGGCCTGCAGTGCGTGATCTACATGGGCACCACCGACATCGAGCGCCAGCAGGCCAACGTGTTCCGCATGAAACTGCTGGGCGCCGAGGTGATCCCGGTGGTCGCCGGCACCGGCACGCTGAAGGACGCGATGAACGAAGCGCTGCGTGACTGGGTGACCAACGTCGACAGCACCTTCTACCTGATCGGCACCGTCGCCGGCCCACACCCGTACCCGGCCATGGTCCGCGACTTCCAGGCGGTGATCGGCAAGGAGACCCGCGAGCAGCTGCAAGCGAAGGAAGGGCGCCTGCCCGACAGCCTGGTGGCCTGCATCGGCGGCGGTTCCAACGCCATGGGCCTGTTCCACCCGTTCCTCGATGACACCAGCGTCGAGATCATTGGCGTCGAGGCCGCCGGCCACGGCATCGAGACCGGCAAGCACGCCGCCAGCCTCAACGGCGGGGTACCGGGCGTGCTGCACGGCAACCGGACCTTCCTGCTGCAGGACGACGACGGCCAGATCATCGACGCCCACTCGATCTCCGCCGGCCTGGACTACCCCGGCATCGGCCCGGAACACGCCTGGTTGCACGACATCGGCCGCGTCCAGTACACCTCGATCACCGATGACGAAGCCCTGGCCGCGTTCCACCAGTGCTGCCGCCTCGAAGGCATCATCCCGGCCCTGGAAAGCTCCCACGCCCTGGCCGAAGTCTTCAAGCGCGCGCCGAACCTGCCCAAGGATCACCTGATGGTGGTCAACCTGTCCGGTCGCGGTGACAAGGACATGCAAACCGTCATGCACCACATGCAACAGTCCCAGCAGGAGAAACACTGATGAGCCGCCTGCAAGCCCGCTTTGCCGAGCTGAAACAACAGAACCGCGCCGCCCTGGTGACCTTCGTCACCGCCGGCGACCCGGGCTACGACACCTCCCTGGCGATCCTCAAGGGGCTGCCCAAGGCCGGTGCCGACGTGATCGAGCTGGGCATGCCCTTCACCGATCCGATGGCCGACGGCCCGGCGATCCAGCTGGCGAACATCCGCGCCCTGGCCGCCAAACAGAACCTGGCGAAAACCCTGCGGATGGTTCGCGAGTTCCGCGCCGACAACAATGACACCCCGCTGGTGCTGATGGGTTACTTCAACCCGATCCACTACTACGGCGTGGCACGCTTCATCGACGAGGCCAAGGCCGCCGGTGTCGATGGCCTGATCGTGGTCGACCTGCCGCCGGAGCATAACGGCGAACTGTGCGACCCGGCCCAGGCCGCCGGCCTGGACTTTATCCGCCTGACCACTCCGACCACCGACGACAGCCGCCTTCCGACCGTGCTGAACGGCAGCTCCGGCTTCGTCTACTACGTCTCGGTCGCGGGCGTGACCGGTGCCGGTTCGGCCACCCTGGAACACGTCGAGGAGGCGGTCACCCGCCTGCGCCGCCACACCGACCTGCCGATCAGCATCGGCTTCGGTATCCGCACACCGGAGCAGGCCGCGTCCATCGCCCGCCTGGCGGACGGCGTGGTGGTCGGCTCGGCGCTGATCGACCAGATCGCCAAGGCCGAAACCGGCGAGCAGGCCGTCGATGGCGTGCTGAGCCTGTGTGCAGCGCTGGCTGAAGGAGTGCGTAGCGCACGCAACTGATTCACCGAAAAATCGCTGCATCCAAGGGCTTCAGTGCTACGGCGCTGAGGCCCTTTTTCATGGGCGCAATAACCCCTTGCCTACTTGAAACGCGGAAGTCATCGCTGATTCGCCGCGGACGAGCGATTGCTGAAAGTACCGCGCAGCACAAGCATCCGACTATTCCAGACTTTCAACTCAGATCGGCTCGCGATATGAAATATCAAATGAAAACAGGAAGTTATACATGAGTGGAAGTGGAAGGATCGACAGCTCGAGCGCTGCTTTTATCAACGCAAAAATAGACCGCTGCAACAAGCTCATCGAGTCCTGTAAAGAAAGTAACAAATCGCTGGAAAACACGATCAGCCATGTGAGAAATACAACCAACGAAAATGGCTATCTAAGGCTGGATGCCAAATTAATGCCCTATCTTAAAAAGGAGCTGACGATAGGCACGTTGATGATAAGACTGCACCTCAAGGAACCCCAAATACCAGAAAAGACAAGCGAACTTTATACAAACCTGAAGTTCGGGAAATTTACAAGTAAAAAAGATGTCATTTCTAACCTTGAAGACATGAAGCAACAAAACGATAACGAGATAAAACTAAATAAGGAAATCATAAGGCGGGAAAAGGAAAAATTGCCAGCGACACAGGAAGAGCAAAAAGAACTGCATGAAGATCAAATAATAGCAAATGATATTCGAGAACCCGATCACGCACAGACGCAAGAGCGACTTCAAACCATAAGACCTCCATCACTCGAAACAATAGATGAACAAGATGATTCAATCCCGGACGGTAATACCTCACCAAAACCGGCGCCAAGAACGAAACGAGAAGACGGTAGCCCAATTCCGACCCGGCGAACCGATCATGAGCATTTAGATGCTTTACGCACAAAGATCGGGACAAGCTCTAAATCAGAGATATTTGAAAACATACTGAAAATGCAGTGCGAAAAGTTGGACGCGGAAAAATTTGAGAACAATCTATATCGTCTAAAAAAACAATTCGATAGTGCTCAGTACGAGCCAAACGAGCGCTACCTGAGATTTTCCAATGAAAAAGGCCTCTATCTCAGCACTGATTCCGGTAGCGGCGATGCGTTCAAAAAGCATGACGGAGGCGCCTCGAAGCTCAAGGAAAGGATTCCAGGGCTCGATCTTGGAGTTGGGCAAGCGACGAATAAAAAAGAGGTCAGCGCCAGAATTGATCAATTTTTGAGCAAGCAAAGAGCGCACATCGACTCTTTGGGTGAGTCAATCGAAAGGCATAGAACCGAACTGGCTTTCCTGAAATCCCGGAAAACCCCAGACGCATGACTTACTGAACTCCGAAAAATCAGAAGGAGTGGCCACCCGATATGGCGCTCCTTCAGACCACCATTTCAACATAGAGCCGACTTATGACACTTGATATAAAAAGCAACATGTTCGCCAGAGCCGGAATCACCTATGAAAGCAATAAAAATGCAATCTCAGACTTCAAAAGAACAAAAGAACTCGGCAATGAGAGAATAAAAATATCCGAAAAAATCGAATACATTTCCAATAGTATGCAGAGAATTGAAACAAGAAAAAAGCTCCTTGCCGAAAACATAGATTTCAAAGAACAAGTAGACAAACAGATCCTTGATCTATCGAAGAAGGCTACACATCGCTGCATCAAGCACGGATTCCGCTCCAGGCCTATCACAAGCGCCTATCCAACCTACGATGAGGCCACAAAAACATTCCGTCTGGAACACAAGAAAGGCTTCGTCATCAAAGCCCTGGAAATTTACCACGACAAACTCAAGGGAAAAAACTATCTGACCAACGAATCACGATGGAGTCGAAACTTTCTCGGCGCAGGGCAGCGCATAGCGCTACACAATGAAAACATGGGCGCAGATATCACCAGCACCAAACGCAAGGTAACCCTGACTGATTTGAGGCAAGCAATGAATGTCGGCTTTGCCAATGAAAACATAGGAAACCTCAAGGAAAACCTGGAGGTTTATAAAAAACAGTTGTCGGATGTAGACAACAAGATTGAAAAAATAGCCGAATCAGCGAAAAAGGCCGAAGAGAAAATGGCTGCCATCGAGGGGTTGCTTGCCAATAAGGAATTCACCAACTACCTGAGCGACCGAGGATCACGACCAAAGAACCTGCCAGAAGCCATAAAGAAAACCAGCCTTGATGAATTGAAGGTGCTTTACAGGCTTCAGCAGGAATCGGCAAAAGGCACTCTCGGCCAAGAGTAAAGTTCCTGCTACAAAGGAATCTATGCCCTCTCACACAGACTAACCAGCAAGACCCCGGGCATTTGAAGTTACCGATCGTTCCCACGCTCCGCGTGGGAATGCCGCCCGTGCCGCTCTGCGTCACAAGAGCGGACGCCGAGCGTCCAGAGAGGCCTCGGCACCGGGATCGTCTATGAAGTATTGAGCAACGTGCTGTACTGGTCCTGCGGATTGGCGGCGACGACAGAGTCGCTATCGCCAGCAAGCCGGCTTGCTGGCGAATCCGCCGAAGGCGGCCATTCCTGCCGATCAGAAGATCGACAGATCCAACGGCCGCACCGCGCCCATCCAGATGGCATGGTCGCGGTGATCCGCCAGGTCGTCGCCCGTCAGCGGATGGGTGAACACCACCAGCCCCTGACGATTGAGCGCCAGCCATGGCACGACGGCGCCAAACTGCTCCGCCTCGAACGCCAACTGGCAGCTCCAGTCCGGATGCGGCCCCACCAGCCGCTCATGCACCCGCCCCATCTTCAGTGCAAACGTCGCCGCCGCCCGCTCGCACAGCTCCCGGGCCTGGTCGAGGGTCGAGGCATCGAAGTAGACATGGGCGTGGTAACCCTTGATTGCTTGCATACCACTCTCTTTCAACAATCCTGATGATCGCCCACGCTACACCGCAATCGACGGCAAGCCCAGCCCAACCAGTGACTGCGCACTGTTGGCCTGCTCGGCCATCAGCCAGTCGAAAAACCGCTGGATCAGCACTCCGCGCCGTTTACGCGGTGGCAGCACGACGTAGTAGCCGAAGGTCGACAGCACCGTCTGGTTGATCGGCCGGCACAACAGGCCCTGTTCCAGCAGGTTATCCACAAGGTGGCGCCAGCCGATGGCCACGCCCTGGCCACCGATCGCCGCCTGGATCAGCAGGGTGTAGTTGTCGAAGCGCAATTGCCCCGGCGCCGGTGCGCTGGTCAGGCCCAGCTCGCGAAATACCCCGCTCCAGTCGAACCAGTGGCTGCTGCTCTCACCCTTGAGGTGCAGCAGCGGCAGTTCCAGCAAGGCTTCGGTCGCCAGCGGCCGTTCGCGCCCGTGGAGCAATTGCGGGCCGCACACCGGGAACACTTCCTCGCTGAACAGCCAATGGCTTTCGCCCTGCTTGAAGCGGCCCTGGCCGAACAGCACGGCCACGTCGATATCGGTGCGCAGCATGTTGTGGCTGCGCTCGCTGGTCACCAGGCTGACGTCCACCAGCGGATTGGCCGCGTGGAAGCGATGCAGGCGCGGCATCAGCCAGTAGGCGGCAAAGGCGAAGTCGGTGGCGACCTGCAGCACCTCATGCCGGCTGTGGGCGGTCACCGCGCTCAGCCCACTGTCGATGCTCTCCAGTCCCGCCTGGACCTGCTCGAACAGCAGTGAACCCGCCTCGGTCAGTTCGATACCACGATAGATACGGTCGAACAGCCGAGTCGCCAACTGCTCCTCCAGACGCTTGATCTGCTGGCTGATCGCCGGCTGAGTGGTGCCCAGTTCCACCGCCGCCGCCGTGAAGCTGCGATGACGGGCCGCCGCTTCGAACACCCGCAGCAGGTCGAGAGACAGGTCACCCAGCGCATCAAACATAAGCTGTACTTATCCTAGTCATTGTGTGGCATGGGCTTTACCGGCAATAGGCAACGGCCACATCCTCGATCGCAGCACTATCGCATAACAATTGACTATGGAACGCCGCGATACCATGAAGCGCAAGAACATTCTCTTCATCATGGCCGACCAGATGGCCGCCCCGCTGTTGCCACTCTACAGCCCGTCGCCGATCAAGCTGCCGAACCTGAGCCGGCTGGCGGCCCAGGGCGTGGTCTTCGACGCCGCCTACTGCAACAGCCCGCTGTGTGCACCCTCGCGCTTCACCCTGGTCAGCGGCCAGTTGCCGAGCAGGATCGGCGCCTACGACAACGCCGCCGATTTCCCCGCCGACGTCCCGACCTATGCCCACTACCTGCGCCGCCTGGGTTATCGCACCGCGCTGTCGGGCAAGATGCACTTCTGCGGCCCCGACCAGCTCCACGGCTACGAGGAGCGCCTGACCAGCGATATCTACCCGGCCGACTACGGCTGGGCGGTGAACTGGGACGAACCCGACGTACGCCCCAGTTGGTACCACAACATGTCCTCGGTGCTGCAGGCCGGCCCCTGCGTGCGCACCAACCAGCTCGACTTCGATGAAGAGGTGGTGTTCAAGGCCCAGCAGTACCTGTTCGACCATGTGCGCGAAGACGGCGACCGGCCGTTCTGCCTGACCGTGTCGATGACCCACCCCCACGACCCGTACACCATCCCCAAGGCGTTCTGGGATTTGTACCGCGACGAGGACATCCCGCTGCCGCACACGCCGGCCCAGGACAGCCTCGACCCGCACTCGCAGCGCCTGCTCAAGGTCTACGACCTGTGGGACAAGCCCCTGCCTGTGGATAAGATCCGCGACGCCCGCCGTGCCTACTTCGGCGCCTGCAGCTACATCGACAGCAACGTCGGCAAGCTGCTGCAGACCCTGGAAGACATCGGCCTGGCCGACGACACCATCATCGTGTTCTCCGGCGACCACGGCGACATGCTCGGCGAGCGCGGGCTCTGGTACAAGATGCACTGGTTCGAGATGTCCGCCCGGGTACCGCTGCTGATCAGCGCACCGGGGCAGTTCGCCGCCCACCGGGTCGGCGCCGCCGTGTCCACCGCCGACCTGCTGCCTACCCTGGTGGAACTGGCCGGCGGCAGCGTGCAGGCCGATCTGCCGCTCGACGGTCGCTCGCTGCTGCCGCACCTGACAGGCGAGGGCGGGCATGACGAGGTGTTCGGCGAATACATGGCCGAAGGCACCGTGAGCCCGTTGATGATGATCCGCCGCGGCGCCTACAAGTTCATCTACAGCGAAGACGATCCGTGCCTGCTCTACGATATCCACAACGATCCACGCGAAGAGGAAGAACTCAGCCAGTCACCGGACCACCAGCAACTGTTCAACGACTTCCTGGCCGAAGCCCGGGCGAAATGGAATATCCCGGCGATCCACCAACAGGTGCTCGCCAGCCAGCGACGCCGGCGCTTCGTCGCCGACGCCCTGACCCTCGGAAAGCTGAAGAGCTGGGACCACCAGCCGATGGTAGACGCCAGTCAGCAATACATGCGCAACCACATCGACCTCGACGATCTGGAGCGCAAGGCTCGTTATCCACAACCCTGCCAAAACCAATAACGAACAGAAGGGGAAGCCATGAAGAAGTTATCCACAATCCTCTGTGCCGGACTGCTGGCCGCGAGCAGCCTGGGCGCCTACGCCGACCAGACCTGCGACACGGTGAAGATGGCCGACCCGGGCTGGAGCGATATCGCCGCGACCAATGCCATCGCCGGGCTGCTGCTGGAGGGCCTGGGCTACAAGGCCAAGGTCGACACCCTGGCGGTGCCGATCACCTACGGCGGGCTCAAGGACGGCCAGGTCGACGTGTTCCTCGGCAACTGGATGCCGGCGCAGCAGGGCTTCTACGACAAGTTCATCGGCAGCGGTGATGTCACCCAACTGGCGAAGAACCTCGAAGGCACCGAGTTCACCCTGGCGGTCCCGGATTATGTGTGGGACGCTGGCGTGCATGATTTCGCCGACTTGCAAAAATTCGCCGACAAGTTCGACAAGAAGCTCTACGGCATCGGTTCCGGCGCGCCCGCCAATGCCTCGCTGGCGCAGATCATCAAGCACGACGAGTTCGGGCTGGGCCAGTGGAAACTGGTGGAATCCAGCGAACAGGCGATGCTGGCCGAGGTCGGCCGGTCGATCAAGAAACAAAAGTTCGTGGTGTTCCTCGGCTGGACACCGCACCCGATGAACGTGCAGATCAAGATGCACTACCTCAAGGGCGGCGAGAAGTACTTCGGCGACAGCGGCAGCGTCTACACCGTGACCCGCAAGGGTTATGCACAGGCCTGTCCGAACGTCGGCAAGCTGTTTTCCAACCTGCGCTTCACCCTCGACATGGAAAACAGCATCATGGCTGACGTCGCCAACAAGAAGCTGAGCAACGCCGATGCGGCCAAGGCCTGGATCAAGGCCAACCCGGCGGTGCTGGACAAATGGCTGGACGGGGTGAAGACCGCCGACGGCCAGGACGGCCTGGCCGCGGTGAAGGCCAGGCTCTGAGCTTCATTCAAGTGCACCGATCGTTCCCACGCTCGGCGTGGGAATGGCTCCCTGGACGCTCGGCGTCCGCTCTTGTGACGCAGAGCGTCACGGACTGCATTCCCACGCGGAGCGTGGGAACGATCATTCACGTACTCTTCGTAGGAGCCGGCTGGCTGGCGATAGCAGTTTGGCAGTCGACATCGTTGTTGACTGATACACCGCTATCGCCAGCCAGCCGGCTACTACAAGGGACGGTGCCAGCGCTGCTGGCACACTGCCGCCGATTTTGACTCATCCAACCGAGAGACCCATGGGCTGGACCAACCGCCACGCATTCCTGCCATTTCTCAGCTGGCTGCCCAGGCAGACCCGCGCCAGCGTCAGCCGAGACCTGATCGTCGGCCTGAGTGGCGCCATCCTCGCCTTGCCGCAATCGGTCGCCTATGCCCTGATCGCCGGCCTGCCGCCGGAATACGGCCTCTACGCGGCGATCGTCCCGGTGCTGATCGCCTGCCTCTGGGGCTCGTCCTGGCACCTGATCTGCGGCCCCACCGCGGCGATCTCCATCGTCCTGTTCGCCAGCGTCAGCCCGCTGGCCGTCCCCGGCAGCCAGGACTACATCACCCTGATCCTGCTGCTGACCTTCATCGCCGGAGTGTTCCAGTGGCTGCTGGGCCTGCTGCGCTTCGGCGCCCTGGTGAACTTCGTTTCGCACTCGGTGGTGCTCGGGTTCACCCTCGGCGCCGCCGTGGTCATCGCCCTGGGGCAATTGCCCAACCTGCTGGGCATCGACGTGGCGAACCAGGCCACCGCGCTCAACAGCCTGCTGGCCCTCATGCAGCATATCGGCGAGGTCGACCGACCGTCGCTGGTTCTCGGGTTGGGAACGCTGCTGATGGGCCTGCTGCTCAAGTCGCTGCTGCCGCGCTGGCCAACCCTGCTGATCACCCTGGTACTCGCCAGCCTGCTGGTCTGGCTGTGGCCGGAAATGTTCGGCCACGTGCAACGGGTCAAGGGCTTCGCCGGGCGCCTGCCACCGTTCAGCCCGCTGCCGCTGGACCTGGAAGCGGTGCTGCGACTGCTGCCCAGTGCCGTTGCCGTGGGCATGCTCGGGCTGGTGACGAGCCTGTCGATCGCCCGCTCGTTGTCCGCACGTTCGCAGCAGTTGCTCGACGCCAACCAGGAAGTCCGCGCCCAGGGCCTGTCGAATATCGTCGGCAGCCTGTTTTCCGGCTACCTGTCCGCCGGTTCGTTCACCCGCGCCGCCCTCAGCTACGAGGCAGGTGCCTGTTCACCGCTGGCCGGGGTGTTCTCGGCGCTGTGGGTGGCGCTGTTCGCGGTGTGCGGCTCGGCGCTGATCGCCCACATCCCGATTCCGGCCATGGCCGGCAGCATCCTGCTGATCAGTTGGGGGCTGGTGGATCATCGCGGCATCCGCGCGCTGCTGCGGGTCAGCCATGCGGAATTCGTGGTGATGGCGCTGACCTGCGTGGCGACCCTGCTGCTGGAGCTGCAGACGGCGATCTATGCCGGGGTGCTGGCCTCGCTGTTCTTCTACCTCAAGCGCACCTCGCAACCACGGGTGCAGCATTGGCGCGAGGGCGACGAGGAAGTGCTGCGGGTCGGCGGGTCGATCTTCTTCGGCGCCAGCCATTACCTGCAGGTGCGCCTGCAGCGGCTCAAAGGTCCGCGAGTGGTGATCGAGGCGCAGCAGATCAACTTCATCGACTATTCCGGGGTCGAGATGCTGCACCAGGAAGCACGCCGGCTGGCCCGCGAGGGACGCAGCCTGACGTTGCGCAAGGCGCGGGCCCAGGTGATCGAGGAACTGGTCAAGCTCGAGGGTGTGGATAAGTGCCCGATCCGCTTCGAGGATTGAGCCCTTCCACTAACGAGTCGGGCAATTAACGAGACTGTATGGCGGACGCAGTCCTGTGGCGAGCGGGCTTGCCCGCTCGCCACAAAAGCCCATTCACAAAAAGAGCCTACTCACCCGAGGTTTCTCCGCCCTGGAGGGCCTTAGGCTGTGTATGAAATTAGGTTAGGCAAGGCAAAAACCGGCGAGGAACGGCCGGGGTCGCGCCCGACTTGACTGGTTGTCAATGAGCATTCCGAGCCGGTTTTTAACGCCGCATAACCAAGTTTCAAGCGATTTCATACATAGCCTAGGCGGCCAGCAGGCGCCGCAGCTCGGCCAGCACCGGCGCCGTATCCGGGCGCACGCCACGCCACAGCTCGAAGGCCACCGCCGCCTGCTCGGCGAGCATGCCCAGGCCATCCAGGGCCACCGCCGCCGATTGTGCGCTGGCCCAGCGGCAGAACGCGGTCGGCTCCTTGCCGTACATCATGTCGTAGCAGACGGTCTTGCCGGGCTCGACCAGGCTCGGCGCAATCGGCGGCACATCGCCGGACAGGCTGGCCGAGGTGGCGTTGATGATCAGGTCCACCGGCTCCTGCAACCAGTCGAAACCGCTGGCGGACACCGGCCCCAGGTCAGCGAACAGCTCGGCCAGCAACTCGGCCTTCTCGACGGTACGGTTGGCGATCACCAGCGAGGCCGGCTGCTGCGCCAGCAGCGGCTCCAGCGCCCCGCGTACCGCGCCACCGGCGCCGAGCAGCAGGACACGCTTGCCCTGCAGGCTGAAGCCGGCGTTGACCTCCAGGTCACGCACCAGGCCGGCACCGTCGGTGTTGTCACCCAGCAGGCTGCCATCGGCCAGCTTGCTCAGGGTGTTCACCGCCCCGGCCCGCCGCGCCCGATCGGTCAGGCTGTCGGCGAGGCGGAACGCCTCTTCCTTGAACGGTACGGTGACGTTGGCGCCACGGCCTTCCTGGAAAAACGCCCGGGCACAACCGGAAAAATCGTCGAGCGGCGCCAGCAGCGTGCTGTAGTCCAGTTGCTGGCCGGTCTGCTCGGCGAACAGGCGGTGAATCAACGGCGACTTGCTGTGGCCAATGGGATTGCCGAAGACAACGTAACGATCCATCAAACAGGGTTCCCGTAGGGGCTGGCGGGCCAGCGGTCAGATCAATGGGGTGGAGATTCCATCGTTGCAGACAAGGCTTGAAGGCCCGGTTCGCGGATGAACCGGGACACCGGCTCCCACAAGACACGAGCCAGGCGCGATCTCCGCAGGAGCCGGCTTGCGGGCAATAGCCTTCTCACCCGCACCGCAGGATACCGGCTAGAGCGCCAGCCAATCACGATCCTGCAGGAAGTACTCGGTCAACCGCGCCTCTTCGCTGCCCGGCTCGGCCTTCCAGTCATAGCCCCAGCGCACCTGCGGCGGCAGCGACATCAGGATCGACTCGGTACGCCCGCCCGACTGCAGGCCGAACAGCGTGCCACGGTCGTACACCAGGTTGAACTCCACGTAGCGCCCCCGGCGATATTCCTGGAACTCGCGCTGCCGCTCGGTCCAGGCCTGCGCCTTGCGGCGCTGCACGATCGGCAGATAGGCCTCGATGTAGGCATCGCCGATCGCCCGGATGAAGGCGAAGCAGGTGTCGAAGCCCCATTCGTTCAGGTCGTCGAAGAACAGGCCACCGATGCCGCGTGGTTCGTTGCGGTGCTTGAGGTGGAAGTAGCTGTCGCACCAGGCCTTGTAGCGTGGGTAGACGTCCGCCCCGAACGGCGCGCAGGCCTGCTCGGCAACGCGGTGCCAGTGCACGCAGTCTTCCTCGTTGCCGTAGTAGGGCGTCAGGTCGAAACCGCCGCCGAACCACCAGACTGGCTCTTCGCCTTCCTTCTCGGCGATGAAGAAACGCACGTTGGCATGGGAGGTCGGCACATGCGGGTTGTGCGGATGAATCACCAGGGACACCCCCAGCGCCTCGAAGCCGCGCCCGGCCAGCTCCGGCCGGTGGGCGCTGGCCGAAGGCGGCAGGCCGGCACCGAAGACGTGGGAGAAGTTCACGCCACCTTTCTCGATGACCTGGCCGTCGGCGATCACCCGGGTCCGTCCGCCACCACCGGCAGGGCGGGTCCAGGCGTCCTCGGCGAAACGCGCACCGCCATCTTCGGCCTCCAGCGCAGCGCAGATACGGTCTTGCAGGTCGAGCAGATAGGCTTTAACGGCTTCGGTGCGGGTAGTCATGGCATCACCTTGAATCGGGCAAGGCTGCGCGGCAGTTCTGACGTGCCGGCGGCAAAGGGCCCGTAGCATAACACCGTGCCCATGACAGTCGCAGTTGACGAAGGTCAAGCGAAGGAGTCCGATAGGGGATCGTCAGGCTTGCAAGAAATCTGTTCAAGGAGCGTATCGATGGCCAAGCGAATCCAGTTCCGTGCCCATGGCGGCCCCGAAGTCCTCGAGTATGTGGACTACACCCCCGCCGAGCCGGGACCGCAGCAGGTGAGGGTAAAGAACAAGGCCATCGGCCTGAACTTCATCGACACCTACTGGCGCAGCGGCCTGTACGCCCCGCCGGGCCTGCCCTCCGGGCTGGGCGGCGAAGGCGCCGGGATCGTCGATGCGGTGGGCAGCGAAGTGACCCGCTTCAAGGTCGGCGACCGGGTCGCCTACGGCACCGGGCCGCTGGGCGCCTACAGCGAGTTCCACGTGCTGCCGCAAGCGCACCTGATCAAGCTGCCGGAGCAGATCGGCTTCGAGCAGGCCGCCGCGGTGATGCTCAAGGGCCTGACCGTGCAATACCTGCTGCGCCAGACCCACGAACTCAAGGCGGGTGAAACCGTGCTGTTCCACGCCGCCGCCGGCGGGGTCGGGGCGCTGGCCTGCCAGTGGGCCAAGGCCATCGGCGCCAAGCTGATCGGCACCGTGAGTTCGCCGCAGAAGGCCGCCTATGCCAAGTCCCTGGGGGCCTGGGAGACCATCGACTACAGCCATGAGGACGTGGTCAAGCGGGTACTGGAGCTGACCGACGGCAAGAAGGTCCCGGTGGTCTACGACGGGGTCGGCAAGGACACCTGGCTGACCTCGCTCGACTGCCTGTCGCCACGCGGCCTGCTGGTGAGCTTCGGCAACGCCTCGGGCGCGGTGGAAGGGGTCAACCTGGGGATTCTGTCGGCCAAGGGTTCGCTGTACGTGACCCGGCCGACCCTGGGCACCTATGCCAGCAACCCGCAGCAGTTGCAGGCGATGGCTGACGAGTTGTTCGGGCTGGTGATCGGTGGGCAGTTGAAGATCGAGATCGGTGCGCGGTATGGGTTGGCCGAGGCGGCGAAAGCGCAGATCGAGCTGGCGGGACGGCGGACGACCGGCTCGACGGTGTTGCTCCCCTGAGATAGAGGCGCTGTGGGGAGCAGGCAGGCGAGCCCTGTAGCAAGCGCGCTTTGTGGCGAGCGGGCTCGTCGGAACGCCGCACCGCCGCGCTGGGGCGCAAGGCGCCCCCAAAGCCTGGGTACACGGTGTGTCAGGAAAACCGGGGCGACAGGTTTTAGGGCCGCTTCGCGCCCCAGCGCGGGCAAGCCCGCTCACCACAAAAGCGGGCTCACCGCTGACTGCGTGTACACATGCTACGAAGGGCGTACGACCTTCCCCGTCGCCAGGTCGCGGATCAGGCTCGGGTTCTTGCGCCCACCCAAGTGACCGCCCAGCACCAGGTCCAGCTGCCCACGGAAATACTGCTCCACCCGCAACCGGGTCCTGGCCGCCGGCCGCCCCTGGGGGTTGGCGGAGGTGGAGATCAACGGCCCGACCAGCGAGCACAGGTCACGCACCAGCGGGTGATCGCTGACCCGCACGGCCACGGTGTCATGGCGACCAGTGACCCACTCCGGCAGCAGGTCTTGGTGCGGCACCAGCCAGGTGTTGGGCCCCGGCCAGGTACTGGCCATGCGATCGATCCACTCCTCGGGGAAATCCTCGAACAGGAAGTCGAACTGGCGGATGTTGTCCGCCACCAGGATCAGACCCTTGTCCACCGAACGATTCTTGAGCGCCAGCAACCGATCCACCGCCTCTTCGTTCCAGGGATCGCACCCCAGCCCCCAGACCGCTTCGGTTGGATAGGCAATCACCGCTCCTGCGCGAACTTCTCGTGCGGCTTCTTGCACACGCCAACTCTTGACCATTGCTTGCTCTCCGGATTCAACGCTGCCCGCAGTTTACCTCAGGTCGGGCTGCGAGCTAACCAGCGTCCACCATCATTGGCCACCCGGCCCTCCAGCTCCAGTTCGGTCAGGCCCGCCAGCACCCGCGCCAGGCTCCAGCCACAGGCCCGGGCCAGCGCTTCGCTGGTCTGCGGCGCGGCGTGCAGCAGGGCCAGCAGCGGATGGATCGGGGCCTCGGGCAGCACGCTGGCCGGCATGCGCTGCCAGCCGCGCAGGTTCTGCAGGATGTCATCGACCGTTTCCACCAGCACCGCGCCATCGCGGATCAACTGGTGGCAACCGCGCGCGCCGGGATGGTGGATGGAACCGGGGATGGCATAGACCTCGCGCCCCTGTTCCGCCGCCAGCCGGGCGGTGATCAGCGAGCCACTGGCGACGCTGGCCTCGACCACCAGCACGCCGAGGGACAAGCCGCTGATGATCCGGTTGCGCCGTGGAAAGTTGCCCGGCTGCGGCACGGTGTCCAGGGGAAACTCGGACACCACGGCGCTGCCCTGGGCAATCATGGCCTGCGCCAGGCTGCGGTGCCGCTGTGGATAAAAATTTTCCAGGCCGGTGCCGAGCACACCCACCGTCAGCCCGCCAACGTCCAGCGCGGCCTGATGGGCGGCACCATCGATGCCCAGGGCCAGGCCGCTGGTGATGACGAAACCGGCCGCGGCGAGGCTGCGTGAGAAGGCCGCGGCGGTGTCCATGCCCGGTCGGGAAGCCCGCCGGCTACCAACCAGCGCCAGTTGCGGCTTGTCCAGAATGGTCGGATCACCGGCGACGAACAGCAGTGGCGGGGCGTCATCCAGTTCAGCCAGCAGGGCCGGGTAGGCGGCCTGGTCCCACATCAGCAAATGCTGGCCCGGCCGCTCCAGCCAGGCCAATGCAGCGCTGGCGCCGTCGCGTACGGCGGGGCTGCGGCGCGCCTCGGCGCTGCTCGCCGGCAGCCCCAGCGAGCGCCAGGCCGCAGCTGGCGCGCTCAGGGCGGAAGAGGCCGAACCAAAGGTTTCGATCAGTTGGCGAAAGCGCCTGGGGCCGATTTCCGGCAGGCGATGCAGACGCAGGCGGGCTTCCAGCTCCGCCGGCGACAGGGTGTTGCACACAGACTGTGACATCAGCTCATCCTTGATCCGTGGCAGTCGTGATCAAGCAGGACGAGCTGTGGATAACTCTGTGAGTAACCTGTTCAGCAAGCGGTCGCGGGCACTGCGACAGCCGTTACGGATTGCGTACCTTGTCCTGCACCGCCAGCGACCGCGTGGCATTGAGTACCAAACCATAGCTGAGCTTTTCGTAGGTGCGGAACACCATCAGCAGGCCGGAACGCTCGTCGGGAATCTTCACCGGCTGCCCGGTGACCCGGTCGCGAACCGTCTCGCCGGTCTTGAACACCGCGAGAACATTGCCTTCGGCCAATCCGTCGCGGCGTCCCTTGTCGATCGTGACCACGTCCATGACGCCGATCTGTGTAACACCTCGTGGCACATCTATGATCACGCCGTTGACCTGAGACTGGGGCGCACTCGGCATGAAGGTCGAGGTGATCGGCCGCTCCTCGCTGACGAACAGCCGATCGCCGAGGCGCACTTCCTCGGTGGTGCGACGCAGCGTCAGGGTGCCGACATCGCCCTCGGTGGCCAGCAGCTCGCCGGTACCGATGTCGTCGGCGTTGATACCGAGAAATTCCTTGGTCTGCGGGTCGGTGTAGACCTTGCCCTGGCGGAACAGGCCGTACACGTTGTGGGTCGGGTCGAAGGCGCCGCGCGCGTAGATCCGGTCGCCCATGCCGCTGAGCACCCGCTCGTTGCTGCCGGCCAGAATGTATGGGGCGCGCTTGAATTCCTCGACGCTGTCGACGATGCGGTTGCTCAGCAGGAAGGCGTTGATCTTCTCCAGCGGAATGCTCGGAATCGCCTCGGCCACCGGCGAGCGGCGCACCTGCGGCGACAGCTTGATGGTGCCGCGGGAGGCGCCACGCTCGACCACCAGCCGTGGCTGGCCATCGACGAACTGCAGGATCAGGGTGTCGCCGGGGTAGATCAGGTCGGGGTTGGCGATCTGCGGATTGGCGTGCCAGATCTGCGGCCACTTCCACGGTTCGCGGAGAAACTTCCCGGAAATGTCCCACAGCGTGTCGCCGCGCACCACGGTGTAGCGCTGTGGATAACCATCCTTGAGTTGCACTTGCGCCTGCGCGACACCGGTAAAGGCCAGCAGCAGGGCGAGTAGTGTTTTCCTCATGCGGTGAATCCCTTTATCATGTGTCTTCGCGTGAAACGCCAGAGCCCCCGCGGCTCGCTCCCAGGGAGAACGTTTTACAACGGTAGCCGATCCCGCCGTGACGTTTCGGCAGCCGTCTCTGACTTTACCTCACATGTGCAGCAAATACGCCTATGGCCATTTTAAACATCCTCGAATTTCCAGACCCGCGCCTGCGCACCATCGCCAAACCCGTGGCCGAGGTGGACGACAAGGTTCGGCAACTGATCGATGACATGTTTGAAACCATGTATGAGGCCCCGGGCATCGGCCTCGCCGCGACCCAGGTCAACGTGCACCAGCGTATCGTGGTCATGGACCTGAGCGAGGATCGCAGCGAGCCACGGGTGTTCATCAACCCCGAGTTCGAAGCGCTGACCGAAGAGAAGGACCAGTACCAGGAAGGCTGCCTGTCGGTGCCGGGCTTCTACGAGAACGTCGATCGCCCGACCCGCGTGCGCATCAAGGCGCTGGACCGCGACGGCAAGCCGTTCGAACTGGAAGCCGATGGTCTGCTGGCGGTGTGCATCCAGCACGAATGCGACCACCTCAACGGCAAGCTGTTCGTCGATTACCTGTCGACGCTCAAGCGCGACCGGATCAAGAAGAAGCTGGAAAAGCAGCACCGCCAGAACGCCTGATCCCCCGACCCCATCCTGTGTAGGAGCGTGGCTTGCCCGCGAAGCTTTTAGCGCTCTCAAGGGCCCATTCGCGGGCAAGTCGGATCGCCGCACCGCCACCTCCTACAGAAAGCGACATTATGACAATGTCCCGTCCTCTCTCAAGCGAGCCCTATCCATGACTGAGCCACTGCGCATCGTCTTCGCCGGCACCCCCGAATTCGCCGCCGAACACCTCAAGGCCCTGCTCGACAGCCCCCATGAGATCGTCGCCGTCTACACCCAGCCGGACCGCCCGGCAGGGCGCGGGCAGAAGCTGATGCCCAGCCCGGTCAAGCAACTGGCGCTGGAACACGGCATCACCGTCCTGCAACCGCCAACCCTGCGCAACGAAGACGCCCAGGCCGATCTGGCGGCGCTCCAGCCGGACCTGATGGTGGTAGTCGCCTATGGCCTGATCCTGCCGCAGGTGGTGCTGGATATCCCGCGCCTGGGTTGCATCAACAGCCACGCCTCGCTGCTGCCGCGCTGGCGCGGTGCGGCGCCGATCCAGCGCGCGGTGGAAGCCGGCGACGCGGAAAGTGGCGTGACCGTGATGCGCATGGAAGCCGGCCTCGACACCGGGCCGATGCTGCTCAAGACCGTCACCCCGATCAGTGCCGAGGACACCGGTGGCACCCTGCATGACCGCCTGGCCGAACTCGGCCCACCGGCAGTCATCGAGGCCATCGCCGGCCTGGCCGCCGGCACGCTGGTCGGCGACGTGCAGGACGACAGCCTGGCCACCTACGCCCACAAGCTGAACAAGGATGAGGCGCGCATCGACTGGCAGCGCCCGGCCGTCGAGCTGGAGCGGCTGATCCGTGCCTTCAACCCATGGCCGATCTGCCATAGCAGCCTCGACGGCGAAGCCCTGAAAGTGCTGGCCGCCAGCACCGCCGAAGGCCAGGGCCAGCCGGGCGAAATCCTCGCCGCGAGCAAGGATGGCCTGATCGTCGCCACCGGCCAGGGCGCGCTGTGCCTGACCCGCCTGCAACTGCCCGGCGGCAAGGCGCTGAACTTCAGTGACCTGTTCAACAGCCGCCGCGAGAAATTCGCCCTCGGTACGGTACTCGGCCAATGAACCCGCGCCTGGCCGCCGCCAAGGCACTGGCCGCCGTCCTCGGCGGCAAGGCCTCGCTCAACAGCTCCCTGCCGGCGCAGTTGGACAAGGTCGAGGCCCGCGATCGTGGCCTGACCCAGGACCTTGCGTTCGGCGCCGCCCGTTGGCAGCCACGGCTGTCGGCGCTGGCGGCCAAGCTGCTGCAGAAGCCTTTCAAGGCCGCCGATGCCGATGTCGAGGCGCTGCTGCTGGTTGGCCTCTATCAACTGCTCTACACCCGCATCCCGGCCCACGCCGCCATCGGCGAGACCGTCGGTTGCGCCGACAAACTGAAGAAACCCTGGGCCAAGGGCCTGCTCAATGCCGTGCTGCGCCGCGCACAGCGCGAAAGCACCGAGCTGCTGGCCGAGCTGGAACGCGACCCGGTGGTGCGTACCGCCCACCCGCGCTGGCTGCAGAAGGCGCTGAAGGCGTTCTGGCCCGAGCAGTGGGAAACCATCTGCGCGGCGAACAACGCCCACCCGCCGATGATCCTGCGGGTCAACCGCCGCCACCACAGCCGCGACACCTACCTCAAGCTGCTGGGTGACGCCGCGGTCGCGGCCCGGCCTTGCGACTACAGCCGCGATGGTATCGTCCTCGACGAAGCCTGCGACGTGCGCAACCTGCCAGGCTTTGCCGAGGGTTGGATCAGCGTGCAGGACGAAGCCGCGCAACTGGCCGCCGACCTGCTCGATCTGGCTCCCGGCCAACGGGTGCTGGACGCCTGCTGCGCGCCGGGCGGCAAGACCTGCCATATCCTCGAAGCCCAGCCGCAACTGGCCGGGGTGGTCGCCGTCGACCTGGAGGCCAAGCGCCTGCTGCGGGTACGCGAAAACCTCGACCGCCTGGGGCTGGAGGCCGAACTGATCGCCGCCGATGGTCGCGACACCGCCAGTTGGTGGGACGGCAAGCCGTTCCAGCGCATCCTGCTCGACGCACCCTGCTCGGCCACTGGCGTCATCCGCCGCCATCCGGACATCAAGCTGACCCGCCAGGCCGACGACATCGCCGCCCTGGCCAGCCTGCAGGGTGAATTGCTGGACGCGATGTGGGCGACCCTGGAAGTCGGCGGCATCCTGCTCTACGCCACCTGCTCGACCCTGCCGACGGAAAACACCGAAGTGATCGAGGCATTCCTGGCCCGCACCTCCGGTGCTCGCGAACTGGACATTGCGGGCAGCTTCGGCGTCAGGCAGCCCCATGGCCGGCAACTGCTGGCACAGGAAGGTGGCCACGACGGTTTCTACTACGCCAAACTGATCAAGATCGCCGCCGCACGCGGCTGAGCGGGTCGAACGGAGCCACAGGGATGAAAGCCACCCGATGAAAATCATCATTCTCGGCGCCGGACAGGTCGGCGGGACGCTGGCCGAACACCTGGCCAGCGAGGCCAACGACATCACCGTGGTCGACACCGATGGCGAGCGCCTGCGCGACCTCGGCGACCGCCTGGACATCCGCACCGTGCAGGGCCGTGCCTCGTTCCCGACGATCCTGCGCCAGGCCGGCGCGGATGACGCCGACATGCTGGTGGCGGTGACCAACAGCGACGAGACCAACATGGTCGCCTGCCAGGTCGCCCATACCCTGTTCCACACCCCGACCAAGATCGCCCGCGTGCGCGAGTCGGCTTACCTGACCCGCGCCGAGCTGTTCGACAACGACGCGATCCCGGTGGACGTTCTGATCAGCCCGGAGCAAGTGGTCACCAACTACATCAAGCGCCTGATCGAAACCCCCGGTGCCCTGCAGGTGATCGACTTCGCCGAGGGCAAGGCCCAGCTGGTGGCGATCCGCGCCTACTACGGCGGCCCGCTGGTGGGCCAGCAACTGCGCCAGTTGCGCGAGCACATGCCCAACGCCGACACCCGCGTGGCGGCGATCTTTCGCCGCGACCGGCCGATCATGCCCCGCGGCGACACGGTGATCGAGGCCGACGACGAAGTGTTCTTCATCGCCGCCAAGGCACACATCCGCGCGGTGATGAGCGAGATGCGCCGGCTCGACGAGAGCAACAAACGCATCGTCATCGCCGGCGGCGGACAGATCGGCGAGCGCCTGGCCGAAGCGATCGAAAGCCGCTACCAGGTGAAGATCATCGAGATGAGCGCCGCCCGTTGCCGGCACCTGTCCGACACCCTCGACAGCACCGTGGTGCTGCAGGGCAGTGCCTCGGACCGCGACCTGCTGATGGAAGAGAACATCAACGATGCCGACCTGTTCCTGGCGCTGACCAACGACGACGAGGCCAACATCATGTCCTCGCTGCTGGCCAAGCGGATGGGCGCGAAGAAGGTCATGACCATCATCAACAACCCGGCCTATGTCGACCTGATCCAGGGTGGCGACATCGACATCGCCATCAGTCCGCAACTGGCGACCATCGGCACCCTGCTGGCCCACGTGCGTCGCGGCGATATCGTCAGCGTGCACTCGCTGCGCCGGGGCGCGGCGGAGGCCATCGAGGCGATCGCCCACGGCGACATGAAGTCGAGCAAGGTGATCGGCCGGGCCATCGAGGACATCGCACTGCCGCCGGGCACCACCATCGGCGCGATCATCCGCGACGAGGAAGTGCTGATCGCCCACGACGACACGGTGATCCAGGCCGGCGACCATGTGATCCTGTTCCTTGTGGATAAAAAGCATATCCGCGATGTGGAGAAACTGTTCCACGTGGGCTTGAGCTTTTTCTGACAACCTTATGATAAGCCGCCCCCAATTTGTGGCGAGCGGGCTCGCCCGCGCTGGGCCGCAAAGCGGCCCCAAACCCAGGCTACACGGTCTTTCAGTTAAACCGCGTAAGCTGGATTTGCGGCTGCCTTGCAGCCGGGCGCGGGCAAGCCCGCTCGCCACAAAAGCTCTTTCGCCCTCAGTCATCGTTAACAGGAGGATCGCCATGCTCGAATCACTGGAAAAGATGCTCGCCAAGGGTGTGGATAACCCGCTGCTGCGCTTCGGCCTGGGCAAGGGTTACCTGGACCTCGGCGACCACGCCAGGGCTGCCGAGCACCTGCAACGCTGTGTCGTCCTCGACCCCAAGTATTCGGCCGCCTGGAAACTGCTGGGCAAGGCCCAGCAGGGCGCTGGTGACCTGGCTGCGGCAAGGCTGGCCTGGGAACAGGGCCTGGAGGCCGCCCGCGGCCAGGGCGACAAGCAGGCGGAAAAGGAAATGACGGTGTTCCTGAAGAAGCTGGAAAAGGCCGCGCTCAAAGATCGATGAAGCGCAGGCCGATGCCTTCGGCGTCGACCCGGATCACCTCCATGCGAATGCGCGGCGCGGCCACCGGCAGGTCCTGCACCTGGCCGTAGACCACCGCCCCGGTGGGCAGCCGCGACAACCCCGGATGCTGCACGTCCACACCCTGGCTGGACAGATTGCGTGTACGCCCCAGGCATTCGCCGATGCTCGGGTGCTGGATCTTGATACGCAGGTAATTCTTGTTTTCGGACATCTTTGCGCCCTTGGATAGATCGCTGTGGATAACATCGCCGTGATGTTATCCACAGACCCTGCCGATAAGTTGCTTCAGTACCAGCGCTGCTCGCCCGCCGGACGCTTCTTGAAGCGTTTCATGCTCCACATGTACTGGCTCGGATAGGCCCGTACGTATCGCTCGACCACCTTGCTCATGGCCGCGGCCGAGACCTCGGCGTCGGTGCTGTACATCTCTTGCGGCGCCGCTTCGAGGATCACCTTGAAGCCCGAACCGTCGGGCAGGCGCAGCGCATGCAGGAACACTCCGACCGCCTTGCCGCCGGCGAGCATGTTCGGCACGAACTTGCTGGTCAGCGCCTGGGTGCCGAGGAACGGCACGAACACCCCGGCGGATTCGGCCGGTTCCGGGTCGGCGGGAATGCCGACCGAGCCGCCCTTGCGCACTTCCTTGATGACGCTGAGGATGCCTTCCTTGGTCGAGGCCGCCACGCGGTTGCCCAACTGCACCCGCTGCTTGCGCAGCAGTTCGTCGACCGCCTTGAGCTTGGGCGGACGGTAGAAAATGATCGGTTTGCACTGGCTGCAGTAGAAGTGGTTGAGCACTTCCCAGTTGCCCAGGTGGCTGGTGATGCCGACCACGCCCTTGCCCGAGGCCAGGGCGTCCTTGAGCACGTCGAGGCCCTCGACCTCGCGCACCAGCGCGATCGAGCGCTCGGCCGGCCAGATCCAGGCGCAGGCACTTTCGGTCAGGGACTTGCCGATGTCCTTGAGGCTTTGCCCGACCAGTTCTTCACGGGCCACCGGGTCGAGTTCGGGAAAGCACTTGGCCAGGTTGATCCGCACCACGTCACGGGAACGGTTGGGCAGCTTCCACATCACCCAGCCGATGGCCGAGCCGACACGCTGCACGGCACGCCAGGGCAGCATCGCGAACAACCGCAACGCCCCCACCAGCATGGCGCCTTTAAACTTTTCCACAGGTCACTCCCGGTGTGCTTGGCTAATCGTCAGCCGGCTATTGTAGCCGTGGCGCGGCCAGCGCGGCATAGCTATCACAATCGGTGGTGTGATCCATGACCATGCCCGAAGCCTGCATGAAGGCGTAGCAGATGGTCGGGCCGACGAAACCGAAGCCGAGCTTCTTCAGCGCCTTGCTCATCGCCTGCGCCTCGGGCGTGACGGCCGGGACTTCGCTGCGGTCCTTGAAGTGATGGATCTGCGGCGTGCCGCCGACGAAGGACCAGAGCAGGCTGACCGGGTCTTCCAGGGTCAGCCAGACGCGGGCATTGCGCCGGGCCGCCTCGAGCTTCAGGCGATTGCGCACGATCCCCGGGTCGAGCAGCAGGTTTTCCAGGTATTGATCGCTCATTTCGGCGACTTTGCGCACATCGAAACCGAACAGGACCTTGCGGTAGTGCTCGCGTTTTTTCAGGATCGTGATCCACGAAAGCCCGGCCTGGAACCCTTCGAGCAAAAGCAACTCGAACAGTCGCTGCCCATCGCGCAGCGGTACGCCCCACTCCCGATCGTGATAGTCCTTGTACAGGGGATCATCGTTGCACCAAAAGCAGCGTGGCATAAGGCTCCAGGGAGGCGGAGGCGCGACCGAATCGGGTATACTCCCGCCTTTTGAATCGCAGCCCAAGTAACAGGTGAATTTCGTGAGCCAGCCTACGCCAGCCGTGCGTACCTTCCAAGACTTGATTCTCGCCCTCCAGCAATACTGGGCCGAGCAAGGTTGTGTGGTACTTCAGCCCTACGATATGGAAGTAGGCGCCGGGACTTTCCATACCGCCACGTTCCTGCGTGCCATCGGCCCGGAAACCTGGAACGCCGCCTACGTGCAGCCAAGCCGCCGTCCGACCGACGGCCGCTACGGCGAGAACCCGAACCGCCTGCAGCACTACTACCAGTTCCAGGTCGTGCTCAAGCCGAACCCGGACAACTTCCAGGAGCTGTACCTGGGCTCGCTCAAGGCCGTCGGCCTCGACCCGCTGGTGCACGACATCCGTTTCGTCGAGGACAACTGGGAATCGCCGACCCTCGGCGCCTGGGGCCTGGGCTGGGAAGTCTGGCTCAACGGCATGGAAGTCACCCAGTTCACCTACTTCCAGCAGGCCGGTGGCATCGAGTGCTACCCGGTCACCGGCGAAATCACCTACGGCCTCGAGCGCCTGGCGATGTACCTGCAGGGCGTGGATTCGGTCTACGACCTGGTCTGGGCCGACGGCCCGTTCGGCAAGGTGACCTACGGCGACGTGTTCCACCAGAACGAAGTGGAGCAGTCGACCTACAACTTCGAACACGCCAACGTCGAGAAGCTGTTCGAGCTGTTCGATTTCTATGAAAGCGAAGCCAAGCGCCTGATCGAGCTGGATGAGCCGCTGCCGTTGCCGAGCTATGAAATGGTCCTCAAGGCCTCGCACACCTTCAACCTGCTGGACGCACGCCGGGCCATCTCGGTGACCGCGCGCCAGCAGTACATCCTGCGTGTGCGCACCCTGGCGCGTTCCGTCGCCCAAGCCTACCTGATGGCACGTGCCAAGCTGGGCTTCCCGATGGCAACCCCGGACCTGCGTGATGAAGTGTTGGCTAAGTTGGAGGCGGCACAATGAGTGCGCAAGATTTTCTGGTAGAACTGGGCACTGAAGAACTGCCACCCAAGGCCCTCAATACCCTGGCCGAGGCCTTCCTCGCCGGTATCGAGAAAGGCCTGCAGGCCGCCGGCCTGAGCTTCGAAGCCAAGCAGGTCTACGCCGCGCCACGCCGCCTGGCGGTGGTGCTCAAGCAACTGCAGACCCAACAGCCGGACCGCAGCATCAACCTCGACGGCCCGCCACGCCAGGCCGCCTTCGATGCCGAGGGCAACCCGACCCAGGCCGCGCTGGGCTTCGCCAAGAAGTGCGGTGTCGAACTGAGCGAAATCGACCAGAGCGGTCCGAAACTGCGCTACAGCCAGAACATTCCGGGCAAGCCGACCGCCAGCCTGCTGCCGACCATCGTCGAAGACTCGCTGAACGACCTGCCGATTCCCAAGCGCATGCGCTGGGCCGCACGCAAGGAAGAATTCGTGCGTCCGACCCAGTGGCTGGTGATGCTGTTCGGTGACCAGGTCATCGACTGCACCATCCTCGCCCAGAAGGCCGGTCGCGAATCCCGTGGCCACCGTTTCCACCACCCGGAAAACGTCCGCATCGGTTCGCCGGCCAGCTACCTCGACGACCTGCGTGCCGCCTACGTGCTGGCCGACGCCAACGAGCGTCGCGAGCTGATCAGCAAGCGCACCACCGAGCTGGCGACGATGCAGGAAGGCACCGCGATCATGCCGGCGGACCTGCTCGACGAAGTGACCGCGCTGGTCGAATGGCCAGTGCCGCTGGTGTGCTCGTTCGAGGAACGTTTCCTCGACGTGCCACAGGAAGCCCTGATCACCACCATGCAGGACAACCAGAAGTATTTCTGCCTGCTGGACGTCGATGGCAAGCTGCTGCCGCGCTTCATCACCGTGGCCAACATCGAGAGCAAGGATCCCAGGCAGATCATCGCCGGTAACGAGAAGGTCGTGCGCCCACGCCTGACCGACGCCGAGTTCTTCTTCAAGCAGGACAAGAAGCAGCCACTGGCCGACTTCAACCAGCGCCTGCAGAACGTGGTGTTCCAGGAGAAGCTGGGCAGCGTCTACGACAAGGCCGAGCGCGTGTCGAAGCTGGCCGCGTTCATCGCGCCACGCATCGGCGGCGACGCCCAGCGCGCGGCCCGTGCCGGCATCCTGTCCAAGTGCGACCTGGCGACCGAGATGGTCGGCGAGTTCCCGGAGATGCAAGGTATCGCCGGCTACTACTACGCCCTCAATGATGGCGAGCCGGAAGACGTTGCCCTGGCGCTGAACGAGCAGTACATGCCGCGTGGCGCCGGCGCCGCCGAACTGCCGAGCACCCTGACCGGTGCCGCGGTGGCGATCGCCGACAAGCTCGACACCCTGGTCGGCATCTTCGGCATCGGCATGCTGCCCACCGGCAGCAAGGACCCCTATGCGCTGCGTCGTGCCGCCCTGGGCGTGCTGCGCATCCTGATCGACAAGAAGCTCGACCTCGACCTGATCGAGACCGTCGCCTTCGCGGTCAGCGCGTTCGGTGCCAAGGTCAAGGCCGCCGGCCTCGCCGAGCAGGTTCTGGAGTTCATCTTCGACCGCCTGCGGGCCCGTTATGAAGACGAAGGCGTGGACGTCGCCACCTACCTGTCGGTGCGGGCCCTGAAGCCGGGCTCGGCCCTGGACTTCGACCAGCGTGTACAGGCGGTGCAGAAGTTCCGCCAGTTGCCGGAAGCCGCCGCCCTGGCCGCGGTGAACAAGCGCGTCTCGAACCTGCTGAGCAAGGCCGAGGGCGGTATCGCCGCCACGGTCGAGGCGAAGTACTTCGACAACGCCAACGAGTTCTCGCTGTACTCGGCGATCCAGCAGGCGGACCAGGCGGTCCAGCCTATGGCCGCCGCCCGTCAGTACAACGAGACGCTGGCACGCCTGGCCGCGCTGCGCGAGCCGGTCGACGCGTTCTTCGAAGCGGTGATGGTCAATGCCGAGGACGCCAACGTGCGGGCCAACCGCTACGCGCTGCTGGCACGCCTGCGTGGCCTGTTCCTGGGTGTCGCCGACATTTCGCTGCTGGGCTGAGGACGCGACTTGAAGCTGCTGATACTCGATCGCGATGGCGTGATCAACCAGGACTCCGACGCCTACATCAAGTCGTTGGAGGAGTGGATTCCGATCCCCGGATCGATCGAAGCCATCGCGCAGTTGAGCAGGGCGGGCTGGACGGTGGCCGTGGCCACCAACCAGTCCGGCATCGCTCGTGGCTACTACGACCTCGCGACCCTGGAGTCCATGCACGAGCGCCTGCGCGCGCTGGTGGCGCAACAAGGTGGCGAGCTCGGGCTGGTGGTGTATTGCCCCCATGGGCCGGACGAGGGCTGCGATTGCCGCAAGCCCAAGCCGGGCATGCTCAGGACCATCGCCACGCATTACGGCGTTGAACTGTCTAGGCTATGGTTTGTCGGCGACAGCCTGGGTGACCTGGAAGCCGCCAGCGCCGTCGATTGCCAACCCGTTCTGGTAAAGACCGGCAAGGGCGAGAAGACCCTGGGCAAAACCCTTCCGGTAGGCACCCTGATCTTTGACGATCTGGCGGCCGTCGCTGCCGAACTTATCCACAACTAGCGCCTTTCTGACTTCCTGATCAAGGATTGTTCAGGGGTTCACTTATTAACAGGCGGGCAATGCCCGCAACGGTAAATGTCGCTATGTCGATCCTGCAGGCCATCAGAACCTTTTTCTTTTACCTGCTGCTGGGCACCAGTTCGCTGCTGTGGTGCACCCTGAGCTTTTTCGTCGCGCCGTTCCTGCCGTTCAAGGCGCGCTATCGCTTCATCAACGTGTACTGGTGCCGCTGCGCGCTGTGGCTGACCCAGGTATTTTTGAATATCCGGGTCGAGGTGAAAGGTGCGCACAACGTTCCCGAACGGCCCTGCGTGATTCTGTCGAACCACCAGAGCACTTGGGAAACGTTCTTCCTGTCGGCCTACTTCTCGCCACTGAGCCAGGTGCTCAAGCGTGAATTGCTCTACGTGCCGTTCTTCGGCTGGGCCATGGCCATGCTGCGGCCGATCGCCATCGACCGGGACAATCCGAAGGAAGCGCTCAAGCACGTGGCGAAGAAGGGCGATGAGCTGCTCAAGGACAATACCTGGGTACTGATCTTCCCGGAGGGCACCCGCGTGCCCTATGGCACTGTCGGCAAGTTTTCCCGTGGCGGCACGGCCCTGGCAGTAAATGCCGGTCTGCCGGTACTGCCGATCGCCCACAACGCCGGCAAGTACTGGCCGAAGACCGGTTGGGCGAAAAAGCCCGGCATCATCACCGTGGTGATTGGCGCTCCGATGTTCGCTGAAGGCACCGGCCCACGAGCCATTGCCGACCTCAACGAAAGGGCCCAGGCCTGGAATGAAAACGCCCAGCGAGAGATGGGTTCGCTGCCTCCGGCAACGACGGAACAGACCCCCAGTGCTGCTTGACCGAACTGTGGATAACTTGTGTACAAGATTTGGATTTTTTACTGGAAATTTACGTAAGTAGATGATTTATCTACTTATTTCTTTGTATGACTTTCTGATGAAAATCGTGCATAAGTTTTTCGGGCGATAAAAAATCCACCGCTGATACCCTCCAGAGGCCCACGGATTTGTGCCATGCACCGATCCTGTGGGAGCCAACTGTCTTTAGCCCATGAACAGGCTCTCAGAAAGTACGGCATACGCCGTATACGTGGGAGCCGGATTTATCCGCGAACAAAACGGCGCGGTTTTCCTGAATGACGGCGTTATCGTTCTTCGCGGATGAACCGGGACGCCGGACCGCCGGCTCCCACGGTTCTGCGAAGTACACCAGCCAGGTGGTCACTGCCGTATTTCCCAAGAGCTTGTTTTGCCGCTAATCGACGACCTGGCGGCTGACAGGTTCAACACCTCGATTGAGCTATCTCCCTCACTGATCAGGACCTTGCCGCAACGCAGGGTAGCGGCACCGACCTGATCGAGGCTTGATACTAAGCCACTCAGAATAACGAGCATGAAGATGCAGGTTTTCATGTCAGACCTTGTCGATGTCCACATCCCGGGTTTCTTTCAGGCAGAACAGCCCGACCACCAGGCTGATGCCGGTGATCAGCACCGGGTACCAAAGGCCGTAGAAGATATCCCCGGTGTAGACCACCAGCGCAAACGACACGGTGGGCAGGAAGCCACCGAACCAGCCGTTGCCGATGTGGTAGGGCAGGGACATGGAGGTGTAGCGGATCCGGGTCGGGAACAATTCGACCATGACCGCCGCCAGCGGACCGTAGGTCATCGTCGCGATCAGGATCAGCAGGACGATCAGGAACACCACCATCGGCTCGTTCACCGCCGCCGCCTCGGCCTTGGCCGGATAACCGGCCTGGGTGATTGCCGCGCGCATGGCCGCTTCGTCAAAGCCGCTGATTTTCTGCTCGCCCACCATGACGGTCACTTCGGTGCCCGAAGCGGCGGACTGGGAGCTGTAGGGCAGGCCCTGCTTGACCAGGAAGGTCTTGACCTTGTCGCAGGGGCTGTCGAAACGCGCCTTGCCCACGGGGTCGAACTGGAAGGTGCAGCCTGCCGGGTCCGCCGTCACCACGATCGGCGCCTGCCGGCTGGCGGCATCGATCTGTGGGTTGGCGTAATGGCTCAGGGCCTTGAACAGCGGGAAATAGCAGACGGTCGCCAGCAGCAGGCCGATCATCAGAATCGGCTTGCGCCCGACCTTGTCCGAGAGCCAGCCGAACAGCACGAAGAACGGCGCACCGATCACCACGCTGATGATCAGCAAGGTGTTGGCCTGGCCCGGGTCCATCTTCAGCATCTGGGTCATGAAGAACAGCACGTAGAACTGTGCGGTATAGAAGGTCACCGCCTGCCCGGCGTTGATGCTGAAGAGGGCGGTGAAGACGATCTTCAGGTTCTCCCAGGAGCCGAAGGACTCACGGATCGGCGAACGACTGGCCTTGCCCTGGGCCTTCATTTTCACGAAGGCCGGCGACTCGTGCATGCTCATGCGGATCCAGGTGGAGATTCCCAGCAGCACGATCGACAACAGGAACGGCAAGCGCCAGCCCCAGGTTTCGAACTGGTCGCCGCTGATGTAGCGGCTGGCCAGGACCACCAGCAGCGACAACAGCAGGCCGAGGGTCGCCGTGGACTGGATCCAGCCCGTGTGGAAACCGCGCTTGCCGGGCGGCGCGTGCTCGGCCACGTAGGTCGCGGCGCCACCGTACTCGCCACCCAGCGCCAGACCCTGGAGCATGCGCAACAACACCAGGATGATCGGCGCGGCGATGCCGATGCTGGCGTAGGTCGGCAGCAGGCCGACGGCGAAGGTCGACAGGCCCATGAGGATGATGGTCATGAGAAAGGTGTACTTGCGGCCGATCATGTCCCCCAGCCGACCGAACACCAGCGCGCCGAACGGTCGCACCAGGAAGCCGGCGGCGAAGGCCATCAGGGCGAAGATGAACGCGGTGGTGTCGTTGACCCCGGCGAAGAACTGCTTGCTGATGACGGCCGCCAGGGCGCCATAGAGAAAAAAGTCATACCACTCGAAAACCGTCCCGAGGGATGACGCGAAAATGATCTTGCGCTCTTCCTTGCCGCTGCTGGCGGAGGCTGACGCTGACTGTTGCTGGATGTAGTCCGACATGAGTGATGTCCTCGGCCTCGTGGGCCACAGTGATTATTGTTGTTGTTCCACTGTGGATTCCGGCTGACTGTCACCGGGATCCGTGTCTTGCCTTGTTACTGATCTTCCTTGTGCCCCCTTCATCGGTGTGGACACTGCCATCCGCCCGACAAGCCCTGATCGCTCATTCGGACGTCATCGCCACCAAGGCGGCTCCTACAGGGCTGTGGATAACTCCGCTGTGGGTGTCCGGACGTCCGCCAGGATCATCTGCGCCGCCTTCTCGGCAATCATCACCGTGGGCGAACAGGTATTGCCCGAAGTGATCTGCGGCATGATCGAGGCATCGGCCACCCGCAGGCCCGGTACGCCGTGTACCCGCAGGCGGGCATCAACGACGTCCTGCACACCGTTGCCCATGCGGCAGGTACCCACCGGGTGAAAGATGGTGGTACCGATCTTCGCCGCCGCTTCGTGCAACTGCTCCTCGCTTTGCAGCGACGGACCGGGCAGGTATTCCTCGGGGGCAAAGCGGCGCAGGGCAGGGGAGGCGACGATACGCCGGGTCAGGCGGATGGCCTCGGCGGCCACCTTCAGGTCCTCGGGGTCGCTGAGATAATTGGGGTCGATCAGCGGCGCGGTTCCCGGGTCGGCCGAACGGATATCGATCCGTCCACGGCTCTGCGGCCGCAGGTTGCACACCGAAGCAGTGAACGCCGGGAAACGATGCAGCGGCTCGCCGAAACGCTCCAGCGACAGCGGCTGCACGTGGTACTGCAGGTTCGCCGAGGTCTGTTCGGGATTCGATTTCACGAATGCCCCCAACTGGCTCGGGGCCATCGCCAACGGGCCACTGCGATCATAAAGATAGCGCAGGCCCATGCCAGCCTTGCCCCATAGGCTGTTGGCCATCTGGTTCAGGGTGCGGGCGTTGCTGAGTTTGTAGATCAGTCGCAGTTGCAGGTGATCCTGCAGGTTGCCCCCCACACCGGGCAGTTCGTGGCGCACGCCGATGCCCAGGCTCTCCAGCAACGGGCGCGGGCCGATCCCCGAGCGTTGCAGAATGCCCGGTGAGCCGACCGAGCCGGCGCACAGAATGATTTCCCGACGAGCCGAAAACAGATGCTCTTCGCCTTGCCAGTGCGCCTGCACCGCCGTAGCCCGTCCGTTGGCCAGGTTGACTCGATCGACCTGCACACCGGTGAGGATGGTCAGGTTAGGGCGCTTGAGCACGGGGCGCAGGAATGCCTTGGCCGAATTCCAGCGCACGCCGGATCGCTGGTTGACCTGGAAGTATCCACAGCCCTGGTTATCCCCAGTGTTGAAATCATCGACGCTGGCGATGTCATTTTCTGCAGCCGCCTCACGGAAGGCATCGAGAATCGGCCAGGAATAGCGCTGCTGTTCCACCCGCCACTCACCCGCATCACCGTGGAATTCTCCGCTACCGCCGAAGTGATTTTCGCTGCGCTTGAACAGCGGTAACAGGTCTTTCCAGGCCCAGCCCGGATTGCCCTGCTCGGCCCAGCGGTCATAGTCGCCGGCCTGGCCACGCATGTAGATCATGCCGTTGATGGAGGAGCAGCCACCAAGCACCTTGCCCCGTGGATAACTCAGGCTGCGGCCTTGCAGACCGGGTTGCGATTCAGTCTTGAAGCACCAGTCGGTGCGCGGATTGCCAATGCAGAACAGGTAGCCGACGGGAATGTGGATCCACGGGTAGTTGTCGCGACCACCGGCTTCGAGCAGCAGCACGTTGTTGCTCGGGTCGGCGGACAGCCGATTGGCCAGTACGCAACCGGCCGGCCCGGCGCCAACGATCACATAGTCATAGGGTAAATGGGCAGATGCCATCGAGGACCTCGCCTTTATTGTTCTTGTATAAGCCCATGTTATTGATTACTTTCGCGATGAAAACCTTCGTTTTTGCGCACGTGCTGTGCGTTTTCAAACAGGGCAGGTGAGCCCACGAGGCACAAGGAAGCTCCATGTTCGACTGGAACGATCTGCGGTTCTTTCTCGAGCTGCAACGCAGCGGGCGCCTGCTGACTGCGGCCAAGCGCCTGAACACCACCCATAGCACCGTCGCCCGGCATATCGAGACCATCGAGCAGAGCCTTGGTACCGCACTCTTCATCCAGCATGCCCAGGGTTACGAGTTGACGCCGGCCGGCCAGGCGCTGCTCAAGCACGCCGAGGCCATGGAGAACGTCGCGCTGCTGGCGCAGGAAGAGATCACCCAGGCCATCGCACCACTGGGCAAGATCCGCCTGGGGGTCACCGAAGGCATCGGCATCATGTTCCTCACTTCACGCCTGGGGGGCTTGTTCGAACGCTATCCGGGGCTGGAGGTGGAGCTGGTGGCGGTACCGCGCTTCGTCAGCATCCTCAACCGCGAGGCCGAGATCAGCATCCACCTCGACCGTCCTCACGCCGACATGCTGATCACTCGCAAGCTCACCGATTACCGACTGGCGCTCTACGCCAGCCCGGCCTACCTGGCCAAGGCTCCGCGCCTGGCGACCCGTGAGGATCTTTCGGAACATCAGTGGATCGGCTATGTGGACGACCTGCTGTTCAGCCAGGAGCTGCTGTTCCTCGACGACTTCTGCCGCTCGCCGAACGTGACCCTGCGCAGCACCAGCGTGGTCGCCCAGCAGATTGCCGCCCGGGCCGGATTGGGAATCGCGGTGCTGCCCAACTACATGGCCAAGGATGATCCAGAGCTGGTTCGGGTGCTGCCGCAGGAGACGATCCAGCGCAGCTACTGGATCAGTACCCGTCGCGAGTTGCACAAGTCGGTGCGGTTGCGGGTGGTGTGGGATTTTCTGCTGGAGCTCTGTGCGAAAGAGCAGGAAGTGTTGCTGGCGGATTGAGGCTCTCCACCTCATGGAATCAGCCATGAGTGACCTGCTTCCCCGGAGCGGCTGAAACGCCGCCTATTGATCAATCTACCAGGGGAAACTCAAGTTTCAGTTCCCTGTTGCCAGCGGAAATTGAGTCCTTGATGGCCATGGCAATCAACTCGCGCACAATACCGCTGGAAACCATGTACATAGCCCGCACGCGGCCTGGTGACATGTCTCCGATGACAGCCATGATGTTGACGTAGGTATCCAATTCATCGGCGCTGAAATCACTTTTACGCATGATTGCATCCTTACTTGGCTTCGATCCTCTCTCCGTGCCCGTGGCGCGCAGCAACTTCCGAAGGACAAGGTCCTGCATGACACTGGAGATGTCTTGCTCGATCAGGTGCAGCGATTGAGCTGGCTCCAATCCATTCGGCCACTCGCGAAGTCGGCGATGCAGAAAAACGGAATGGAGCCCCGTTGGAATAAGAATTCGTTTGGCCGAAGGTTTCCTGAGTGCCGGCTAGACGCCACTTTTGACAGACACCCAAACTCGTGTACGGATCCTTTCGTATTTCAGCGGAAGAGGCTCAAGCGGGAAAAGTCGGGCCATTTCCTGAGTGGTCGGATATACAAAGCTGTCGTTTTTAAGCTTTGTGTCGATGAATGGAAGCGAATCTTTGTTGCCATTAGGGTATAAGCTGTAATTCGAGGTTTTGGCGATCACCTCAGGCTCCATCATGTAATCGATAAAGCTCAAACCCTGGTGGGGGTGCGGTGCATCTTTCAACAGGACAAAATTCTCAGACCAAACCAGAGCGCCCTCGCGCGGGAGACTGTAGGCGATCCGTCTGCCGGAATGGGTCTTTTCGTTTACGTCCTTGGCCGCCAGGGCAGTGTTTGCCCAAGCAACTACCACGCATATGTTTCCATTCGCCAGATCAGCGTCGACCTTGGATGAATCAAAATACGCTACATAAGGCTGAATCTTGCGAAGCAGGGCCTCCGCTTTTTTGTAGTCCTCAGGATTCTGACTGTTGTAGGGGAGCCCAAGATAGTGCAAGGCAATCGACACTATCTCGCTCGGAGAGTCCAGCATCGCGACGCCGCAGCTTTTCAATTTCTTGATATTTTCTTCCTTGAAGACCAGGTCCCAACTGTCAACGGGAGCAGACTCACCCAAGGCCGCTTTGACTTTATCGACGTCATAACCCAATCCAGTGGTCCCCCACAGATAAGGAATGGCGAACTTGTTACCTGGATCATTTGCCGCGAGCTTCGACAGGAGCTCAGGATCGATATGCGAATAATTTTTCAGCTTACTCCTGTCGAGTGGTTCCAATACACCGGCCTTGATCAGGGCAGGCAGAAGGTTGGAAGTTGCAACCACGACATCATAGCCTGTACGCCCTGCCAGCAATTTGCCTTGCATGACTTCGCCGCTGTCGAACGAATCTATATGGAGAGAAACGCCCGTGGCCTTCTTAAAATCCGCAGGTGTCTCGGGGGCAAGCAAGCCAAACCAATTATATAGATTGAGCGTCTGCGTTTCCGCCTGAGCCGACGTTAAAACGCCGGCTAGCAGAGGGGCGAGCAAGCTTGTTAACATCCTGTGTGTTTTCATGGAAGCAGTCCCTGCCAGAAAGGAATTCAACGTGTGGAATCTTCTAAAGGATAGAAAATATACAGCTTTTAGTTCCATGGCACATACCCGATTCGGGTTAGCCTATGCCGTCTACCTACCCCAGCAGGGGTAGAAAATGACCGCCTCCCCGCAAAGCCTGTCGTGGCATCGCACCATCGCCAAGCTCATCATGCACCTCGATCGACCCGATTTCTGGGAATCGCTGGTGAAAACCATGCGTGAGTACATCAACATCGACAATTGGGCGGTTCTCGTCTTCAGCCACAATGGGGCCCAGATCGTGAGTTTGCCAGAGAAAGCAGACACAGAGGAACTGGATGCCTTCCACCAGCTTTATATAAAAGGACTTTTTAGATTAGATCCTTTCTATATTGCCAACAGGGAAGACCCTCAAAGTGGCTTCTTTCATCTCCAGGATATTGCACCGGAGCATTTCCATCAAACGGAATATTATACTCAGTACTTCTCCCAATATATATCGACCGATGAAGTACAGTACAACATCAAGCTGAGTAACGATCAAACGCTCTGTATTTCTTTCGGGAGCCGCATGAAGTATGGAACAGAACAGATAGTAGTTCTTGAAATAATTCAACCCTGGATGAATGCTCTAATACATCAGCGAGTGAAATTGGGCATTGATACCAATCTTAACTTTTCTACCCCAACGTATTGGCCAGACGAATTCCCGGAAATAACGGACAGGCTAACATCTAGAGAGAATGAGGTTTTACGTTACATCCGTATCGGATTTTCAAATAAAGAGATTGCAGGTAGGCTGTGCATATCGGCCGACACCGTAAAAGTACATAAGCGAAATATTTACCAGAAGCTCGATGTGAGGCTGCAATCCGAGTTGTTCGCCTTGCTCAGGAAGCCTACTGCATAACGCTATACTGCAATGCCCTGAATCGCGGTGGTTTGGATCGAGTGAGACAAATAAGAAAGCCCGCTTGCGCGGGCTTATCTTGAGCAGCGGACCACCAGGACTCAGAAGTCCAGGTTGGCCACCGACAGGGCGTTGCTCTCGATGAAGTCGCGGCGAGGTTCGACCGCATCGCCCATCAGCGTGTTGAAGATCTGGTCCGCGGCGATGGCGTCTTCGATCGTCACTTTCAGCATGCGGCGAACGGTCGGATCCATGGTGGTTTCCCACAGTTGATCCGGGTTCATCTCACCCAGACCTTTGTAGCGCTGGATGGTGTGGCGCTTGGTGCTTTCGGCCATCAACCAGTCCAGGGCTTCCTTGAACTCACTCACGGCCTTCTTGCGTTCACCACGCTGGATGTAGGCACCTTCGTCGAGCAACGAGCTCAACTGAGCCCCCAGGGTGACCACGGTCTTGTAGTCGTTGCTGCCGAAGAAGTCGCGGTTGAAAGTGACGTAGCTCGACAGGCCATGGGAGATCAGCTCGACCTCCGGCAGCCAGACGTTACGCTCACGGTCTTCGCGCAGGCTGGTCTTGTAGACCAGGCCGGACTTCTCGCTCAGGCGCAGGCGGGCGTCGTACTTGGCCAGCCATTCCTGCATCGCCGAATGATCAGCCAGTTGCTCGAGGCTGACCGCCGGCAGGTAGATGAAGTGCTCGGTCAACTCCTGTGGATAGAGTCGCGACAGGCGCTTGAGGGTCTTCATCACCATGCGGAAGTCGTTGACCAGGCGCTCCAGCGCCTCGCCGGAAACGCCCGGTGCGTCTTCATTCAGATGTAGGCTGGCGTCTTCGAGGGCCGACTGCGTCATGTATTCTTCCATGGCGTCGTCGTCCTTGATGTACTGCTCCTGCTTGCCTTTCTTCACCTTGTACAGCGGTGGCTGGGCAATGTAGATGTAGCCGCGCTCGATCAGCTCCGGCAACTGACGGAAGAAGAAGGTCAGCAGCAGGGTACGGATGTGCGAACCGTCGACGTCAGCATCGGTCATGATGATGATGTTGTGATAACGCAGCTTCTCGATGTTGTACTCTTCGCGGCCGATGCCACAGCCGAGCGCAGTGATCAGCGTGCCCACTTCCTGGGACGAGATCATCTTGTCGAAACGGGCCTTCTCGACGTTGAGGATCTTGCCCTTGAGCGGCAGGATCGCCTGGGTACGACGGTTGCGCCCCTGCTTGGCGGAACCGCCTGCGGAGTCACCCTCGACCAGATACAGTTCGGAAAGGGCAGGGTCCTTCTCCTGGCAGTCAGCCAGTTTCCCCGGCAGGCCGGCGATATCCAGAGCCCCCTTGCGACGGGTCATCTCACGGGCCTTGCGCGCCGCTTCACGGGCACGGGCGGCGTCGATCATCTTGCCGACCACCAGCTTGGCTTCGTTGGGGTTCTCCAGCAGGAAGTCGGAGAAGTACTTGCCCATTTCCTGTTCGACCGCGCCCTTGACCTCGGACGACACCAGCTTGTCCTTGGTCTGGGAGCTGAACTTCGGATCTGGCACCTTCACCGAAATGATCGCGGTCAGGCCTTCACGGGCATCGTCACCGGTGGTGGCGACCTTGTGCTTCTTCGCCAGACCTTCCTGCTCGATGTAGTTGTTCAGGTTGCGGGTCAGTGCGGAACGGAAGCCCACCAGGTGGGTACCGCCGTCGCGCTGGGGAATGTTGTTGGTGAAGCACAGCAGGTTTTCGTTGAAGCTGTCGTTCCACTGCAGGGCGATTTCCACGCCGATGCCGTCTTCACGCTGGATGTTGAAGTGGAACACCTGGTTGACCGTGGTCTTGTTGGTGTTCAGGTATTCAACGAAGGCACGCAGGCCACCCTCGTACTTGAACATCTCTTCCTTGCCGGTGCGCTCGTCACGCAGCAGGATGCCGACGCCGGAGTTGAGGAAGGACAGTTCACGAATCCGCTTGGCCAGGATGTCCCAGCTGAAGTGGATGTTCTTGAAGGTTTCGGCGGAAGCCTTGAAGTGGATCTGGGTACCGGTGGTCTCGCTGTCGCCCACGATCGCCATCGGTGCCTGGGGTACGCCATGGACATAGGTCTGTTCCCAGATCTTGCCGCTACGACGAACGGTCAGTACCAGCTCTTCGGACAAGGCGTTCACCACCGACACACCCACGCCGTGCAGGCCGCCGGATACCTTGTAGGAGTTGTCGTCGAACTTACCGCCGGCGTGCAGCACGGTCATGATGACCTCGGCTGCGGAGACGCCTTCTTCCTTGTGCACATCGACCGGAATACCGCGGCCGTTGTCGCGAACGGAGATCGACTCGTCCGGATGGATAGTGACGCAGATATCGTCGCAGTAGCCAGCCAGCGCTTCGTCGATAGAGTTGTCGAGCACCTCGAACACCATGTGGTGCAGACCGCTGCCATCATCGGTGTCGCCAATGTACATACCGGGACGTTTGCGTACGGCATCCAAACCTTTCAGCACCTTGATGCTGTTCGAGTCGTACGTATTTTCTTCGCTCATGCCTTCACTCCCGATGGTCGTGGGTCTGGGTGATACAGCCCTGTTCCACGTGGAACAGCGCAACTGGCGTTTCCGTCCGCCAGCCTTCCCTCAGTAATTCGTGGTCTACACAGGTGATGAACACCTGGCAGCGTAATTCTTCAAGCAAACGACATAGTGCGCGGCGATGCTGGTCGTCCAATTCGGACGGCAGGTCATCCACCAGATAAATACACTGTCCACGCCGGGCCTGGCTCACCAGATGCCCCTGGGCAATGCGCAGCGCGCAGACCACCAGTTTCTGCTGCCCCCGCGACAGAATGTCCGCGGCGTTGTGTGCCCCCAATCGAAGGCGCAAGTCAGCTCGCTGTGGCCCGGCCTGGGTATGACCCATTTGCTGGTCCCGCTGCAGGGAGGAGGCGAGCACGGCGCTCAGCTCTTTTTCCTTGTCCCAGCCACGGTAATAGCTCAGCGTCAGCCCCTCGAGTTCGACCAGTTCGCTCAAGGTCTGCTCAAAGACCGGTTTCAAGGCTTTGATATAGGCGCGGCGGTATTCATCGATTTCGGCACTGGCCAGGCACAGTTCCCGGTCCCAGGCCGCTTGCGAAGCGGCGTCAAGTGTACCATGCCGCAGCCATGAGTTCCGCTGCCGCAGGGCCTTCTGCAGACGTTGCCAGGTTGCCATGAAGCGGGGTTCCACGTGGAACACCCCCCAATCGAGGAACTGGCGGCGAATCTTCGGCGCACCTTCCAACAGCCGGAAACTGTCGGGGTTGATCAACTGCAGCGGCAGGATTTCCGCCAACTGGGCAGCACTCCTGGCGTTCTGCCCGTCGATGCGAATCTGGAACTCCCCCTGGCGATCACGGGATATCCCCAGCGCACTGTGTCCACCCTCCGCCAGCTCGACCTGACCGAACACGGTGCAGGCCAGTTGTTCGTACTGGATCACCGGCAGCAGGCGGGTGCTGCGGAACGATCGGGCCAACCCCAGCAGATGGATAGCTTCCAGCACGCTGGTTTTGCCACTGCCGTTGGCGCCGTAGAGGATGTTGATACGCGGGGAGGGGGAGAAGGTCACCGGGTGCAGGTTGCGCACCGCGGTGACCGAAACACGACTGAGGGACATCTAGCGTGTGCTGAACATATGAAGGTAAGGCACGATCACAGGCGCATCGGCATAACGACATAGGCCGAGTCATCGTTGTCCGATTCCTGCAACAGCGCACTGCTGTTGGAGTCGGACAGGATCAGGCGCACCTGCTCGGTGGTCATCACGCCCAGTACGTCCAACAGGTAGCTGACGTTGAAGCCGATTTCCAGGGAGCCGCCGTTATAGTCGACGCCCACTTCTTCTTCCGCTTCTTCCTGCTCGGGGTTGTTGGCCTGGATCTTCAACTGGCCGCTGGCCAGTTGCAGACGAATGCCGCGGTACTTCTCGTTGGACAGGATAGCGGTACGGCTGAAGGCTTCGCGCAGGGCCTGGCGGTCGCCCAGCACCAGCTTGTCACCACCTTTCGGCAGCACGCGCTCGTAGTCGGGGAACTTGCCGTCAACCAGCTTGGAGGTGAAGGTGAATTCACCCGTGGTAGCACGGATGTGGTGCTGGCCAAGCACGATGGCGACATTGCCTTCCGGCTCGGTCAGCAGACGGGCCAGTTCCAGGATGCCTTTACGTGGCACGATCACCTGGTGGCGATCCGGCTGGCCGATGTCGGCCTGCATCGAGCACATCGCCAGACGGTGGCCATCGGTGGCAACGGCGCGGATCACGCCAGCGGAGACTTCCAGCAGCATGCCGTTGAGGTAGTAACGTACGTCCTGCTGGGCCATGGCGAAGCTGGTGCGCTCGATCAGGCGGCGCAGCTTGCTTTGTTCCAGGCTGCAGGTCAGCGAACCCGGGCCCTCTTCCACAGTCGGGAAGTCGTTGGCCGGCAGTGTCGACAGGGTGAAACGGCTACGGCCAGCCTTGACCACCAGTTTCTGCTCGTCGACCTTGATGTCGATCAGCACATCGTTCGGCAGGCTCTTGCAGATGTCCATCAGCTTGCGCGCCGGCACGGTGATCTCACCGGGTTCGGCAGGCTCTTCGAGCTGGACGCGGCCAACCAGTTCGACTTCGAGGTCGGTACCGGTCAGCGACAGTTGCTGGCCTTCGACGACCAGCAGCACATTGGAGAGCACCGGCAAGGTCTGACGGCGTTCGACGACGCCCGCGACCAGTTGCAGGGGTTTCAACAGGGCTTCGCGTTGAATGGTGAAATGCATGGTCTAGTCCCTTGCCTTAATAAGCTGCGCTGCAATTCTCAAGTGGTCAGTGTACGCAGCAGGTTCTTGTAGTCCTCGCGGATGTCCGCGTCGGATTCCTTTAGTTCATTGATCTTGCGGCATGCATGCAAGACCGTGGTGTGGTCGCGCCCGCCAAACACGTCGCCGATTTCCGGCAGGCTGTGGTTGGTCAGTTCCTTGGACAGGGCCATGGCGACCTGCCGTGGACGAGCGACCGAGCGAGAACGGCGCTTGGACAGCAGATCGGAGATCTTGATCTTGTAGTACTCGGCCACGGTCCGCTGGATGTTATCCACAGACACCAGCTTGTCCTGTAGAGCCAGCAGGTCCTTCAGCGATTCGCGGATCAGTTCGATGGTGATCTCGCGCCCCATGAAGTGCGAGTGGGCGATTACCCGTTTCAGCGCGCCTTCCAGTTCACGAACGTTGGAACGGATACGCTGGGCGATGAAGAACGCCGCGTCATGAGGCAATTCGACCTTGGCCTGGTCGGCCTTCTTCATAAGGATCGCCACGCGGGTTTCCAGCTCGGGCGGCTCGACTGCAACCGTCAGGCCCCAGCCGAAACGCGACTTCAGGCGTTCTTCCAGGCCTTCGATTTCCTTCGGATAGCGGTCACTGGTGAGAATCACCTGTTGGCCGCCTTCGAGCAGGGCGTTGAAGGTGTGGAAAAACTCTTCCTGGGAACGTTCCTTGCGGGCGAAGAATTGAATGTCGTCGATCAGCAGGGCATCCACCGAACGGTAGAAGCGCTTGAACTCGTTGATGGCGTTCAACTGCAGCGCCTTGACCATGTCCGCGACAAAACGCTCCGAATGCAGGTAGACCACCTTGGCATTCGGGTTCTTCTTCAGCAGATGGTTACCCACAGCGTGCATCAAGTGGGTCTTACCCAGGCCGACGCCGCCATAGAGGAACAATGGGTTGTAACCATGCTTGGGGTTGTCGGCCACCTGCCAGGCCGCAGCGCGGGCCAGCTGGTTGGACTTGCCCTCGACGAAATTCTCGAAGGTGAAGGTTCGGTTCAGGTAGCTGGTGTGCTTGAGCGCACCCTCGACCTGGACCGTGCGTTGCTCCGAACGCGCCGGCGCTTGTTGCGAAGCTGCACCCGCCATGGGGTCGAAGCTGTCGCGGGATGGCTCTTCGCTGGC
>NZ_AQOH01000046.1 GCF_000364705.1 Pseudomonas fuscovaginae SE-1 | reverse complement strand
CCTCGCCACAGGAACGGGTCGGCCCCACAGGAGCAGATCCCACAGGGTCGGACCTGAAAGACTACCTGTCGTGTTTCAGCAGAAAGCCCAGGCCATGGGACACCGGAATCACCTTGACCCCCGCCTCACGCTGCTGTTCCCGGATCTGCGCATGGAACGCCTTGACCTTGGTCCAGTGCATCTTCGGCCGATAGTGATGCTCGGCGTGGTAGCCGTTGTTCATCCAGATCACGTTATAAAGCTTGCTGTAGGAACTCACGCCCCAGGCGATCGGCAGGTCCGGGTTGCCGCCCAGGTGCTCGTAGTAGCCATTGAGCGAAGACAGTGATTGCCCCAGGTACCAGAACGGCAGCAGCACCAGCACGGCGTGCCAGTCGTAGGCTGCCAACGCCAGGTAGAAGGCCACGGTCAGGTAGATCTCGACCTTGACCCAGCGCGCATCCGCCGGATGCTTGCGCTTCATTTCCGCGTAGTAGGCCTTGGGGTCGTCGCGGAAGAAACTGAGGAAGGTGTAGGCCCAGACGTTGTCCGGCTGCCCATCCTTGCCATGCAGGTAGATCGACAACGGGTCGATGGTGGTCCCGTCCTCGCGCGGCAGGTCGGAGTTGCCGCGATGGTGGCGGTTGTGGATATCGCGATACATCGTCTGGGAGAAGCCGATGGTCAGCGACAACAGCAGGTCGAAGCCGCGGTTCATCCAATGGGGAGTGAAATAGGGATTATGGATCTGGTTGTGCGAGATGCTGTTGATGCTCCACGACAGGCTGACCGCATACAGCAGCGCCGTCGGGATGATCAGCCACCAGGCGTGGTCGTGAAACCCCAGTACCAGCCACAGAACGAAGACGAAATGGGCCAGCGCCATGACAATGGGTACCAGGTCCCAGAGTGAATGGGCCAGCAGGCGATAAGCAGGACGAGCCATCTGATAGTTTCCCGGACAGTGATTACCGGGACGTCCATTGCAAACGGCAGACCAGTTTTGCCTGCGCAGACAAACCCACCGGGCACCGGCGAGCCGCCGATCCTCCTCGACGCGCAGTCAGAACTTGTAGCTGATCGCGGTCTGCACCTGGCCCTGGTTGTTATCGCCGCGTTCCCTGACGATGCTGCTGTCGGCCGCGTTGCCCACCAGGCGAATCCAGCTGGCGCTGGTCATCAGCGACCAGTTGCCACCCAGCGGGACCGAGAAATTCTGGGTCAGGGTGAAGTTCTGCAGGCCACCGCCCGGCTTGTACCGCGCGATTCCCGAAGCCTGAGCCTCTTCGGCGGTGACGCCAAAGAAGGTCCGGGTCTGTCGGGCATCGGCGAAATGCGCGCTCAGGTTGCTGCTGCCGATAATGCCCATGCCCAGCGGGTAGCCCAGTTCGCCGCCGACCTTGCCGAGCAGGCCGCCCTGGGCGTTGCCGCCGCCCACGGCGCTGCCGAGCTGAACGAATACCCGCCAGAAGTCGGCCGGCGCGTACTGCACATAGCCGCCGATCTGGGCCATGTCCGGGACATTGCGCAAGCCGCGCAGGTCCCCATTGGCGTTACGCCCCGACAGGTAGTTGATGAACGGCCCCGCCGTGAAACCGCCGTTCTTGAACGCATCCCAGGTCAGACCATCATCGCCGTCGAGACTGACGTCCCCCCAATCGAGATCCAGATAGGGCAACGGCACGGTGTCGTAACGGCTGCCCGAGGGATCATGTGGCTGATAGCCGATACCGACGCCGACCTGCCCGCCGAGTCCTTCCTCAGCCAGCGCAGCAGCACTCCAGCCGCCCAGGGCCAGCAGACCGGCAAGCAGCAATGTGGGGGTAAATCTGGCCATGGGGCATTTCCTTGTTCTGAACATGCGCGCATCAATCACCAGAGCACGTGCCTGAGGCAAGCACTGATCTTCTTTGTAGCAAGCTACAAAAATTGTAGCTCCTTGTAGCCTATTTCATACAAACATCAGCCGAACCCCGTGAATACAGGGCTTGCAGCCGCTTGGCACGCTCCGTGCTCTAACCCTGGCATGCGCAAAGTGCGCTCTTATTCAACAGGTAACTGCAGATGATGCACTGGCATATCGTGTGTGACTTCGACGGGACCATTTCCCGCACCGACGCGATCGACAACATCCTGGAACGTTTCGCCGACCCGAGCTGGGAAGCGATCGAACAGGAATGGCTGGACGGTCACATCGGTTCGCGTGAATGCCTCAGCCGCCAACTGGCCCTGGTCAAGGCCACACCGGCCCAATTGCTGGCCTACTTCGACACCATCGATATCGACCCGGACTTCCCCGACTTCGTTGACCACGTGATGAGCCTGGGCGCGACCATCGAAGTGGTCAGCGACGGCATCGAGCAGGGCATAGCGCGGATTCTGTCGCGCAACTATGTGACCCTGCTGCCGATCCTCGCCAACCGCCTGCGCCAGGTCGACCAGGACAGCTGGCGCATCGACTTCCCGCATGCCAGCGACGCCTGCCGCGCCGCCTCCGGCAACTGCAAGTGCAAATCCACGCCCAAGGGCAAGCGCGTGCTGGTGATCGGTGACGGTCAATCGGACATGTGCGTGGCCGGCACCGCCGACTTCGTGTTCGCCAAGGGCCGCCTGGCCGAGCATTGCCAACGCAACGGCATCCCGCATGCGCGTTTCGACTCGTTTTCCGAACTCCCGGCATTGCTGGCCCTGCTGCCCAGCAGCGAAGCCGCCAACGCCACCACTTTCGCGCTCGACAGCGCCGAAACCCCTTCCCAAACTCAGGAACTCTTCCACCATGTCTGAGATTCGCATTGCTTCCGCCGAAGACCGCGTGCTTCTGGAAAAAGAAGCCAAGTACTGCTCCTACGGCGATACCGTCCACTACATCGAGCCACCGCGCATTTTCAGCCGCTGCGAAGGCTCCTACGTCTGGGACACCGAAGACCAGGCCTACCTCGACCTGCAGATGTGGTACTCGGCCGTGAACTTCGGCTATGCCAACCCACGCCTGAACAACGCCCTCAAGCAACAGATCGATACCCTGCCGCAGATCGCCAGCCAGTACCTGCACAAGGGCAAGATCGAGCTGTCGGAAATGATCGCGGTCGACGCCAAGAAGAAATTCGGCCTCGACGGTCGCGTGCACTTCAACGTCGGCGGTTCGCAATCGGTCGAAGACTCCCTGAAAGTCGTGCGTAACGCCAGCAACGGCAAGAGCCTGATGTTCGCCTTCGAAGGCGGCTACCACGGCCGTACCCTGGGCGCGTCCTCGATCACCTCGAGCTACCGCTACCGTCGTCGCTACGGCCACTTCGGCGAGCGCGCGCAGTTCATTCCGTTCCCGTACCACTTCCGTGGCCCGAAAGGCATGACCAAGGAAGAATACGGCAGCGAGTGCGTCAAGCAGTTCGCTCGCCTGTTCGAAACCGAATACAACGGTGTGTGGGACCCTAAAGTCGGCGCCAGCGAATACGCCGCGTTCTACGCCGAGCCGATCCAGGGCACCGGTGGCTACGTGATCCCGCCGATGAACTTCTACCGCGAGCTCAAGCAGGTCCTGGACCAGCACGGCATCCTGCTGGTGGTCGACGAAATCCAGATGGGCTTCTACCGTACCGGCAAGCTGTGGTCGATCGAGCACTTCGACGTGCAGCCGGACGTGATCGTCTTCGGCAAGGCGCTGACCAACGGCCTGAACCCATTGGGCGGTATCTGGGCGCGTGAAGAGCTGATCAACCCGACCGTGTTCCCGCCAGGATCGACCCACTCCACCTTCGCCTCCAACCCACTGGGTACGGCGGTAGGCCTGGAAATGTTCAAGATGACCAGCGAAATCGACTACGGTGCGATGGTCATGGCCAAGGGCAAGTACTTCCTCGAAGGCCTGCAGGACCTGCAGAAGCGCTTCCCGATCATCGGCGACGTCGACGGCCTGGGCCTGGCCCTGCGCTGCGAAATCTGCGGTCCGGACGGCTTCACCCCGGACAAGGCCACCCTGGACTTCATGGTCGAGGAAGGCATGAAGGGCGACATGATCGTCGATGGCCGCAAGCTGGGTCTGGTGCTGGACGTGGGTGGTTACTACAAGAACGTGATCACCCTGGCGCCTTCTCTGGAAATCACCTACGAAGAAATCGATCTGGGCTTGAAACTGCTCGAGCAGTTGCTGAACCGGGCCATGAAACGGTGAACAGCGCAGCGATCGATCTGGGCGAAGGCGATGCCGGCTTCGTCCTCGGCGACGGTCCGGTCGGGGTCCTGCTGATCCACGGCCTGACCGGCACCCCGACGGAACTGCGCAAGGTTGCCCAGGGCCTGGTCAAGAACGGTACGTGCACGGTGTACGTACCGACCCTGCCCGGTCATTGCGGCGGCAATGCCGACCTGCAGGCGACCGGCTGGCAGGACTGGTACGAAGGCGTACGCAAGACCTTCCTCGGTGTGAAACAGCGGCACGAGCAGGTGTTCGTCGGCGGCCTGTCCATGGGCGCGGTCATGTCCATGTACCTGGCCTCCGAGTTCCCAGGCCAGGTCGCCGGGTTGTTGATGTACTCGACCACCCTGCGTTACGACGGCTGGAGCATCAACAAGCTGGCGTTCCTGACGCCGTTGCTGATGAAGATTCCGTTCGGCGTGCATATCTGTCGGTTCGAGGAGAAGCCGCCCTACGGCATCAAGAACGAGCGCCTGCGGGCGATCGTCGAGCGCCAGATGAAGGCCGGCCAGAGCAGCGATGCCGGGCTGCTGACCATGGAGGGCATCACGGTGCGCGAACTGCACCGGATGAACGCCGTGGTGATGCGTCGCATGCCGTCGATCCGGACCCCGGCGCTGGTGATCCATTCCGTCGAGGACGATATCACCAGCCCGTGGAACGCCAACTATGTCGAGAAGCACCTGGGTGGCCCCGTGACCAAGGTCATGCTCGACAACTGCTACCACATGATCACCGTCGACCTGCAGTACCGCGAGGTGATCGAGTTGAGCGCCGGTTTCATCGAGCGCCTGAGCGTACGCGAAGACTATCGGCAACGGGCCTAAGGACAGACCACGTGATTGACGCCCAAGCCTTCTCCAGTATCGAGGCCATTGAACGCGCAGCCTGGAACGACTGTTTCCCGGGTGCGCTGGAGAATTGGGAGTATTACCTGGCCGTGGAAAAGGCCGGCATCGCCGACTTCGAATGGCGCTACCTGGCGTTGTTCGAAGACGGCTGCCTGCTGGCCGTCGCCCCCGCCTTCACCACCCGCTACAAGCTGGACACCACGGTGCAGGGCGTGGCCAAGCGCATCACCGGCTGGGTCAACCGCGTGCTGCCGGGCCTGCTCGAACTGGGGCTGTACGCCATCGGTTCGCCCGTCTCGGAACAGTGCCATGCCGGCATTGCCAGCCATGTGCCCGCGCCGCGCCGCCAGGCCCTGCTCGAGCGCCTGTTGCAACTGGCCCGGGAAGACGCCGCCCGCCTGAACATCAGCCTCACGGCGGTCAAGGACGCCCCCAGTGCCGACAACGACTGGAACAGCGCCTGCAAGGCCGCCGGTTTCCAGCAGTTGCCGAGCCTGCCCGGCTCGACACTGCCGGTGGCCTTTGGCTCGATCGACGCCTATCTCGGCTCCCTGGGCAAATCCACCCGCAAGGACCTGCGGCGCAAGCTGCGCGCTCCCGGACCGCGGATCGAGTGGCGGCGCAACATCGACGATGTACTGCCACAGGTCATGCGCCTCTACGAGTCGACCCTGTCTCGCAGCGAAACCCAGTTCGAACGCCTGCCGGCGGACTACTTCACCGGTGTGCTCAAACACTTGGACAAACGCGCCGCCTGCGTACTGTACTGGATCGACGAGCGCCTGGTGGCGTTCAACCTGATCCTGCTGGACAAGCAACGGCTGATCGATAAATTTTTCGGCCACGACCTGAACGAAACCCGTCAACACAACCTCTATTTCCGCAGTTGGCTGGCCAATGTCGAACACTGCATCGCGCAGGGTATCGCCCTGTACGAATGCGGCCAGGCCGGCTATGCCAGCAAGATTCGCCTGGGCTGCACCTTCCAGGGCAACAATCTGTTCTTTCACCATCGAAACCGGCTGGTCAACAATGTCCTGAAACTGGTCAAATTGATTGTCCGCCCGGATCGATTCGACCCTGCCATGGCTGCCGCGATAAACGAAACCTGATGAATTCCATTTCAGAACGCCGCCGAAAACGCCGCCCCTTCTCGATCTCGCGCTGGAGCGTGCAACGCAAACTGTTGCTGGCGTTCTGGCTGGTCAGCGTCGTGCCGACCATGATCGCCGCCGAGCTGGCGGCGACCACCCTGTCGCAGATATTCGACAGCAACGTGCGCATCTGGCTGCAGGAATCGACCAAGATCGTCAAGGACGAGATCAGCGAGATCCAGCGCGACAACGCGCGGGTCGCCCAACTGTTCCTGCTCTACACCCGCCCACCGACTTCGCGCCAGGCGGCCAAGCACGACAAGCTGACCGCCGATATCGCCGACGCGATGGGCATCGACGTGGTCGCGCTGGTCCGCACCCAGGATCACAAGGTGGTGTTCAGCACCGCCTCCGAAGACATCGTCGAACAGATCAACACCGCGCCCAACGCCGTCCTGCAGACCATCAAGGTCGCCGGGGTGCCGACCGGTGTGGTGGTCTCGACGTTCCAGAGCACCCAGGAAGGGGTCGATTACCAACTGCTGATCGCCACCTACCTGGACAGCAGCTTCCTCAACAGCGTGGCCGACGTGCACTCCCTTGACCTGCGCCTGTATCTGGCGAACTCCAAGGGTTTTGCCGAAATTTTCTCGACCCAGCGCTTCGAGGACCACCCGCTGCAGATCCCGACGAAAATCGAAAAGACCCTGCGCGACACCCGCCTGCCCAGCGAGTTGTTCACCAGCCGCTACAGTGGCCTGTACTGGCCGATCTTCAACGACACCGGCGAGCTGCAGGGGGTGATTTTCAGCGGCCTGCTGCGCCACACCAGCCTGGTCGGGCTGGTCAACCAGAGCAACCTGTTCATCCTGATCTTTCTGGTCGGCTCGGCGCTGTCCCTGAGCGTCGGCTGGCTGGTCTCGCAACGCCTGACCCTGCCGCTGCGCGGCCTGGCCGAGGGGGTCGGGGCGGTCATCTCCGGCAACTACAACAAGCGTATTCCGGTGATCGGCAGCGACGAGCTGGCCGAACTCAGCCATACCTTCAACCACATGACCGAACGCCTGGGCGAACTGCATCACCTGGAGGCACAACTGCGTCGCCGCGACCGCCTGCACGCCCTCGGCGAAGTCGCCATGGGCCTGGCCCACGAGATCCGCAACCCGCTGGGCATCATCAAGACCGCCACTCAGTTGCTGCACCGCCGGGCCAGCCTGCCGGACAACGACAAGCGCCATCTGGAATACGTGATCAGCGAAGTGTCGCGGATCAACGACCTGATCACCGAGTTCCTCGACTTCGCCAAGCCCAGCGCACCGATCCGGGCGATCCAGCCGGCCCGGGCCCTGGCCGAGGAAATTCTCGGTTTCTGCGCCCCGGAACTGGCGACCCACAACATCGATGCGCGAATCGACGACCAGGCCCCCGGCGTCACCCTGTACGCCGATGCCGGCCAACTGAAACAGGCCTGCCTGAACCTGATCCTCAACGCCATCGACGCCATGCCCAACGGCGGGCGTCTGACCCTGGGCATCGCCAAGGACACGCAATACACCATCATCAGCGTCACCGACACCGGCCAGGGCATCGAACCGGATATGATCGAGCGAATCTTCACCCCGTTCGTCACCACCAAGGCCTCGGGCACCGGCCTGGGCCTGGCCAAGGTCTTCTCGATCCTGGAAAACCACGACGGGCGGATCGAATGCACCAGCGAGAAAGATGCAGGCGCGTGCTTCAAGCTGTACATTCCGGCCCATGGCGAAGACCTGGACGCCGGGGATGACGAGGAACACGACGATGACGCATAAGGTTCTGGTGGTCGATGACGAACCCAAGCTCTGCGACCTGCTCGGCTCGGCCCTGAGCCAGAACGATATCCAGGTGTTCACCGCCGGCAATGGCCTGCAGGCCCTGGTGGTGCTGGACCAGGAGGAAATCGACCTGGTCATCAGCGACTGGCGCATGCCCGGCATGGACGGTCCGCAACTGCTGGCCGAAATCAAATCGCGCTTCCCGCAGTTGCCGGTGATCGTGATGACCGCCTACAGCACGGTGAAAAACGCCGTGCAGTCCATGCGCAATGGCGCTTTCGACTACATCGCCAAGCCGTTCGACATCGACGAGCTGGACATCACCGTCAGCAAGGCCCTGCAGTTTCGCGACATCCTGCGCGAAAACGCGCGGATGCGCGCCGAACTCGACGAGCACCGGCAGATCGACAGCCTGGTCGGCGACAGCCCGACCTTCCGGCGGGTGCTGCAGGCCGTCGACTCGGTACGCGAAAGCAATGCCACCATCCTGCTGACCGGCGAGAGCGGCACCGGCAAGGAGATGGTCGCCCGGGCGATCCACAAGCATGGCAACCGTGCCGACAAACCCTTCGTCGCGGTCAATTGCGCGGCGATCCCCGAGGGTCTGCTGGAAAGCGAGATGTTCGGCCACCGCAAGGGCGCCTTCACCGGCGCCGTCTCGGACCGGATCGGACGCTTCATGCAGGCGGACAAGGGCACGCTGTTTCTCGACGAGGTGGGTGACATGCCATTGGCCCTGCAGGCGAAGATCCTGCGCGCGCTGCAGGAGCGGGTGATCGAACCGGTGGGCGATCCGCGCGAACGCAAGGTCGATGTGCGGGTGATTGCCGCGACCAACAAGAACCTGCTCGAAGCGGTGGCGAACAAAGAGTTTCGCGAAGACTTGTACTACCGCCTGAACGTCTTCCCGATCCCCCTGCCCGCCCTGCGCGAGCGGGTCGAGGACATCGCCCCGCTGGCCCGGCATTTTGCCCATGCCCTGGGCGCCAGCGCCGGCAAGCGCATCACCGGCTTCAGTCCGCAGGCGCTGCAGGCGATGGCCAACTACAGTTGGCCGGGCAACATCCGTGAGCTGCAGAACTGCGTGGAACGGGCGACCATCGTCGCCACCAGCCCGGTGATCGAGGAAAGCGACCTGCCGGCCTACCTGTTCACCCCGCAACCATCGGAGCCGGGCAGCCCGGCCGTGGCACTGAACGCCGGCCCGGCGATCCCCAAGGACCTCGACGCGGCACTGGCGGAAGTGGAAAAGGGCTACATCCTCGCGGCCCTGCACGAAGCCAACGGCGTCCAGGCCGCCGCGGCGCAGATGATCGGCATTTCCGAACGCAGCTTCTGGTATCGCCTGAAGAAACTGGCGATCCAGGTGGAAAAGATCATTCGCTGAGTGCCTCTGACACCTTGTGCACACTGCTCTTGTGGGAGCCGGCTTGCTGGCGATAGCGGCCTGTCAGTCAATGCATCTGCCGACTGGTATACCGCTATCGCCAGCAAGCCGGCTCCTACAGGGACCGCGCCAACCACATGCCCTGCGTATTTTCCTCTCAGAGCTGCGCCACGTGGCTGACATCCTGCTGGTGCGCCCGCAGGTACGGCAGCACCGCCGCCAGCAGCGGCGCCTTGAACGCTTCCTGGAAGCGGTGGGCCAGTCCCGGGATCAGCACCAGTTGGCTGCCCTGGATATGCGCCGCCAGGTGCACACCATGCATGACCGGCAACAACGGATCGGCGGTGCCATGCACCACCAGGGTCGGTACCCGTAGCTGGTTGAGCAACGGCACCCGGCTCGGCTCGGCCAGGATCGCCATGATCTGGCGCTTGACCCCTTCCGGATTGAACGCCCGGTCATAGGCCGTCGCCGCCTGTTGCAGGAGCTTGTGCCGGTCATCCTTCACCTCGGGGCTGCCCAGCGCCGCCAGCAGGTCGGCCTGCTGCTCGATGGCGACCTGACGATTCGGCGCACTGCGCCGCGACAGCAACTGCACCAGCCCCGCATTCGGCGCCGGCAAGCCCTCGGCACCGGAACTGGTCATCACCAGCGTCAGGCTCTCGACCCGCTGCGGCGCCATGGCGGCCACGCGCTGGGCGATCATCCCGCCCATGCTGGCCCCCAGCAGGTGAAACTGCTCGACCCGCAGCGCATCCATCAACCCCAGCGCATCGCCGGCCATGTCGGTCAGGCTGTAAGGCGCGGCTACCGGCAGGCCGAGCTTGTAGCGCAGCACCTCGAACGTCAGGTTGGCACTGGCCGGCGCCTGGCGCCAGGTCGACAGGCCAACATCGCGGTTGTCATAGCGGATCACCCGGAAACCCTGCTGGCACAAGGCAACCACCACTTCGTCCGGCCAGTGAATCAACTGGCCACCCAGGCCCATGATCAGCAACAGCGCCGGATCCGAGGAACGACCAATGCTCTGGTAGGCCAGGCTGACCTGGTCCAGATCGACATGCTCGGTGGGAACATTGACATCGCAACGGCCGGCCGCAAACGCCGGCAAGCCGAACAGCAGGGCGGCCAGCAGGACGGCCGCTGAAAAGAAACGTACATGCATGAACAAATACCGAAACGCAGAACCCCAGTGGAGCGCGAGTCTGATGATATTTGTTCAAGCGCGCTGCCACAGTTCAGTGACAGTTTGATGAAGATTGCTCCTGCGACTTCATTCCACTGACGAGGACACACCCCGACCGCCCGCCGCCCATCCGGGCCTGAAGGTCGACAGTTGCCCCATCATGAGACAAACTCACTCAACCCTCTGCTTTTGCCCCTCTTTCCTCATGGAGTCCCTGGTGCTGGAAATCCGTCACTTGAAAACCCTGCATGCCCTGCGTGAGGCCGACAGCCTGGTGGAGGCCGCCGAGCGCCTGCACCTGACGCAATCGGCCCTGTCCCACCAGTTCAAGGAGCTGGAAGAGCGCATGGGCATGGCGTTATTCGTGCGCAAGACCAAACCGGTGCGGTTCACCAGTGCCGGCCTGCGTCTGCTGCAACTGGCGGATGCCACCCTGCCGCTGCTGCGTGCGGCGGAGCGGGACATTGCGCGGCTGGCCGGCGGCACCGCCGGGCGGCTGCACATGGCGATCGAGTGCCACAGTTGCTTCCAGTGGCTGATGCCGACCATCGACCAGTTCCGCGACGCCTGGCCGGAGGTCGAGCTGGACCTGGCCTCCGGCTTCGCCTTCGCCCCACTGCCGGCCCTGGCCCGCGGCGACCTGGACCTGGTGGTGACCTCCGACCCGCTGGACCTGCCGGGCCTGACCTACGTGCCGCTGTTCACCTACGAAGCCATGCTCGCTGTGGCCAACCAGCACCCCCTGGCGAGCAAGCCCTACATCGTCCCCGAGGACCTGGCCCGGGAGACGCTGATCACCTACCCGGTGGAACGCGACCGGCTGGATATCTTCACCCGTTTCCTGGAGCCGGCCGATGTCGAGCCGGCACAGGTCCGCACCTCGGAACTGTCGGTGATGATGATGCAGTTGGTCGCCAGCGGTCGTGGCGTTTGCGGCATGCCCCACTGGGCGCTGCACGAATACAGTTCGCGGGGTTATGTAAGGGCCAAGCGCCTGGGCGAAAAAGGCCTTTTCGCCACGCTATACGCGGCGATTCGTACGGACATGCTGGAGGTGCCCTACATGCGCGATTTCCTGCTGACAGCCAAGGACACCTCGTTCTCCACCCTCGACGGCGTCAGCGCGGTCCGCTGAAACGACAACGGGGCGAGCCTGTGCTCACCCCGTTGTCGTTTCAGCGCCAGCCTTTGCGACTCAGGCGGAACGGCGCTGCTCGAGCATCAGCCGCACGGCCAGGCCACCCAGCACGAACCCCATGACATAACGTTGCAGCGCCAGCCAGCGCGGGTTGTGCATGAACCAACTGGCCAGGCCACCGGCAAACAGCGCGATCAGCAGGTTGACGGTGAAGCTCACGCTGATCTGGGTCACGCCGAGAATCAGACTCTGAGCGAACACCGAGCCGTGCTCCGGGCTGATGAACTGCGGAAACACCGAGAGGTAGAACACCGCGATCTTCGGGTTCAGCGCACTGGTGAGAAAGCCCATGGTCATCAACCGCGCCGACGAATCCGGCGGCAACTGCCGCGGCTCGAACGGCGAGCGGGCGCCCGGCTTGAGTGCCTGCCAGGCCAGCCACAGCAGGTACAGCGCACCGGCCCACTTGAGCGCCTCATAAGCCAGCGGCACGGCCATGAACACCGCGGTCAGACCCAGCGCGGCGGCGAACAGGTGAACGAAGAAACCGCCCACCACCCCCAGCAGCGACACCACTCCGGCCTTGGGCCCCTGGCAGATCGAACGGGAGATCAGGTAGATCATGTTCGGTCCCGGCGTCAGGACCATCAACAGCGAAGCGGCGGCGAAGATCAGCAAGTCTTGCAAGGGAATCATGGACAGTCCTTGTGCGGTTTCGATCAGGCGGTGGGCTCAAGCGAAGCCCGATAGAACGGCAGGATCAGGTCACGTGTCAATGGCGCCAGGCACAGGCCGCCGCCGCCCGCCGGATCGATCCACACCACCTCCTCGATCTCGGCAGCCGGCTCGACGGTCTCGGCGATCCGCAACAGGAACAATTCGGCCCGCACCTCGAAGCCCGGCTCGTTGGCGGCCGGAGCGCTGAACTGGCCGAGATACTCGGCGGCGGCAGGATCGACCCGCAGCCCCAGTTCCTCTTCGAGCTCACGGGCCAGGGCGTGCGCCGGCGGCTCATGGGGCTCGATCTTGCCACCCGGCTGCATGAAGGCCTGGGTGCCACGCTTGCGTACCAGCAGGGTGCGGCCATCGGGGCCGATCAGCAGGGCGGCGGCAATACGGATGGTCTTGGAGGCGGCAGAAACAGTCATGGCGTCAACGCGATCCCGGCAAAAGGCGGCAGGATCACACCCGCGGGAGCCTCTGGCAAGCCCGCCGAAGGCAGGCTTGCCAGGCTGGACTCAAGTGGCCTGCTCCAGTGGCGAGACTTCCTCGGGCACCTTGACGAACACGCTGTACTTGGCGCCTTCCATGGCTTCGAAACCGATCAGTTTCTCCACCAGCGGCGCGCTGAGAACCTTGCCGGCATTGAGCAGCAGCATGCCGTTGTCGGCATTGAGGTTGCGCGCCAGGACCATGCCCGCCGCCAGTTCGCGGGTGCCCAGAGCCTTCACCGTCGGGTCACCGGTGGTGACATCGCTCAGGTGCTCGGCGCAAACCCTGACGAACTCGTCCACCAGCCCCGGATCGTAAAGGCGCCCGGCATACTTGCGAATGAACAGCAGCGCCTCGTCGCTGTTCAATCGCCGTTCGAGAATCAGCCCATGCTGCAACTCGACGAAATCGACCGCCAGTTTCAGAACCCGCGAGCCCAGAGGAATCGCCTCGCCCTTGAGATGATCGGGGAAGCCGGTACCATCCCAGCGCTCCTGATGGTGCAGGATCAGCCGGGCGGCGTCCTGCATCGGCTCCAGCGTCATCAACAGCGACTCACTCTGTTTGGGATAACCGCGATAGCGCTCGCGCTCGGTATGGTGCAACTGGTCGGCCGGCGCGCCCATCATGCCGTCCGTCCAGCCCATCTTGCCGATGTTGTGCAGGGCTGCGGCCATGGCCAGGTTGCGGCTGTCGCTCTCGTCCAGCGCCGTGGCCTTGCACCAGGCGCGTACCAGGTCGATGACCGCGCGGTTGGTCTGCTTGTCCTTGGGCAGCCGCCACTCGACCATCCGCGAAAACACTTCGGCGGTCACCGCATAACTGCGCTTGAGTTCCTCATAGGCCAGGTCGAGCATGTCGGCGGTCTGCTGGACCTCGCTGGTACGCGCCAGCACGCGTTTTTCCAAGGTCGCATTGAGCTGCTGCAATTGCTGGTTCTGTTCCCGGGCCAGCACCTGCAGGCGCTGGCGTTCGCGCTCGGAATGCTGGAAGGCCAGCGCCTGGCGCACCGTCAGCGTCAGTTCCTCGTCGTTCCAGGGCTTGCTGAGATAGCGATAGATCCGCCCTTCGTTGATCGCCTTGGTGATCATGTCCAGGTCGGCATAACCGGTCAGCAGGATCCGCAGGGTCGAAGGGTACAGGTCATGAACGCGCGCCAACAGGGTCGCGCCATCCATGTTCGGCATGCGCGCATCGCTGATGACCAGGTCGACCGGCTGGGCGGCCAGGATCTCCAGTGCCTTCGCCCCGCTGTCGGCCAGGACCAGCTCGTAGGGTTGGCTACGCAACAGGCGACGCAGGCTGTTGAGGATCGACTCCTCGTCATCGACCAGCAGGATACGGGGTCTGGTCGCGGAATCGGCGACGGATTCATCCATGGAGCACCTCATGTCGTCTGGGAGGCTGTCGATTGAAGAGCCTCAGGATAGCCGGCGATCCCTGGGCCCTGCCTTGCCCTAAGGGTAGATGCTTTTGCGCCATATGAACGGTGATCGAAATAACTTCGCCAGCACCGGCACAAAACTGCATCTATGCTGCAAGCAGTCGAGCGCGCATTCGCTGTGCACCCTGGGGAAAGGACTTCTTTGTATGCGTTCAGTGCATTTCATTCGACCAGCAAGGGCATCGCGATGAGCGGCGTGACGGCACAGATCAATCGCCGTATCCTCATCATCGATGACACCGTCTCCATTCACGAGGACTTTCGCAAGATCCTCTGCCCGGAAGGGGTGGTGGACGACCTGCAATCGGCCGAGCAGGCACTGTTCGGCGATACGGTCAGCCGTTCGGAGCACGTCTTCGAACTGGACTCGGCCTTCCAGGGTCACGAAGGCCTGACCAAGGTCGAACAGGCGCTGGACCGGGGGCAACCCTACGCCATGGCCTTCATCGACATGCGCATGCCGCCGGGCTGGGATGGCCTGGAAACCATCGAACGGCTCTGGCAGGTCGACCCCAAGCTGCAGATCGCCCTGTGCACCGCCTACTCCGACTACTCGCTGGAGGACATGAACGAACGGGTCGACATGGGGGATCGCCTGCTGATCCTGAAAAAACCCTTCGACGCGATCGAGATCCGCCAACTGGCCAACGCCCTGACCGTCAAGTGGCAGATGACCGAGGACGCCGCGCTGAAGATGGACCTGCTCGAACAGGCCGTCGAGGAACGCACCCGCGAGCTGTCCGATGCCAACATCATCGTCCAGAACAGCCCGACCATCCTCTACCGCCTGCGCGGCGAACCCTCGTTCCCGCTGATGTACATCTCCCACAACATCACCAAGTTCGGCCATGTGGCCAAGGATCTGGTGGCCTCCAGCGACTGGACCCGCGAGCTGATTCATGAGGACGACCAGCCCAAGGTCGACGCCGCCATGGCCCGGGTGCTGGACAAGGACGCCCAGGGCGCCTCCATCGAATTTCGCCTGCGCACCGGCGACGACCAGTGGCGCTGGGTGGAGAACCGCTACGTGCCGGTGCGCGATGCCGATGGGCGCCTGCTGGAGGTCGAAGGCATCATCATCGACATCACCGAGCGCAAGGCCGCCGAGGAAAAGATCGCCCAGCTCGCCCGCACCGACGGACTCACCGGGCTGGCCAACCGTTCGACCATGATCGAACGCCTGCACCAGAGCTTCGCCGCCGCCCAGCGCGGCGCCTCGCCGTTCGCGGTGTTCTACCTCGATCTCGACCATTTCAAGCGGATCAACGACACCCTCGGCCATCCGGTCGGCGACCTGCTGCTGCAGGAGGTGTCACGGCGCATCAGGAGTTGCACCCGCGAGAACGACGTGGTGGCGCGCCTGGGCGGCGACGAATTCGCGATCCTGCAGACGGAAATGAGCGACCCGTCCATCTCCGCTGCACTGGCGGCGAGAATCCGCAACGCGCTGGTCGAGCCCTACAGCCTCGATGGCAATGAAGTGCGGATTTCCGTCAGCATCGGCATCAGCACCTACGCCCCGGACAGCGAAAGCGCCGACACCCTGCTGGTCCAGGCCGACATGGCGCTGTACCGCTCCAAGGAGCAGGGCCGCAACCAGTATCACTTCCACTGCGACGAGATCAATCAGGAAGTCATCGAGCGGATGGCCATCGCCAACGACCTGAGAGAGGCCATTGCACAGGACCAACTGGAACTGCACTACCTGCCGGAGGTCGACCTCACCAGCGGCCGGATCCTCGGCATGGAGGCGCTGGTGCGCTGGAACCATCCCAGCCGTGGCCTGCTCGGCGCCGACGTGTTCATTCCCGCCGCGGAAAAGACCGGCACCATCGTTGCCCTCGGCCACTGGGTACTCGACCACGCCTGCCGGCAGATGCGCCAGTGGCGCGACGAGGGCGTGGCGCCGCCGGTGATCGCGATCAACCTGTCGCTGGCCCAACTCAAGAGCGGCAGCGCGCTGTTGAACGACGTCATCGAGACGACCACCCGCTGGGGGCTGTCGCCGTCGGACCTGGAATTCGACGTCACCGAGGCGACCCTGGCCCAGACCAAGTGGACGCAGAACGACGTGCTGCCGCGCCTGCGCGAACTCGGGGTGAAGATCGCCATCGACGACTTCGGCACCGACTACTCGTCCTTCGATTACCTCAAGACCTACCGGGTCAATCACCTGAAGCTGGCCCAGTCATTCATCAACCACGCCACCCAGGACGCGGACAGCGCCACCACCCTCAAGGCGATCATCAACTTCGCCCGCGAAATCGGCGTCGGCATCATCGCCGAAGGCGTGGAAACCCTGGAGCAGCGCAGTTCGCTGATTTCCACCGGCTCGCCGATGACCGCCCAGGGCTATTACTTCAGCAAGGCTGTCGACAGCCACGAGGCCGCCAGGCTACTGCAGCGGGGCACCATCGCCCCGCAGGCACTGCCCGATCCGGAGAGATCGTGATGAACGCGCTGACCGGCGCCGCCAACCGGCGCATCCTGATCATCGACGACACCGCCTCGATTCATCAGGACTACCGCAAGATCCTCGGCCCCGAAGAGGCGGATGAGCTGTCCCTGGAGTCGACCGAGACCCTGCTGTTCGGGGTCGACCAGCCGCAACGCCAGGTGTTCGAGCTGGATTCGGCGTACCAGGGCCAGGAGGCCCTGGAACTGGTACGCCTGGCCCAGGCCGCCGACCGTCCCTATGCGATGGCCTTCATCGACATGCGCATGCCACCGGGCTGGGACGGCCTGGAAACCATCGAGCAACTGTGGAAGGTCGACCCTTGCCTGCAGGTCGCCCTGTGTACCGCCTATTCGGACTATTCCTGGGAGTCGATGGCCGACCGCCTGGCGTTCGGCGACCAGTTGCTGATCCTGAAGAAGCCCTTCGACAGCCTGGAAATCCGCCAGATGGCCAGCGCCCTGACGTGGAAATGGCAGCTGGCGCGGGACATGGCCACACGCATGGCCGAACTGGAGCGGACCGTCGAGGAACGCGTCCAGGAACTGCTGCAGGTCTCGCGCCTGCTGCAGTTCGACGTCCTCACCGAGTTGCCCAACAGCACCCTGCTGGTCGACCGGCTCAGCCAGTCCATCGCCCTGGCCAAGCGACATGATGAACAGACAGCCGTCATGTTCATCGGCCTGGACCGTTTCAAGCGCATCAACAATGCCCTGGGGCATCCGGTCGGCGACGAGATGCTCAAGCACGTGGCGCGCTGCCTGATCGGCGCGTTGCGCCAGTCCGACTCGGTGTTTCGCTACGGCTCCGACGAATTCGTCCTGGTGCTGCCCGATATCGCCCATCCGCACCAGACCAACGGTATCGCGCAAAAGGTCCTGAATGCGGTCAACGCCCCACTGGAAGTGGCCGGGCATGCCCTGCGGGTCACCGCGAGCATGGGCATCAGCCTGTACCCGGGCGACGGCGAGGACGCACTGGGCCTGGTCAAGAAGGCCGAGACCGCCATGCGCAGCATCAAGGAACAGGGGCCGGGCAACTTCGGCTTCTTCATCGAGGACATGAACCTGCGCGCCCGCCGGCAGCAGTCCATCGAGTCGGGAATCCGCCTGGCCCTGGAGCGCGACGAATTCGTGCTGCACTACCAGCCCAAGCTGGACCTCAAGCGCGGCACGGTGGTCGGCGCAGAGGCGCTGATTCGCTGGCTGCACCCCGAGCGCGGCTGGATCTTCCCCGGCGATTTCATTCCGGTGGCCGAGGACAGCGGGCTGATCGTGCCGCTGAGCCGCTGGGTGGTGCAACAGGCCTGCCGCCAGGCCAGGGCCTGGCAGGAACAGGGGGTGGGCAACCTGATCATGTCGGTCAACGTCTCGGCCATCGACTTCCGCCAGCGGGACTACCTCGACGGGATTCGCCGGGTTCTGGAGGAAACCGGTCTGGACCCGCATTTCCTGGAGCTGGAAATCACCGAAAGCATTCTGATGCAGAACATCGATGCCACGGTCGACGTGCTGCACGCGCTCAAGGCCCTGGGCATCCGCCTGGCGATCGACGATTTCGGCACCGGTTACTCCAGCCTCAGCTACCTGCGCCGCTTTCCGGTCGACGTGCTGAAAATCGACCAGTCGTTCGTGCGCAACCTCGGCGGCGACCAGAATGACGCGACGCTGGTCAGCGCGATCATCAGCCTGGGCAGGAGCCTGAACCTGAACACCATCGCCGAAGGTGTCGAAACCCGCGAGCAACTGGAATTTCTCAAGGCCCACGCCTGCGAAGAGGTGCAGGGTTACTACTTCAGCAAAGCCGTCGAAGCCGATGCGTTCGCCCATTTGATACAGACCTGGCGGGAAAAAGCGCCGGGCCAGGACTGAACGCTCCCACGCCCCTCTACAGCCAGGGAAGCCTGCAATGTCATTTCGCCGAGTGCTTGTGCTGCTACTGCTTGCCTACACCTGGGGCCAGCCCCCATTGGCGGCGCCTCTGGACGAACCCCTCAAACCGCTGCCGGACGTACCCGCGCTGGACCCGCGCCAGGTCGAACTGGGTCGCCAACTGTTCAACGAAAAACGCCTGTCGGTCAACAACAGCATTTCCTGCGCCACCTGTCACCAGTTGGACAAGGGCGGGGTCGACGACAAACCGTTTTCCATTGGTTTCAATGGCGAGAAAGTCGCCGTCAACACGCCCACCGTGTTCAACGCGGCGCTGAACTTCAAGCAGTTCTGGAATGGCCGGGCCGACAGCCTGGAGGACCAGATCGGCCAGGTACTGCAAAGCCCCATCGAGATGGGCAACAACTGGCCGAACATCATCGACACCCTGGTCAAGGATCCGGCCTACAAGGCGGCCTTCGGCGCGGCCTACCGCGATGGCGTGACCGAGGCCAACGTGCGCAATGCCCTGGCCAACTACGAACGCACGCTGCAGACCCCCAACTCGCGCTTCGACCAGTACCTCAAGGGCAACACCGATATCCTCACCCTCGACGAGAAGTACGGCTACCAGCGCTTCAAGGACTACGGCTGCATCGCCTGCCACCAGGGCGTGAACATCGGCGGCAACATGTTCCAGAAGTTCGGCGTGATGGGCGACTATTTCCAGGCCCGCGGCAACCCGACCGAGGCCGACCAGGGGCGCTTCCTGGTCACCGGCGAGGAGGATGACCGGCATGTGTTCAAGGTACCCAGCCTGCGCAACGTGGCCCTCACCGCGCCCTACTTCCATGATGGTTCGGCCAAGACCCTCGAAGATGCGGTCGACGTGATGTTCACTTATCAGCTGGGGCGCATTCCCTCGGCCGAGGACAAGCGCCTGATCGTGCTGTTCCTCGAGACGCTGACCGGCGAACGGGGAGACAAGCCGCTATGACACCGACCAGGCGCCTGCTGAACCGGATCCTGTTGCCATTGCTGACCTCGGTGCTGGCGGCGGTTCTGGTGTTTCTCTATGTCATGTCGCGCAGCGATCTGTCCCAGGAATATGCCGAAGCCCGCGACCTGATCGGCCAGATCAAGCAACTGGACGCGCAATGGGACACGGAAATCCTCAAGGCCCGGATCGCCGTGGCCCGCAACTACGACCCGCTGATCAGACCCCAGATCGGCATGCATACCCATTGGCAGACCTTCCAGACGTTGCCGGCCAGCCAGGCGCACGATACCTCCGATGCCTGGAAGGACCGCCGCGCGACGCTGGCCCATGCCTTCAAGGAGAAAGAGCGGCTGGTCGAACAGTTCAAGTCGCGCAACGCCGTGCTGCGCAACTCGCTGGCCTTCCTGCCCACCGCCGAGGACGACATCCAGCGCCAGCTCGGCGCGCTGGAGGACTTCGACAAACTGATGCTGCAGGCGACTTCCAACGACATCTACGACCTGCTGCTCAGTACCCTCGAGTTCGCCCAGATCACCACCGAAGAACGTGCCAACGACATCCTGCTGGGCATCAACCAGTTGAAGGTCGACCGGGAACGCCTGCCACCGGCCTTCAGGGCACCGATGGAGATCCTGCTCAACCACGTGCAACTGGTGCTGCGCGAACAGCCCAACGTCAATACGCTGCTGGACGAAATCGCCGCGATACCGGTGTCCGAAAGCCTCGACGCCATCACCGACCAATTGAACCAGGACCAGCAGACCGCCGAACGGATCGACCAGCAGTATCACCTGTACCTGCTGATTTTTTCCGCGCTGATGGCGATTCTCCTGCTGTACCTGGCCAGCCGCCTGGCGCGCAGCTACGCGCAGATCAACCAGATCAACCGGGCCCTGCAAACCGCCAACGAGCACCTGGAGCAGCGAGTCGAGGAACGTACCCGCGAACTGCGCGAAGCCCAGAGCGAGCTGGTGGAAACCGCCCGTCACGCCGGCATGGCCGAGATCGCGACCAACGTGCTGCACAACGTCGGCAACGTGCTCAACAGCGTGAATATCTCCGCCGATCTGGTGGCCCGCAAGTTGCGCAACAGCAAGGCGCTGGGCCTGGGCAAGGCGGTCGGTCTGATGAACGAGCACCAGGCCGACCTCGGCGAATTCCTCACCCTCGACGCCAAGGGCAAGCTGCTGCCCGGCTACCTGAATCAACTGGTCGAGGCGATCGCCGCCGAACAGCAGGGCATGAGCGAGGAACTCGGCCAGTTGAGCAAGAGCGTCGACCACATCAAGGAAATCGTCTCGACCCAGCAATCCTATGCGGGGGTTTCCAGCCTGGAGGAACCCCTGCACGTCGGCGACCTGCTCGAGGACGCCCTGCGCATGAACTCCGGCGCCCTGACCCGGCACAACGTCGTGGTGGTGCGCGACTACGGCGATGTTCCGCGGATCATGGGCGACAGGCACCGCATGCTGCTGATCCTGATCAACCTCATCAGCAACGCCAAGCAGGCGATGTCCAGCCTGACCGACCGCGCGCGCCAGATCACCCTGCAGGTGCGGGTAGTCGACGGCGAGACCCTGCGCATCAGCGTCAAGGACGACGGCGAAGGCATCCTCCCGGAAAACATGACGCGCATCTTTGCCCATGGCTTCACCACCCGCAAGGACGGCCACGGCTTCGGCCTGCACAGCTGCGCCCTGGCGGCGATGGAAATGAACGGACACCTGACCGCGCATAGTGACGGCCCCGGCAAGGGGGCTGTCTTCACGCTCGAACTGCCCTTGAAAACCGCCGTGGGGGTCCCATGACAACACAGCCCAACCGCCGCATCCTGCTGGTGGACGATACGCCGTCGATCCACGATGACTTTCGCAAGATCCTCATGCCACCCCAGGACGAAAGCCCGGACCTGGACCTGATGGAAGCGGCGCTGTTCGGCCAGCAAGCCAAGGCCGGCGGCAACCCGCCTTTCGAGCTCGACTGCGCCTATGGCGGGCAGGAAGGCCTGACCCTGGTCGAGCGCTCCCTGGCCGCCGAAAGCCCCTATGCCCTGGCCTTCGTCGACATGCGCATGCCTCAGGGCTGGGACGGCGTCGAAACCATCGAGCACTTGTGGCAGGCCGATCCACAACTGCAGATCGTGGTCTGCACCGCCTACACCGACTATTCCTGGGAAGACCTGCTGGAGCGCCTGCACGGCCATGACCGCCTGCTGATCCTGAAAAAACCCTTCGACAACATCGAGGTCCAGCAACTGGCCAATACTCTGACCAACAAATGGGACATGACCCAGCAGGCCAACCTGCAGATGCATCATCTCGAGGAACTGGTCGAGCAGCGCACCCAGGCGCTGACCCAGGCGAGCCTGGCCCTGCAGCACGAAATCGACGAACGCAAGCAGCTCGAAAGCCAACTGGTGCAATCGGAAAAGCTCGCCTCCCTCGGCCAACTGGCCGCCGGGGTGGCCCATGAAATCAACAATCCCATCGGCTTCATCGGCTCCAACCTGGGCACTCTCGACGGCTATTTCACCCAGTTGCGGGAAATGCTCGATGCCTACCACAGCGCCGAAGAAGGCATCGCTTCGCCTGAACTGCTCGGCCACCTGCGGGCCTTGCGCGAGAAGATCGAACTGGACTTCCTCAAGGACGATATCCCACTGCTGATCAGGGAATCCAAGGACGGCATCGCCCGGGTCGGGCAGATCGTCAAGGACCTGAAGAATTTCTCCCGGGTCGACTCGTCCCAGGAATGGCAGTGGAGCAACTTGCAGCAGGGCATCGATTCGACCCTGAACATCGTCGCCAACGAAATCAAGTACAAGGCCGATGTGGTCAAGGACTACGCCGACCTGCCGGAAATCGAATGCCTGCCATCCCAGATCAATCAGGTGATCATGAACCTGGTGGTCAATGCCGCCCAGGCCATGGGGCCGGAACGTGGCACCATCAGCCTGCGCGGCGGCAGCCTGGGCGAGAAGGTCTGGCTGGAGGTGGCCGACAACGGCTCGGGCATGACAGCGCAGACGATGCAGAAGATCTTCGATCCATTCTTCACCACCAAGCCGATCGGCAAGGGTACCGGGCTGGGCCTGTCGCTGTCCTACGGCATCGTGCAGAAACATGCCGGGCAGATCACGGTCAACAGCGAGGTGGGCGTTGGCACGACCTTCAGGATCGAGTTGCCGATCCGCCAGAACAGGACAGCAGCCTGACACGACCGCCTCGTCGAGACGGTCCGCCACACGACTCAATTGGCTTCCTGGAAATCCATCTCCGGCGGTTGCTGGCGGAAGCCGCCGGTGAGGAACGCCAGGTACACCACACCGACCGCCAGCCAGCTCACGCCCAGGTAGATCGCCAGGTGGTCGAGGCTGACCATCAGCCACAGGTCCGCCAGCAGACCGATCAGCGGGCAGACCAGGAACAGCAGCAGCTCGCGCAGGCCGCGCTGCGGCGTGCCGATCCAGTAGTGGAAGATCACCGACAGGTTCACCAGGCTGAACGCCAGGAACGCCCCGAAGTTGATGAACGACGTGGACGTGGTGACGTCCAGCTTCAGCGCCAGCAAGGCTACGACGGCGCAGAGCAGGATGCTGTTGACCGGCGTGCCGAAGCGCTCGCTCAACCCACCGAAGAACGACTTCGGCAGCACCCCGTCGCGTCCCATGGCATAGAGCAGGCGCGAACCGCTGGCCTGGGCCGAGAGTCCCGAGGCGAACTGGCCGACGATCAGGCCGATCAGGAAGATGCTGACGAACAGGTCGCCGCCGATATTGCGGGCAATCTCGTAGGCCGCCGAGTCGACGTTGTCGAAGACGAAGGCCGGGTGAGCCAACTGCACGAAGTACGACACGACGACGAAGATCAGCCCACCGATCAGGGTGATCAGCATGATCGCGCGCGGGATGGTGCGTCGTGGATCGCGGGTTTCCTCGGTCAGGGTGCTGACCGCGTCGAAACCCAGGAACGAATAGCAGGCGATGGCCGCGCCGCTCATCACCAGCGGCATCCGCATGTCACCGTTGAAGAACGGGGCCAGGGTCCACAGCGGCTTGCTGGCGTCACCGCCGACGTAGTGGATCGCCAGGGCGACGAAAGCCACCAGCACCAGAAACTGCACCAGCATCAACAGCGAGTTGATACCGTTGGCCAGGCGCAATCCGACGATGTTGATCAGGCTGGTGATAACGATGAACGCCAGTACCCACAGCGGCTGCGGCACCGAGGGAAACGCCGAGTTGAGATAGGCCGCGCCGATCAGCCAGATCGCCATCGGCAGGAACAGATAGTCGAGCAGCACCGCCCAGCCGGCGATGAAACCGAGCTTCGGGCTGATGGCCTTGCGCACATAGCTGTAGGCCGAGCCGGCCACCGGGAAGGCGGCGGCCATGCGCCCGTAGCTCATGGCAGTGAAGAACATCGCCACCAGCGCCGCCAGGTAGGCGGCCGGCACCCTGCCGGCGGTGGACTGGGCGAGGATGCCGAAAGTGCCGAGGACAATGATCGGCGTCATGTAGGCGATGCCGAACAGCACCACCGACCCCAGCGAAAGGGTGCGTTGCAAACGAGCCATGAGGCGACTACTCCGAATGTTATTGGATTTATGGCAGAGCCGAGTTCGGCAAAGGTGCAGCGGTGTCACAGAATTCTTATGAGTGCGTGGACCGGGTCACGCAGTAGCCCCTGTCCGCGGACGAGCCCTGCTCCTACAACATCCCGCGCCACCTGTAGGAGCAGGGCTTGCCCGCGAAAGGGCCGGCCGCAACAAAGCAGGGATCAGGCCTGGGGAATCAGCAGTTCCCGCAGCCCGTCGGCATGCTCGACGACCTCGCCCGGCAGGCGCAGGCGCTGGTCGTTCAGGTAGCGGTAGTCACGCCGGGCCGCCGTCAGTTGGCTCAGGTCCAGCTCGACGCTGAAATGGCTTTCCTCGCGCCCGGCCTCCTCGAGCAACGTCCCGAACGGGTCGACCAGGGCACTGCCACCGGCGAACAGCAGGCCACCATCGCCCTCCCCGACGCGGTTGACCATCAGCGCAAAGGCCTGGTTTTCCTGGGCGCGGGCCATGATCGCGGTGCGGTGGGTCGGTCCGTACGGGTCCATGTTGCCGTTGGTGACGATCAGCAGCTCGGCCCCCAACTGCGCCAGGGCGCGGGCCGTTTCGGGGAACTCGATGTCGTAGCAGATCAGCAGGCCCACCCGCAGGCCATTCCACTCGCAGGTCACAAACCGATCGCCCGGGTTGAATACGCCACGGTCCGAAGCCCACAGGTGCGTCTTGCGATAACGCAGGGCGATGCCTTCGGGAGTGATCATCAGGGTGGTGTTGTAGAACTGGCCCTTGTCGTTCTCGGCCATGCCGATCACCACGGTCAGGTC